>JADGQZ010000115.1 GCA_017881345.1 Myxococcaceae bacterium | reverse complement strand
GGCGTAGCTGACCAGACTTGCCCAGGCCCGGGCCGCGTCGTCGTCGAGACCCGCGGCCAGCGCACCCTCCAGGCTCCGCCCGATGAGAGGCCACCCCTCCGGATCCTGGAGGTGGAGCTTGCACGAGCCGAGGTTGCAGAGCGCGTGGATGACGATCGCGCGCTCACCCAGGCGGCGGCCGAGGGAGAGCGCCTTGCGCGCCCATCGCGCGGCCTCGGCGACGTCGCCGGCGAGCATCCGGAGCTGGCCGGCGTTGCTGTACGCCGCCGCGAGCTCCCTGCCGTGCGGCATCTCCTCGAGCGCCTCGACCGCCCGGGTCGCCGAGCGTTCCGCTTCTGCGTTGTTCCCTGCGAACCACAGGAAGCGCGAGAGCCACCGCAGGTCGTCCCCGCGACGCACGCGCTCGCCCAGGGACTCGCGCAGGCGCACTGCCTGCTGGCAGGTCTCGATGGCCTCGTCCAGCCGCCCGGTCAGGTAGCACTCGATGGCATAGGCCTCGAGCAGCCCGGCCCGGCGCGCACGGTCGGCCCCCGCGAAGGCGAGCGCACGGGCGAACTGGGCGGCGGCCTCCCGGTGCGAGCGGAGCGCGCGGGCCTGCTCTGCCGCGGCGACCGCGTACTCCAGGACGGCCGATGCATCAGCGGCACCGGCGGCGTGGTGCGAGAGTCGGGCGAGGTCGGGAGTCGCGCCCACCCCGGAGCGCAGCGCGCCGAGCAGCTCGCCATGCAGCGTTCGCTCCCGCGCGGGCGAGAGCACCGAGAGGATGGCCTGCCGGACGATCTCATGGCGGAAGCTGACGGACGCGCCCGCGGGACGAAGGAGCCCGAGCTCGATGCATGGCTCGAGAGCGAGGTCCGGCCCGAGTAGCCGCTCCAGGACCGCCGCCTCGACGGTCGCGCCGCCCACCGCCGCAGTCTCCAGCGTCACGCGGGACGACGCCGGCAAGCGGCCAATCCGGGCCAGCACCGCGTCGAGCACGTTGTGGGGGACCGCGCCCCCACGCCCGGCGACCAGCTCGGTGACGAAGAATGCGTTTCCACCCGTGCGCCGGTGAAGCTCCAGCGGGTCCAGTCCGCTCCCCTCGGCCATCGAGCGGACCGCGTCGACCGAGAGCGGCTGCACCGCGATGCGCCGGAGCGCGCCCGAGGTCGCCACATCCCCGAGCGCGATCCTCAGCGGATGCGCCGTGCCGACCTCGTCGTCGCGGAGCGTCACCACCACCAGCGCCCCCGTCGATTCGACCCGCCGCGCGAGGAACCTCAGGAGGTCGATGGTGGCCGTGTCAGCCCAGTGCGCGTCCTCGATGACCAGCAGCGTGGGCTGGACGCGGCGCAGCTCGGTGAGCACGGCGCCGAACAGCTCTTCCCTTCTGGGGTTGCTCTCGAGCAGCCGAGCGAATCCGGGCTCCGCGGCGGCGATGTCCCGGAGGGGCCCGAGCGGCCGAGGGGTGGAAAGCGAATCGCAGGCTCCGACGAGCGCCCTCCGGTGCGCGGCATTGCGCCCGAGAAACGCGCGCACCAGGCTGCTCTTTCCCGCTCCGGCCTCGCCGCCGACCAGTGCCAGCACGCCCCGACCCGTCGAGGCCTCGGTCCACGCCTCGGCCAGAGCAGCCAGCGGACCCTCGCGCTCGAACAGGAGCATCGCGGGGCGCAGCGTACCCCCGGCCCGCGGGGCTCAGAAGCTCAGAGAGGACGCTCCGGCGAGGAGCCGCTCGTGGATGACGCTCGAGCCGGCGATCTCCGTCCCTTCGATGAGGTCCTGTTGCGTGTACCCCCGCGCCTTCACGCAGGGCGTGCAGGCCACCAGGCGGCCACCGCGGCGAAGGAAGTCCTTGACCAGCTCCGCGAGCGGCTCGAGTGGAGGGACGTGGGTGGTGTCGATGGCCCGGCGCCGGGCGAGGTCGACGGCCGAGCTGGTGAGAAAGACGGTCACCTTCTTGAAGCCGGCGGTCATCCCCCCATTGGCGATGGTGAAACCGACCGATGACGTCTCGTGGTCGGTTCCCTTCGTCATCAGCACCACCAGCTCACGTTCCTCGGACATGGCAGACCTCCTGTGTTGAAGAGAGTGTCCAGCGCGGAGACATGTCACGGGGCCGCGCGGGCCGCATGGGGAGGATTCCCCATCTTTCGACTCCCGGGCACTGGCTCGGATCCGGGGCCCTCGGCCGTCGAGGGTCTCGTGGCGGCGGACGGCCGTCCGGATCCATGCTCGGGATCATGCACGCACAGGTGCTCGAACGGCCTGGAGCCTCGCTGGTGCTCCGCGAGATGCCCTTGCCGGGTCCGGGACCCGAGCAGGTCCGCGTGGAGGTGAGCGCCTGCGGCGTCTGCCGGACCGATCTGCACGTCCTCGACGGGGAGCTGGCCAGGCCGAAGCTCCCGCTGGTCCTCGGCCACCAGATCGTCGGCACCGTCGTGGAGCGGGGCGACGCCGTCGATTCGATCGCGGTCGGCGACCGGGTGGGGATTCCGTGGCTCGGCTGGACCGACGGCACATGCGGATACTGCCGGTCGGGGCGCGAGAACCTGTGCGTCGCGGCACGCTTCACCGGCTACACGCTCGATGGCGGCTACGCGGAGCAGGCGGTGGCGGATGCCCGGTTCTGCTTCCCGCTCCCACCGGGGCTCGACGACGTGCACGCCGCGCCGCTGCTCTGCGCGGGGCTCATCGGGTACCGCGCGCTGCGCCTCGCGGGAGAGGCGCCGCGGATCGGGTTCTACGGCTTCGGCGCCTCGGCGCACCTCCTGGCCCAGGTGGTGGTCGCCCAGGGGCGGGAGCTCTTCGCCTTCACCCGGGATGGCGACACGCGGGGGCAGGCATTCGCACGCGAGCGGGGCGCGGTGTGGGCCGGAGGCTCGAGCGAGGCGCCTCCGGCCAGGCTCGACGCCGCGATCGTCTTCGCTTCCGCGGGCGAGCTGGTGGTGCGCGCGCTCGAGGCGCTCGCGCCCGGCGGGACGGTGGTCTGCGCCGGCATCCACATGAGCGACATCCCGTCGTTTCCCTACGAGAGACTGTGGGAGGAGCGAAGCATCCGCTCGGTGGCGAACCTCACCCGGGCAGACGGCCGCGAGTTCCTCCCTCTGGCGGCACGGCTGGGGGTCGTGCCCGAGGTGACGGTGTTCCGGCTCGCGCAGGCGAACGAGGCGCTCCAGGCGCTGCGCGAAGGGCGCTTCAACGGCGCCGCGGTCCTCACCATGGCGTCTCGCACCGGATAGTCGAACCGGCGCGCTTCAGCGCGCGATGACGAACGCGCAGACCGAGTCCAGCTGGAGCGTCAGCCCGTCGAGCGCCGCGGCGAGCGCGCGGTGGTATCCGCGCTCCTGCTCGAGCTGCGTCTCGATCTCCGCCGGGGCGAGCCCCTGGTGGCGGAGCGCGCGCTCGAGCCGGACGAGGACCCTGTCCCGCTCAGCATCGAGCTTCCCGCGCGCCTCGGTCTGGAGGCTCTGGAGCTCGTCGCTCGCCGTCCGCATCGCCTCGGCCACGCCCGGCGCCACGAACGACGCCAGATCCGGGAAGGCCGCGCGGATCTGGTCGCCCTGGAGCGAGCGGCCCTCCTCGCTGGAGAGCAGATCCAGGAGCTTCGGCGCCACTGCGGGGGTGCCCTCCGGGCTCGCGGTCACCGCCACGCGGAGCAGGCTCCGGTCCAGCACGCGAGAGAGCTGGCGCGACGGCACGCGGGCTCCGGGGCTCGTGTCCTCGGGCTCGGGCGGCACGATGTGGAACAGGACCTCGAGACCCCGGGCGGCCGGCCCGCGGTGCTGGATGGCCCGGCAGCCGTTTCGGCCATACGGACCGTCGCGGAGGAAGCCGAACAGCGCCTCGACGATGGGGTGCCCGGTGGCGAAGAAGTCGATCTCCTCCTGCTCCACGGCCGTGTCGCGCCAGAACGTGCCGAGCACGGTGCGCTCCTCACCGAGCTGGAGCCCGGGGAGCGCCTCGACCTTCAGCGCGTGCCCGAAGTGAAAGGCGCACTGGAATGCGTCCACCTGCTCGTCGGTGTCGACACCGATGCCCACCCGGCGTGCCAGCTCGGTGACCGTCTCCTCGAGCCGCTCGTCCAGGTCCCGGGCAATGGCCCACAGCCCATCCTCCAGCGAATCTTCCTCGCCCGCCTCCAGGCCGATCCGGAGCTGCGCCCGGTCGACCAGCGCCTGCACCGCGACGCGATCGAAGCTGCGCTCGTCGAGCAGGGGATCGTACGCCCGGTGGATGGCGCTCCGGGCCTCGGCGACCCGTGCGCCGAGCGAGGTCCGGTACTCGTGCCGCTCCGCCGGGCTGGCCAGCGCGAGATCGAGGATGCGGGGCTCGACCTCCTCGAGCACCGCGTCGAGTCCGCCCACCGTCTCGCCGAAGACGCCCACCGCGTCGGCCAGGAGCGAGAGCACGTCGGAGGCGAGCGTGCCCCGGACGTCGAACACGTGGATGTCCACCGGCTGGGTCTGGCCGATGCGGTCGAGGCGGCCGATGCGCTGCTCCATCGTGGCCGGGCTCCATGGCAGGTCGTAGTTCACCAGGTGGTGCGAGAACTGGAAGTTGCGACCCTCGCCGCCCACCTCGGTGCAGAGCAAGATGCGAGGCCCCTCCGGATCTCGGAAGCGGGCCACCTGGCGGTCACGGTCCAGCAGCGGGAGATCGCCGTGGTAGCCGAGCGCCTCGATGCCATCGGCCGAGAGCAGCGCGCGGAGGCTCTCCAGCGTGGCCAGGGACTCGGTGAAGAGGAGCACCTTTGCCCCTGGCTCGGCCTCCCAGATGTCGTCCAGGAGCGCGCGGAGTGCCTGGTACTTCGCGTCGCGCTCCGGGAGCGTCGGTGGATCGTCGAGCACGCCGGCCGCAGCCTGGGCGAACGCTGCCGGCGAGGAGTCGAGCCGGCGGAGCAGACCGGCCAGCGCCGCGCCCCGGACCGAGCCCGCGCGCACCCCGGCGAGCACCGCATCGCGGGCGAGGAGCTCCGTGTCGGGAGGCTCGACCACGTGTCGGTGGAGACGGCGCGCGCTGAACCCGCCCACGCGGGCACGGCGATTTCGGACCAGCGCCTCGGAGAGGCTGTAGGTCTCGGCGAGGTGGGTGAGCAGCGCCTCGCGGTCGCGCAGGCTGGCCAGCTCACGGTCATCCGGGAAACGTGACCGGAGCGCGGTGACCGCCGCGGCGGCCTCGGCGTCGTCGCCCTCGAGCAGGGCGCGGACCGTCCGCGACAGCGCCTCCTGCCGCTGCAGGCGGGCGCGAAATGCCTCGGAGTCGGGCGCAGCCACCGGGTCGAGCAGCCTGAGCAGGGCGCGGTACTCGTCCGGGTCGAGCTGCATCGGCGTGGCGGTGAGCAGCAGGAGCCCCCAGGTCCGTGGGGCGAGCGCCTCGATGGCAGCGAAGGCCTTCTCGCCCCGGAGGTGGTGCGCCTCGTCCACGATGACCAGATCCCAGCCCGCGGCCGCGGCCTCGGCGACCTCCTCGGGTGAGCGCGAGAGGAGCTCGAGGCTGGTGACCACGCGGGAGAACTTCTGCCAGGGGGAGGTGTCCGGATCGTCGCGGCGGCTCCGGGCCAGCCGCTCGCCGTCGACCAGGGTGAAGAGCTGCTGGAACTTGTGGAACAGCTCGGCGAGCCACTGCACCGTCAGGTGGCTCGGCGCGATGACCAGCACCCGCGCCGCGAGGCCGGAGAGGCGGAGGGCGGAGAAGACCATCCCCGCCTCGATGGTCTTGCCGAGGCCCACCTCGTCGGCCAGCACGAAGCGCGGGCGGCGCGCGGACAGCACCCGCTGCACGACGCCCACCTGGTGCGGCTTCACCATCACCCGGCTGGCGAGGAGCGCGCCGAGGGCATCGTTGCGTCGCTCCTCGTCGAGCGTGAGCGCCTGACGTCGAAGCAGGAAGGCTCTCGCCTCCGCCACCCGGCCCTCCCGGAGGGTGCTGAGGAGGTCCGTGTCCGGGACGGGCGCCTGCACCTCGGACTCGGGCATCTCGTCGTCGGTTCCGTCCTCGTACCGGAGCACGTACCGCCGCAGTCCCCGGCCTCCGGGCTCCTCCCCGGTGATGGTCGCGGGCCGGCCCTTCGCGGTCCGGACCCGATCGCCGGCCGCGAGCTGGTGCGCCACGAGGGCGTTTCCGCGGGTGGAGACCAGCGTGGGCTGCGAACGGCCGGGAAAGAGGACCTCGGCCACCGAGCCGCCCTCGAGCGTCCGGACGAGGTGCCCCACGCCCCATTCGGGCTGAAGCACGTAGCGAACCTTCATCCCCGGCACGAACGCCACGTCCCGGCCTTTGCTCCGGTTCGGGCACGCACGCAAGCGCGACGAAGGTCTCATCCCGGGGGCTCAGCCCCGGGGGCTCAGCGTCCGGCCGGCTCGGCCGATCCCACCGCAGGCGGTTGCTGCTGCTGCGGCTGGAGCCCGTGCAGCATCAGGGCGTTGTCCCGGAGGACGCCCTTGCCGATCTCCAGCGCCTGGGCCTTGGTCACGAGCCCATCGGTGATGAGCCGGGACAGCGCGATGGCCAGGGCCGCGCGCGTGGTCTCGGCGCCGAGGAACGTCAGCTCGGGCCAGCGGAGCTGCGGGGCGCTCGGGTCCGATGCGGCGTCGGTGGCGAAGCAGACGCGCTCCGGAGCGAGCTCGAACCAGCGGCGGAGTGACTCGCCCAGCTCGGTGGGCGAGCGCACCAGGTCCTGCACGCTCACGTCGGCGTAGACGTTGGGCCGCAGGAGCATCGGGCCGGTCTCCTTGTCGAACGGGAAGCCGCCGTGCACCAGGAGCCACCTGGTCTTGGAGAGGGTCGGGTCGGCGATGGTCGGCCCGAGCAGGATGGGGTTGCCGTTGCCGACGATTCCGGTGGCGTCGCGCGACATGCCGGTCTTCACGTGCACCACCAGCCCCACCCGGCCCGCCTCCCGGGCGAGGTGGCGGAAGGTGTAATCCTGGAAGGCCTTGAGGTCCGCGGCGCGGGCACCGAACTCGCCCCCGACCACCAGACGGCCGTAGGCGGAGCGCGCGGCCTCGGCGTTCACCTCGTCGAAGTCGAGGCTGCGCCAGGCGGCGACGCCCACGTCGATTCCCACCGCCCCCTCGGAGACCCAGCGCTCGAGGGCACCGGTCACCACCTTGCTCAGGTACTCGTCGAGCCCGCGGGGCAGCGTGTACATCCGCGCCGCGACGAAGAACGGCTTGAGGGTCTCCGCCGAATCCTGGGCGAAGGGCCGGAGGAAGACGTCCGCCCGGGGGACGAAGCGGAATCGCGCCATTCCTTTCCCGGTGAGTGGCTCGCCGGAGACGATCGCCATCTCCACGTTGGCCTGGTCCAGCATGCGGGTGGAGAACTCGGCGCCCAGGTCCTCGACCATCAGCTCGCGCGTCTGCTGCAGCTCGGCCATCCGCTTCTCGGACGTGTCCGGGAGGTTGAGCTTGTAGAGGACCTTCCAGGTGCGGACCCACTCCGGGCCCACGCCGCGCAGACGCAGCGGGAGATCGGTGGCGCTGCGCTGGGTGGCCAGCGCCTTGCCCGTCGGCTCGACGCGGTTGATGAGGAGGTGGGAGTGAGCGTCCACCGCCCTCACCTTCGCCAGCTCGGGGAGGAGCGCGCGATCGGCCGACTGGGCCAGGGTGGTGACGGGCAGGACGGCGGCGAGGAGGAACGGAGCGAGCCGACGGGCCATTCGAGGGGCAAGCCTCTCACGGCTCGCGCACCGTCGCCATCCGACGTGTCAGTCCAGGAGCGGAAGCAGGCTCCGGTAGAACGGACGGAAATCTCCGTGCGCACCGAGCAGCCGGAGGTTCTGCTGCAGGCCGCCGAACGCGCGGAAGAACATCACTCCCTCGGCGGGAGGACGGATCTTCAGGAACTCCGCGGCGTGCCGGGCGAAGAGTTTACGGCTGTCGGGCGCCATGGTGTCGTGTGCGTAGTCGTAGTCGTCGGTGCGCAGCGCGCGGCCGGCGAGGTGGATCATCTCCTCGAGCAGCGGACGGGCCTGCTCGTCCGGCAGCTCCACGGTGAAGCCGACCCGGCGGGCCAGGCCCAGCACGTCGATCTTCTGCTGCTGGAGCACGAGGTGGAACACGTCCCGGTGCCCCTCGAAGAACTCGCGGCTGAAGCGCTTCACGCTGCCGAAGTCGAGGACGCCCAGCCGTCCGTCGGGCATCACCATGAAGTTGCCGGGATGCGGGTCGGCGTGGACGGTGCCGTCCACCAGGAACGAGCCGTGGATGGCGCGGATGAGCAGGCCCGAGACGCGGAGCCGCTCGGCGTTGTCCGGCTGCGAGACCAGGAAGGTCTTCAGCGTCTGCCCGGGGATCAGCTCCATCGTCAGCACCCGGGTGCTGGTGCGCTCGTCGACGATCTCGGGGATGACGATGTCCGGCATCGCGGCCGAGGCGCGGGCGAACTCGCGCGCCAGCCGGCCCTCGCGACTGTAGTCCAGCTCGTGGGCCAGCTCCTCGGCGAGCTCGTGGAAGTACTGCCGGCCGTCGAGCGCGCGGTGGGCGAGGGCCATGGTCTTCACCACCAGCCCCATGTTGTCGATGTCGCTCCGCAGCGCCCGGTCGATGCCCGGGTACTGGATCTTCACCACCACCTCGCGCCCGTCGTGGAGGCGCGCATGGTGGACCTGGCCGAGGCTGGCGGCCGCCATCGGCGCCCGGCTGAACTCCGCGAAGAGCGTTTCCGGGCTGCCCCCGAGCTCGTCCTCGATGACCGCGGCGACGCGCTCGAACGGCATCGGGGGGGCCTCGTTCTGGAGCCTGGCGAAGATGGCGCGGATCTCGGGCGGGAAGAGGTCCGGGTCCATGCTCGCCACCTGGCCGAGCTTCATCGCCGCGCCCTTGAGGTCGCCCAGCGTCTCCACCAGCTTCTCGGCGGTGCCCGTCGAGAGGCTGCTCGGATCGGCGCCCGCGAGCCGCTTGACGCCGCGGGTGAGCGCATCGCCACCCAGCTGTGCGCCGAGACCGGCGAGCTTCCGCAGCCGCGAGAGACGTGAGGACGGCGGACCGTCCGGTTCCTTGGCCATGAAGTGCAGCACATAACGGCCGTGCTGTCGGGCTGCGGAGAGATGTCGGAGGAGCCCTGATGGGAGCATGTTCGTCAGGGCGGGGGACCGTGCTACGCCAGACCGCGCGATGGAGCCGTCGGCAGAGGCATCAGGGCCCGAGAGCTGGGGGCGGTTCCCCCGCGTGGGACAGGAGGCGGTGCCCCTGGCGTGGGCCGACGACCCGCTCCCGACCGGCGCGCCGGTGCTGGCCTATGGGATGGGGCGCAGCTACGGCGACAGCTGCCTCAACGCCGACGGACCGGTGCTCCTCACCCGGGCGCTCCGGCGGTTCATCGCCTTCGATCCCCAGACGGGCGTGCTGCGGGCCGAGGCCGGCACCTCCCTCGGCGAGGTGACCGAGCTGGTGCTCGGACGGGGATGGCTGCCGCCGGTGCTCCCCGGGACCCAGTTCGTCACGCTCGGTGGAGCGGTGGCGAACGACATCCACGGGAAGAACCACCACCGCGCCGGCTCCTTCGGCCGGCACGTCCGGGCCCTGGGGCTCCGGCGGAGCGACGGGAGCATCTCCACGCTCCACCCCGGCGATCCGCTCTTCGCGGCGACCGTGGCGGGACTGGGCCTGACCGGCCTCATCACCTGGGTGGAGCTCCAGCTCGAGCGGGCACCGAGCGGATGGGTGGATGCGGAGGGCATCCGCTTCCGATCGCTCGAGGAGATGGCGGCGCTCGACGACGTGGCGAAGGAGACCCACGCCCACACCGTGGCGTGGATCGACGGCCTCGCGCGCGGGAAGTCCCTCGGGCGGGGCGTCTACTTCAGGGGCAACCTGGCCGAGGGGCCGGCCGCGACGCCGCGGCGGCCGAACCCCACCGCCATCGCGCTGGATGCCCCGGAGTTCCTCCTCTCGCCCTGGGTCCTGCGGACGTTCAACGCGCTCTACGACCACCTGCCGCGCGGCCGCTCCCGCACCTCGGTCTGGAAGTTCTTCCATCCGCTCGATGCGATCGGAGGCTGGAACAAGCTCTACGGGCGGCGCGGCTTCTTCCAGCACCAGTCGGTGTTGCCGGACATGGAGGGCGTGCGGGCGCTGCTCGCGCTGACCTCGACCCGTGGACAGGGCGCGTTCCTCTCGGTGCTGAAGCGCTTCGGCCCGCTCACCTCGCCGGGGATGCTGTCGTTCCCGCGCCCGGGATGGACGCTGGCGATGGACATCCCCAACCGGGGCGAGGAGACGCTGGCCTACCTCGAGGAGATGGACGCGGTGGTCCGGACGTACGGCGGGGCAATGTACCCGGCGAAGGACGCGCGGATGTCGGGCGAGACGTTCCGGCTCGGCTATCCACGGCTCGACGAGTTCGCGACCTTCATCGACCCGGCGTTCCGATCGCGGTTCTGGCAGCGGGTGATGGGATGAGCCCGCCGCGCCGGGTGCTGGTGCTGGGGGCGACGAGCGGCATCGCCCAGGCGGTGGCCCGGGTCTACGCGGCGAAGGGCGCACGGCTCGCCCTGGTGGCACGGTCGCGGGAGCATCTGGCAGCGGTGGCCGCCGACCTGGCGGTCCGCGGGGCCGAGGTCGTGCTCCAGCGGAGCGCCGACCTGTGCGACCTGGAGCGGCAGCGCACGCTGGTCGCCGAGGCGGAGCAGGCGCTGGACGGGCTCGACGTGGTGCTCGTGGCGCACGGGATCCTTCCAGACCAGCAGGCCTGCCGGGACGATCCGCGGCAGGCCGTGGCCTCGTGGGACGTGAACTTCGTGAGCGCCGCGACGCTGATGGAGGCGGCGGCGGAGCGGATGGCGCGGGCCGGGCGCGGGACCCTCGGCGTGCTCTCGAGCGTCGCGGGGGATCGCGGACGCGCCGACAACTACGTCTACGGCGCGGCGAAGGCGGCGCTGACGGCGTACGCCAGCGGGCTCGGGCAGCGACTTCATGGAACCGGGGTGACGGTGCTCACCATCAAGCCCGGCCCGGTGGACACGCCGATGGTGGCGGGACGGAACCTGTCGCCACGGCTGGTGGCGGACGTGGACGTGGTGGGACGGCGGATCCAGCGGGCCCTGGAGCGGGGTGAGCGGGTACTCTACGTCCCCGGAAAGTGGCGGTGGGTCATGGCGGTCATCCGCGCCCTGCCAATCCGGCTGTTCGAGCGCCTCAGGCTCTCGTCGGAGCCCCCGTCCCGAGGCGTTTGACCCCGATCCCGGGGGCGCGTAACGAGGCGTAACGAGGTGTTTGACACCTCGTCGATGTCATTCAACACATTGGTATTCCTATCGATTCTCTTGATCGGCAGCATCGCATGCTCGCTTGACAGGACTTCCTGTCTTGACGAGAGTGCGAGTCGTGCAAGCCACTGCGCAGGTCCCGATCGAGGTCGTCGATGACGCCGGCACCGCTTCCGCCCTGATCGATCCGGCGCGGATCCGCATCCTCTCCGCCCTCCGGGAGCCTGATTCCGCCGCAGGCGTCGCGAGGGCGCTCGGGTTGCCCCGGCAGCGGGTGGGGCACCACGTCCGGGCGCTCGAGGCAGCGGGCCTCCTCACCTGCGTCGGGGAGCGCAGGAAGCGTAACTGCGTCGAGCGCCTGCTCCGCGCGACGGCTCGGAGCTACGTCCTCGCGCCCCAGTTGCTCGGCCGGCTGGGAACGTCGACCGAGGAGGCCCAGGACCGATTCTCGAGCACGTCTCTGCTCGCCGCTGCGACCTGCGTCCTCCAGGAAGTGAGCACGCTTCGGCCACGGGCGGAAGCCGCCGGCAAGAGGCTCCCCACGCTCACGCTCCAGACCGAGGTGCGCTTTGCCTCCGCGCGTTCCCAGAGCGAGTTCCTGGACGAGCTCCTCGGCGCCTTCACCGACGTGATCGAGCGTCACCACCGCCCGGATGCCACAGGCGGCCGCACGTTCCGGATCTCGCTCTTCGGGCACCCGGCGCTCCCGCCCGAGCCGGCGACCTCGCTCCCAGAGGAGAACACCCCATGAGCCAGCCCCCCCGCCCGAGCAGCGCGCGCTCACCCTCGAGGTCGAGCTTCCGGGCACGCCTGAATCACCCGGCTGCTGAGCGACCCGGCCGGCACCCTCGACGCGCTGCGGACCGGACTCCGGTCGCTGGCCGACGCCGTGTTCGGTCCGGCGCCGGCCTGATCGGCCGCGGCCTCGCCGGCCACCTGCTCTACGGGGTGGTCCTGGACCGGAGCCTCGCCGTCCTGCGCGCCGTGCTCCGCCGCTAGGCTGTCGAGGGCGGCTCATCGGCTCCAGCAGTCGAACCCCGGAGGCCCGGATGGCCCTGGCGGGCAACTCTTCTAGTCCCCCCCGGGGGTGTGCTATGGGCGCGCCCGCCACAGTGAGGCGGTTCACGCTCCCGCCTTCCCGAGGCACGAGGCTGCGCTGAAGCGTCCGCGCGAGGCGGACGGCCAACCCCTCGATCTTCCTTTCGAGGAGACGTTCACATGATCGTGTCACGCACCCCCGGGTCTCACCCGGGTCTTCGCGGCCTGGCCCGGTGGACGGCCCTGGCCGGACTGTTCCTGTCCGGCTCGGCCTTCGCCAGCGAGGCGGAGCTGCAGCTTCCTGACCTCGGCCGGGTCGCCTTCCTGGGTGGCACCAACGGGCGCTCGCTCCTGATGTGGGGGCTCCTGGTCTGCCTCTTCGGCCTGGGCTTCGGCGTCTACCAGTTCGCCAAGCTCAAGAACCTGCCGGTCCACAAGGCGATGCTCGACATCAGCGAGCTCATCTACGAGACGTGCAAGACGTACCTGATCACGCAAGGGAAGTTCATCCTCGCGCCCGCGGTGCTCATCGGTTCGGTGATGGTCCTCTACTTCGGCGTCCTGCAGCACATGGAGCCGGTG
>JADGQZ010000114.1 GCA_017881345.1 Myxococcaceae bacterium | reverse complement strand
TCCTGGCCTGGCCCGGACTCCACCGTCCCGCATCCCGCGAGGACCAGCGCGAGCCGCAGCCAACGTGCCCCCAGCCTCATGAAGACCTCTGCTTCTGCAACCCCCTTGCCGAGCGTACCCAATCTCGAAAATCCTCTGGAAGCTGGAAGGGACCTTGCAGCCACCGCACCCGGAGGAGCCGTTGTGCCCGCAAACCCGGCCGGAGGCGTCCGGGTGGACGGACGGGGGACCGATGTCGAGACACATCGCTGCAGGACTGCTCGTCGCCGCTGGGGCTGCGTGCACATCGCTGACCCCGGTCGCCGACTGTTCCAGCTCGGCGTGCCCCTCGGGTCAGGCCTGTGACCCCGGGACGCATCTGTGCGTGCTGGATCTGAGCCCGCAGGTCACCGTGTTCGCTCCGACCCCGGACGCCGCGGTGAAGGCCCCGGCCCTCGAGGTGCGGGGAACTGTCACCACCTGGTCCGACGCGACCCTCGTCGGGATGAGCTACCAGCTGTTGGACGCGGGAGGCGCCGGAGCAGTGCCGGTGGACGGTGGCCTGTTCTCGCTGACGGTTCCCTTGCCTCCCCTCAACGGCCAGGATGTGCAGCTCGTCCTGCTGGCGCGAGACTCCCGGAGCCGCGAGCGTCGCTTCTCGGTGCCGTTCTTCCTCGACGACGTCGCGCCGCACCCCACGTTCTCGCCCGCGGACGGCGATCGAGGGGCCGACATCCAGCTCACGGTGGATTTCGGCGAGCCGGTGAGCGGCGCCTCCGTGCCCGGGGTGCTCCTGCCGACCGGAGCGACGGGCGCCTACGACTCGACGCGGCAGCGCTTCGTCTTCTCGGGGCTGAGCCACAACACCGGATATCGGGTCGGCGTGGACGGCGGCCTGGTCCTCGATGCGCTCGGGACCCCGAACGTTCCCGGATCGGCTCGGTTCTGGACCGCGGCGCACCCGGCCCAGAGCGGGATCATCGGCGGGCTCGGCTCCGTCGTGTCGTTCGATGCAGCGTCGGACGAGGATGGCGTGGTCACCCTGGCCATCGAGACCTCGGGCAAGGTGGTCTGGGGCTGGTTCGGTCCGTCGGACGGGCAGTTCGAGCAGCTGACCTTGCTCGACGTCCCAGCCCCGCCGCTCGGGGCGCTGCGTACCAGCACGGCGTTCCAGGCGGATGGTGGAGACGCGCTCCGGGTTGCAGCGGTCCTGCAGCGAGATGCCATCGACCGGGTGGACCTGCGTGTCGGAACGGCCTTCTCCACTCCGTCCGCGTCCTTCGTCGTCCCCACCGGCCCCTCGTGTGCCGAGCCCGCTGCCGGCTTCGGTACGGTGGGCCTTCTGAGCGTGAGTGGAACGTACACCCGCGGCTCCTACACGCTGGCTCTTGGCTTCGTGCCCGACCGGATCGCCGTCCGGTCCGACCAGTTCTGGGAGGTGGTCGGCACCGACGCACAGCACCGGCTCCTGCGGGGTTGGTTCCGGGCCACCTGCGGAGCGCCGCCTGCGCAGGAGCTGCACGTCGAGCCGCCCGTCCGCAGCGACCTCGCCGACGACCCGCGGTTCTCGCTGGCCCTCGCGCGCGCGGACCGAAGCCTCGTCGCCTTCGACACCCGGACCGGTACGCGCATCGAGTCCTGCCGCAGCTGCGAGTCGGCCGCAGACGCCGGCACCTGCCCCGTTGCGATGGACCGCTCAGCGCCCGGAGGGCTCATGGTCGCCTCCCGACACGAGGGTGGGCGGGTGCTGGGAGCGCGGAGGAACGCGAACAACCTCATCGAGCTGCTCGAGCGCGACCTGTCGACCGACTGCGGCTCACCGTGGACAGTGCTCGCGACCGCGCCCGACAGCGGCTCGGCCCTGTCGTGGCAGCCGGTGATGTTTGGCCGCAAGCCCGGCCTCGTCTTCAGCACTGCGACCGATGTCCGGACCTACGTTCCCTGAGCGCTCAGAAGTGCCCGGTCACCGCGACCGAGGCCGGCCCGGCGATGACGGTCGCGTTCCCGGCCTTCCCGTCGGTGAGCCAGAGCCACAGTCCAGCGGTCAGGGCGGCCGCTCCCACGCCGTACCCCACGTAGGCCAGCGTCTGCTTCGTCTGGGCGTCGCTGCGGTATCCGCTGACCGTCGCGACCTGGCCGGGAGCGGGAGCGGTGCCGCCGGCGTAGGCCTGGTTGAACTTGGCGGCCGAGTCGTTCGCCTGGATCTGCATGAGCACGCCGAGGCCCAGCGCGACGGCGCCCGTCGCGGTGAGGGCGATGCCGGTGGGCGTGCGCCAGGTCCTCGCCGGGGGCGCCTGGTGCTCGGTGACTGCCGCCGGGGGTGCGAGCGCGAGCACCGAGGCCTGGGCGGTGGACGGGTTCACCACCACGACCCGATCGCTCGTCTCACCGGTGACGACGAAGCGTGCCAGCTCGCCGAGGTCATCGGACGAAGCCTTTGCCCCGCCGAGCTGGATGCCCCCTTCGCGGGTGCGCTGTGCGGTCTGCGCGCTGAGGACCGCGGCGGAGAGCCAGCTCGGTCCGGCCTGGGGCCTGTCCAGCCGGAGCACCACGAGCTGGTCCACCTCGAGCAGCAGCGCAAGCTTCAGCGCGTTTCCGAGTGGAGTCTCCTTGCCGTCCCGCGGTTGCTGCAGGCACGAGGCGCGCGAGGCCGGGATGGTCTGCTCGAACGCCAGGTCGACGCGGAGGCTCGTGTCCTCCCGGAGCTGGACGATGTGCGGGAACGAGAACCCGTCCGTTCGGCCCACCAGGAGCTGGTACGTGCCGGGGACCAGATCCAGCGCCGAGGGTGTGTGCCCGAGCGCGAACCCGTCCACGTAGACGCTGGCGCCTGGAGGCTGGGACTGCACCGAGAGGCGCAGCTTGCGGGCTCGGCCCAGCTCCGCACGCAGCTTGTCGAAGCGCGCGCGGAACGTGGGCGAGAACGCGTCGGGGCTCATCACGTGCCGTGGGTCCACCCTCAGCACCGCGCGGAAGGCGTCATCCGAGGCGTCCCGTCGCCGCAGGGCGCTCAGCGCCATGCCGCGAATCAGCTGGGCGTCGGCGAACGTCTTCCATCGCTCGGGGCCCGGCGGGAGCCGCTCGAGCTCGACCAGCGTCTGGTCGAGGAGCGCGAGCGAGTCACCGACCCGGTCGTTGTAGAAGAGGTTCTCGGCGGTCGAGACCTGCCGGCGAACCTCGTCCGGGGTGTGCGTGGGCGGAGGGCCGACCCGCGCCTGGAATTGCTGCTCCGAGATGAGCGCCGGTCCGACCCGCTCGGAGAGCCGCTCCTCGAATTGCCGCTCGTACCGGAGCAGGTCCGGATCTCGGCAGTCCCCGAGCGCGACGAGCGCCATCCGTGGGGCGCCGACCGCACCCGTGGATGCGAGCACCACAGCCAGGACCCAGCCGCGAATCGAGACCACCAGCACCCCCCGCGTGAAGTGACTCCTCGCCTCCATGGCATGTACCTAGCAAGGTGGATGCCGACCCGGGACGGGCAATGGTATGAATTTTCCCCGCCGATCCGAAGGAGGGGGGCATGAACGGCTGGGCGCGCGCGGCGCTGTCCGGGGCGGTGCTGGTGGCCGTGACCGCCGTCGCCGCTCCGTCCGGGGCGGCATCGGTGGCGGTGGTGCCACACCCGCTGGTGGTGGTGGGTGGAAGCGAGGAGGACGCGGCCCGGCTTGGTCCGCAGCTCGATGCGGCGCTCGCCCGCAGTGACGTCCGTGCGGTGGGGGAGCAGTGCGCCCGGAAGTTCGTGGCCGCGCGGCCGGGCGGAAGCTGCGGCGGAGACGACCGCTGTCTCGCGGAGCTCGCGCGAAGCTGTGGTGGCCAGCGGGCGCTGTACGTGAGCGTGTACCCGTTCCGGCCCCAGATGGTCTTCGTCGGCAAGCTGGTGCGATCCGACGGGCTCGTGGAGCGGAGCGTCTCGAACCTCGAGGTCACCCGTCCGAAGGGGCGTCTCCGTCCAGAGATGATCCGTCCAGGAATCGAGACGGTGCTGACCGAGGGGCTCCACCTGGAGACGCTGGAACTGGAGCCGCTGGTGCCGCCATTGAAGGTAGTTGCGGTCGAGGCCCCGGCGGTGCCGGCTGTTGCCGAGGTGAAGCAGGAGGTCCCGCCCGCGGCGGTGGCACCTGCTCCGGTGCAGGGTGCGTCCGGCCAGCGCATCGCTGCCTACGCGTGCGTCGGCGCCGGGGTGGTGACGCTGGCCGTCGGAGCGGCGCTGTTCTTCGGCGCGAAAGGTGACGAGAACACGTACCGGACGACGCTGGACCCCTACGGCCAGCGCCCGCCGACGACGGAGGCGGCGGCGCAGCAGCAGTCCCTCCGCAACCAGTCGGCGCCGGTCACCGCCGTGCTGGTAACGGGAGTGGTACTCCTCGCCGCCGGGGTGACGCTGTGGGTCCTCGATCCGGGCAAGCGTGGAAGCGCGCAGGTCGAGCTCCGTCCCGGTCCAGGCGGAGGCTCGCTGGTCATGGCGGGGCGCTTCTGAGGAGGGCGAGGATGCGGACGGCGATCTCCGGGATGGCAGTCGTCGGTGCCGGGCTGATGGCAGGTGCCTGTTTCGATCCGACGCGGCCGTGCAGCACGAGCGCGGACTGCGTGAGCGGGGGAACGTGTGACCCCGGGACGAGGACGTGTGTCTCCGCGGGGAATCCGAACGACAAGACGCCGCCGACGTTCTCGCTGGTCGTGGCCGCACCGAGCCCGCGACAGAACACGACCAAGCTGACCGAGCTCGACCCGGCCTCACCCGATGGTGGGATCGACGCGTTTCGCCGGGACGAGACCGTCACGGTGACGGTGAGCTCGAAGGATCAGGACGTGGATGGTGGCTCTGTGAAGCTGCAGGCCTTCGGCATCGCGACCGGGCCGGTGCCGCCGGCGGACGTTCCGCTGGTGCCCTGTCCCGCTGGAAGCCCGGGAGCATCTGACCCGTTCTGTCGACAGGCTACGGTGCTGCTCGCGGCGCTTCCGTTCGAGGCGTTCCGCGGGGTGGTGGTGGTGGTGGCGTCCGGGAGTGACCTGAGCAACAACCTTGGAACGGCGGACGCCGGAGTGAACGTGACTCGGTGGAAGTGGCGGTACTCGGCGGGAGCGCCGATCTACACGACCCCGGCGATCGCGGACGACGGGACGATTGTCTTCGGGACGAGCGACGGTGGGAGCGGGAGCCTGTACGCGCTGACGCCCGCGGGGGAGGAAAAGTGGGCGCCGGTGGCGCTTGGGCCCATCACGGCGAGTCCCGTCATTGGAACACGGGACGGGGGACAGCAACTTGCGTATCTTGCGACGGCCTCGACGGATGGGAAGCTCTTTGCCTTCGACCTAGCGAGTGGCACGAGCCTCGCTTCGTGCCCACCTGGTCCTTCGAGCTACGCGGGACCGTTCTTCGGCACGCCTGCGCTAGTGATCTCGGGAAGCGGTCAATTCGAGGGTGCGCTTGCACTCGCGAGCGGATCAAAGCTCGTCAACGTCAGGCCAAGAGCAACGGGCGCTGAATCGACGTGCATCACGACCGACACCCCAGCGACCCAGGCGTTTGCGTCGAACACCGTCGCCCTTGGCGTTTTCGCTTATCTCGCCACG
Organism: Myxococcaceae bacterium; assembly: GCA_017881345.1. GTDB lineage: Bacteria > Myxococcota > Myxococcia > Myxococcales > Myxococcaceae > RPRB01. Next base: position 135 of record JADGQZ010000114.1, on the reverse strand, counting down.
GCGGAGGGCCTCGTTAGGGCCTTCACGTTGGATTCGGGGAACTGGGTGAAGAACTCTGCTTGGGGAGGCGGTCTTGGCTACGCGGGTGTTGGAGATAAGGCCATTCAATCGGTTGCCCTCACCGCGTCCGAGATC
>JADGQZ010000113.1 GCA_017881345.1 Myxococcaceae bacterium | reverse complement strand
GCCGTCCTTGAGCTCGATGATGTCCAGCGGGAACCCGAGCTGGTCCACCCCGAGATGAACCGCCTGGTTGAGCAGGCGCCGGGCCGGGGGCGGGCCGTGGAGCACGAGCTTCTCCTCGCGGCCCATCATCCCCAGCGTGCGCAGGAAGCCGATGATTCCCAGGTAATGGTCGGCGTGGAAGTGGGTGAAGAAGACCGCGTCCACAGAGAAGCCCGTGCCGTAGCGGATCATCTGCCGCTGGCTGCCCTCGCCGCAGTCGAACAGGAGGAGGTCCGCGTCGGCCTTCACCGCCAGGCCGGACAGGTTCCGGTGGATCGTCGGCTGCGCGGCCGACGTGCCGAGAAAGGTGAAGCGCAAGAGTGACATCCCGGCGTTGCCCACGGCGTCTGCTGACCCTCCCTCGGCGGGGCAGGGGCGTTAACACGGCGGTCCCGAGCGCGCCAAGCCGGGACGGCCGCTGGCCCGTGGTCGACGGGCGACTGTCGCACAGGGTGCCGCGCCGAAACGGTCAGGTGCCCGGCGAGGGGCCCGGCCGAGGTTCCGGCGTGGGCGAGAGACCCTGACTGACGAGCCAGACGTTCGGGCTCTCTCAGCCCGGGGCATGCGTCGACCTCAGGTGCGTCCGGAAGAATTCGCGGCGAATCAGCTCCGCGGTCCCGCAGCGGCGGCGAGCGCCCGGTTCACCGCCTCGCGCAGCTCGGGCCCGGAGAGGCGTGCCGCGTCGCGGAGTGAACGCCCTGCCACCACCGCCTCGGCGACGCGGAGCGTGAGCCACTGGCCCGGGCCCGACACGGCCCGTCGGTCTGACGCGCGGGTGGAGTCGAGAGCCCCTCGCACGCGCCTCGCCAGCGCCGAGGTGTACGCCGGGTCCTGCCCCTCCGCCGGGAGCCGTAGATCCGCGTCGCTCACCCCGGGATCGAGCGTGCGGACGACCACCAGCGGGAACCCCTCCTCCCACACCGTCCACCAGAGCGGCGCCGGGCCAGGTCCTGCCCATTCGGGGAGCAGCGCCGAGGCGAGAGCGTGGTGGATGAGCGGATCCACCGGTGCGTACGGCCCGCGGTAGAAGGCGATGCTGTCGAGACCGAGCACGAGGGTCCGCCTTCCCGAGACCGTCCGCCACACCGCCTCGAACTGGCCGAAGGACAGGCTCAGCGCCGCGGGGCCGGCCCAGCGGCGCTCGGGGAACTCCTCGCCGAAGCGTCGCGCGCTCCGCTCGATCTCCCCCGGCATCCGCTCGGAGAGGGCCCGGAGCTTCGGGTCGAGCCGCGGCATCTCCACCAGCAGCCGCTCGAGATTCCCCTCCAGCGCGTCGGCGTTGCCGAACACCTCGGGGCCGAACAGCTCGGGATGGACGGAGAGGAGGCTCTGACGTGTACGCTCCAGCTGATCCGGGTGGGGCGCGGTGCGGACCGCCTCCCAGGCATCGAGGAACGCCGGCACGACGTTCACCTGGGCGATGCCGCCCGGGCCGCTCGCCGGAGCGTGGGCGGCGCAGCCGGCGAGGAGCACGAGCAGCATCGGTGCGAGGGAGGGCCGCGGGCCTCGGGCAGGGGTCTCCATGCGCCACGGGGCTTACCACCGACCGTCGCCGCTCGACCCCAAAGCGCCCGCCCTGGAGCGTGCGTGCTCCGGGCGGGCCCCTCGGGTGCCGACGAGGATGGACGCGGGGGCCTACGCGGCCTTCGCCGGAACCGGGGCCTTCACCTCGGCCGGGCTGATCTCGATGCGCATCGCGTAGAAGGACCGCCAGACGAAGACCATCGAGGCGACGAAGAACACGACGGCCAGGATGGCGCTGGTGCTCCGGGGCAGGGTGATGGCCAGCTCGACCGCGAGGAGCCCGAACAGGGTGGTGAACTTGATGATCGGGTTCATCGCCACGCTCGAGGTGTCCTTGAACGGGTCTCCCACGGTGTCACCGACGACGGTGGCCGCGTGCAGCTCGGTGCCCTTCGCGCGGAGCTCGGTCTCGACCACCTTCTTCGCGTTGTCCCAGGCGCCGCCCGCGTTGGCCATGAAGATGGCCTGGTAAAGACCGAACACGGCGATGGAGATGAGATAGCCGATGAAGAAGAACGGCTCGACGCAGGCGAATGCCAGGGTGCTGAAGAAGACGACGAGGAAGATGTTGATCATCCCCTTCTGGGCGTACTGGGTGCAGATCTCGACCACCTTCTTGCTGTCGGCGACCGAGGCCTTCTCCACGCCCTCGAGCTTGATGTTCCGCTTGATGAACTCCACCGCGCGGTAGGCGCCGGTGGAGACGGCCTGCATCGAGGCGCCGCTGAACCAGTAGATGACCGCGCCACCGGTGATGAGCCCGAGCAGGAACGGAGCGTGGAGGAGCGAGAGGCTCTCCATGCCCTGGGTCAGGCCGTGGGTGAGGAGCACGATGATGGAGAAGATCATCGTGGTCGCGCCCACGACGGCGGTGCCGATGAGCACCGGTTTGGCGGTGGCCTTGAAGGTGTTGCCCGCGCCGTCGTTCTCCTCGAGGTACTCCTTGCCCTTCTCGAAGTCTGGCCGGAAGCCGAAGTCCTTCTGGATCTGGTTGTGCACGTCGGGGACGTTCTCGATGAGGCTCAGCTCGTAGACGCTCTGGGCGTTGTCGGTGACCGGTCCGTAGCTGTCGACGGCGATGGTCACCGGCCCCATGCCGAGGAAGCCGAAGGCCACCAGACCGAAGGCGAACACCGGCGACGGGTCAATGGCGCTGCCCGCGACGGGGAACAAGCCGCCGAGGCGGAGGGTGGACACCCCGTAGGCGATGCGCATCAGGGTCACGATGACCATGCCCATCCAGTAGGCGCTGAAGTTGCCAGCTACCAGGCCGGAAATGACGTTCAGCGACGCGCCGCCCTCGCGCGAGGAGGTGACCACCTCGTGAACGTGGGCCGACTCGGTGGAGGTGAAGACCTTGACCACCTCGGGGATGATCGCCCCGGCGAGGGTGCCGCAGGTGATGATCGCCGAGAGCTTCCACCAGAACGTGCCGTCGCCCAGGTCAGGGATGATCAGGTAGCTGACGATGAAGGTCATGGCCACCGAGACCAGCGAGGTCAGCCACACCAGCGCGGTGAGTGGGGCCTCGAAGTTCATCTTGGTGGCGTTCTTGTACCGCGCGGTCTGCACCGCCTCGTTGATCACGTAGGAAAGGAAGCTGGCGATGATCATCAACACCCGCATCACGAACAGCCAGACCAGCAGCTGAACCTGCACGGTGGGATTCCGCGCCGCCAGGAGGATGAAGGTGATCAGCGCCACGCCGGTGACGCCGTAGGTCTCGAATCCGTCAGCGGACGGGCCCACCGAGTCGCCGGCGTTGTCACCGGTGCAGTCGGCGATCACGCCAGGGTTGCGGGCGTCGTCTTCCTTGATCTTGAAGACGATCTTCATCAGGTCCGACCCGATGTCGGCGATCTTGGTGAAGATGCCGCCGGCGATGCGGAGCGCCGAGGCGCCGAGCGACTCGCCGATGGCGAAGCCGATGAAGCATGGGCCGGCGAAGTCCGCCGGCACGAAGAGCAGGATGCAGAGCATCAGGAAGAGCTCGGTGCTGATGAGCGCCATGCCG
>JADGQZ010000112.1 GCA_017881345.1 Myxococcaceae bacterium | reverse complement strand
TCGGGACCTGGAGCGGCTCCGGAGTTCGCCGCCAGTCTCGGTCGGAGAGGCTGGCGACAGATTTGTCGTGGTTGCCATGTGTTCCTACAACTTTGTTCTTCCGTCGGTGCCGCGGTCCTCACCAGGGGTGATCGCTGGCGACGGGCCACGGAGCATCTGGTCGGACCAGACCGACGGAATTGTCGCTCTACGAATTGGATCCAACAAAGTTGTCCGTCGAGGCCAAGGTCAGATCAGGCGCCCTTCGAGCGAGCCGCGCTGCGTCACGCGTGGCATCGCGCTTGCTGGTGAGCCTTGACCCATGACGAAGAAGGACCTCGTCGTGGTCGGCAACGGGATGGTCGGGCACCGCTTCATCGAGCTGCTGCTCGAGAGCGACCAGAGGGACGACTGGAACATCGTCACCTTCTGCGAGGAGCCACGTCTCGCCTACGACCGGGTGAACCTGACCAGCTTCTTCGCCGGGAAGACCGCGAGCGACCTCTCGCTGGTCACGCCCCACCGCTACGAGGACGCCGGCGTCACCGTGCACCTGGGTGACCGGGTCGCGGCCATCGACCGGCAGCACAGACAGGTACTCTCCGCGGAGGGCAGACGGCTCCCCTACGACGCGCTGGTCCTGGCAACCGGCTCGGCGCCCTTCGTGCCTCCGATCTCCGGTCGAGAGGCGTGGGGCTGCTTCGTCTACCGCACCGTCGAGGACCTCCAGCGCATCCGCCTCTGGGCGAAGCAGGTCCAGACCGGCGTGGTCATCGGTGGCGGCCTGCTCGGCCTCGAGGCCGCCCACGCGCTCACTCGCATGGGCCTCGAGACCCACGTGGTCGAGTTCGCGCCCCGGCTGATGGCGATGCAGATCGACGAGGGTGGCGCGGCGATCCTCCGGGGGAAGATCGAGGCGCTCGGCGTCTCGGTTCACTGCGGCAAGAACACCACCCGCATCGTCTCCCGCGGCGGCCGGGTCACACAGATCCACTTCGCCGACGGCGGCGTGCTCGCCACCGAGATGGTCGTCTTCTCCGCCGGCATCAGCGCCCGGGACGAGCTGGCCCGCGACTGCGGCCTCGCCGTCGGGGAGCGGGGCGGCATCGTCATCGACGAGCACTGCCGCACCACCGACCCGGACATCCTCGCCATCGGCGAGTGCGCGCAGTACCGCGGACGCACCTACGGACTGGTCGGTCCCGGCTACCAGATGGCCCGCACCGCCGTGGCCACGCTCGCCGGCAAGGACGACCGCCTGGGCGTGTTCGACATGAGCACCAAGCTCAAGCTCATGGGGGTGGAGGTCGCGAGCTTCGGCGACGCGCACGGGACCCAGCCCGGCGCGCGGGTCGTCGCCTTCACCGACGCCGTCTCCGGCATCTACAAGAAGCTCGTCCTGAGCTCGGACCGCCAGCGCCTCCTCGGCGGCGTGCTGGTCGGCGAGGCGTCGAGCTACGGACATCTCCTCTCGGTCACCCAGAGCAAGGCCGCCCTCCCGCCGCAGCCCGAGCAGCTCATCCTCCCGCGCATCGATGGCGGTGCGGCACTGCCCGGCATCGAGGCGCTCCCGGACGCAGCCACCATCTGCACCTGCCAGAACGTCGCCAAGGGCATCATCTGCAAGGCCATCCGGGCCCAGGAGCTGGCCTCGGTCGGGGCGATCAAGTCCGCCACCACCGCGGGGACCGGTTGTGGATCGTGCGTGCCGCTCCTGGGCGAGCTGCTCACCCGGGAGATGAAGCGCGCGGGCAAGAAGGTCTCCAACCATCTCTGCGAGCACTTCCCGCACTCGCGCCAGGAGCTCTTCCACCTCATCCGCCTGCACGGGCTCCAGAGCTTCGACGCGCTCGTCGCCCGTCATGGCCGCGGCACGGGGTGCGAGATCTGCAAGCCCGCCGTGGCGTCCATCCTCGCCTCCACCTGGAACGAGCACGTGCTCGAAGACCGGCACCTGGGACTCCAGGACACCAACGACCGCTTCCTCGCCAACATCCAGAGGGACGGCAGCTACTCGGTGGTCCCGCGCGTGCCGGGCGGTGAGATCACCCCCGACCAGCTCATCGCGCTGGGCCGCACGGCGCAGAAGTTCGGCCTGTACTCGAAGATCACCGGGGCACAGCGGGTGGACCTCTTCGGCGCGCGGCTCGACCAGCTGCCCGCCATCTGGCACGACCTCATCGCCGCGGGCTTCGAGTCCGGGCACGCCTACGGAAAGGCGCTGCGCACGGTGAAGTCGTGCGTCGGCAGCACCTGGTGCCGCTTCGGCGTGCAGGACTCGGTCAGCTTCGCCATCCGCCTGGAGAATCGCTACAAGGGCCTCCGCGCGCCGCACAAGCTGAAGTCCGCCGTCTCCGGATGCGCCCGCGAGTGCGCCGAGGCGCAGGGCAAGGACTTCGGGGTCATCGCCACCGAGAAGGGCTACAACCTCTACCTCTGCGGCAACGGGGGCATGAAGCCGCAGCACGCGCAGCTCTTCGCCACCGACCTCGATGAGGACACCCTCATCCGGTACCTGGACCGGTTCCTGATGTTCTACGTGCGCACCGCCGACCGGCTGCAGCGCACGGCGGCGTGGTTCAACAACCTCGAGGGCGGCCTGGAGTACCTGCGCCAGGTGCTGATCCAGGACTCGCTCGGGATCTGCGCCGAGCTGGAAGCCGACATGGCTCGCGTCGTCGACACCTACCGGTGCGAGTGGGCGGCGACGCTCGAGGATCCGGCGAAGCTGGCGCGGTTCCGGACCTTCGTGAACTCCTCCCAGCCGGACCCGAGCCTGGTCCGGGTCCCGCAGCGAGCGCAGCACCGGCCCGCCACCTGGGAAGAGAAGGAAGAGCTCGTTCCCCAGGGGGCCGGATGACCGCCGTCGCGATCGAGCACGAGTTCTCGGACTGGCAGGACGTCTGTGCCCTCGACCTCATCGTCCCCTGGACCGGCGTGTGCGCGTTGATCGGCGGCCAGCAGGTGGCCATCGTCCGCACCGCCGACGCGGTCTACGCCATCGGCAACTTCGATCCCTTCAGCAAGGCGTTCGTGCTCTCGCGGGGGATCGTCGGCGACAAGGGCGGCATCCCGAAGATCGCTTCCCCCATCTTCAAGCAGACCTTCGATCTCCGCACCGGGCAGTGTCTGGACAACCCGGCGGTGCGGGTCCCCACCTACGAGGTCCGCGTCGAGCGCGGGCGGGTCCTCGTGCATCGCGAACCGCGCCCCGGAGAACACGATGGAGCATGAGACGATCGCCACCGTTGCCGCCGCCGCACGGACCAAGGCCGGACTGCTTCGACATGGCCCCCTGCAGTACCTGGTGCTCTCCGCACTGGCGGGCGCCTACGTCGGCCTGGGCATCGTGCTCATCTTCGCCATCGGCGCGCCGCTGCAGGCCGCCGGCTCCGGGGCGACCAAGGCGGTCATGGGCGCGTCCTTCGGGGTGGCCCTCACCCTGGTCATCTTCGCCGGCTCGGAGCTGTTCACCGGCAACAACCTCGTCATGACCGTGGGGCTGCTCTCCCGCACCGTGAACGGCGCGGCGCTGGCCCGGATCTGGATCGTGAGCTTCGCCGGCAACCTGGTCGGCTCGCTGCTCCTCGCGCTGGCCACCGCGGCCTCGGGCGTGCTGGGCAAGGCGCCGGCGAAGGACTTCGTGCTCGGGGTGGTGGCGGCCAAGATGGCTGCGCCGGCAAGCGAGCTGTTCTTCCGCGGTGTGCTCTGCAACGCGCTGGTGTGCCTCGCGGTGTGGATGGGGATCCGGACCAAGGACGAGACCGCGCGGCTGGTGCTCATCTTCTGGTGCCTCTTCGCCTTCATCGGCGCTGGCTTCGAGCACAGCGTGGCGAACATGAGCCTGCTCGGCATCGGGCTCTTCCTCCCGCATGATCCGGCGCTGGTGAACTGGGTCGGGTTCGCGCGCAACCTGACGGTGGTCACCGCGGGCAACATCGTCGGTGGCGCGCTGCTCATCGGACTGCCGTACTGGTTCGTGGCCCAGGGGCAGCGCCGGGTGCTCGCGGTCCGGGCGGTGGACGAACCGTCGGCGCAGGTGGCGGCGGCGCGATGAAGGAGCGGCTCGCCGGGCAGCACATCGTGCTGTTCGAGTCGCGAATGGAGCAGGAGCTCTCGGCGCTCGTGCGGCGGCACGGGGGGGTGCCGGTGTGCGTCCCGGCGGTGGTGGAGCGGCGTCGACGGGCGGGAGAGGAGCTCGCCGCGCTGCTCGACACGCTCCCCGCCAGGAACGCACCGCCGGCGTTCGTGTTCTCCACCGGCGTGGGTGCACGTGCACTGTTCGACGAGGCGCGCGCGCTGGATCGCGCGCCCGAGCTGCTCGACGCCGTCCAGCGGGGGGGAGCCATCTGCCGGGGACCGAAGGCGGTGGCGGCGCTGTACCGGGAGGGCATCGGGGCCTCGCTCAAGGCCGCGTCTCCGTACACCACGGCCGAGCTGGTGGAGGCGCTGGACACGCTCTCGCTCCTCGGGACGACCCTGGTGCTGGTGCACTACGGGGAGCGGAACGAGGTGCTGGTGGAGGCGCTCATCGCGCGCGGCGCCGCGCCACTGGAGCTGCTCGTCTACGGCTGGGAGCTGCCCGAGGACACCACCCCGCTCGCCCGTGCCGTCGAGTCGCTGATCACGGGCGAGTTCTCCGCAGCGGCGTTCACCAGCCAGATCCAGGCGCGCCACTTGATGCAGATCGCGGACCGCCTCGGACGGCGTGCGGCGCTGGTGGAGGCGTTCCGCTCGCGGGTGGTGGTGGCGGCGGTGGGGCCGACCTGCGCCCGGGTCCTCGAGGAGCTGGGCATCCCCCCGCACGTGGTGCCTGCCTCCCCGAAGATGGGTCCGATGGTGGATGCGCTGGTCGCCCAGCTCGTCCTGCGGAGCGCGGCATGAGCCTCTACCCCGCGTTCCTCAAGCTGTCGGGTCGGGAGGTGCTGCTGGTCGGTGGAGGGCGGGTCGCCGCGGGCAAGCTCCGGGGTCTGCTCGAGGCTGGCGCCCAGGTCACCGTCGTCGCCCCGCGCATCTCGGAGGATCTGTGGCAGCCCGGCGTCCGGCTCCTCCGGCGGCGCTTCGAGGCGCGCGATCTCGACGGCGTCTGGTTCGTGGTCTCGGCGGCACCGGCAGAGGTGAACCGGGACGTGGCCGAGGCCGCACACGCCCGGCGGATCTTCGTCAACGCGGTGGACGACCTCGCCTCGGCCAGCGTGTACCTCGGCGGCGTGGTGCGGCGTGGAGCCGCGACGGTGGCCATCTCCACCGGCGGCCGGGCGCCGGCACTGGCGGGGCTGCTGCGCGAGGCACTGGAGCGGCTCCTGCCCGCGGACCTGGGCGACTGGGTCACCTCGGCCGAGCAGCTCCGGGCGCGCTGGCGGAGCGAGGGCGTGCCGATGGAGGCCCGGCGACCGCTGCTGCTGCGGGCGCTGGACGAGATCTACGGGGCCCGGGAGCCGGCGTGAGCAGCCCGGGACTGGTCTCGCTGGTGGGCGCGGGCCCCGGGGATCCGGAGCTCCTGACCGTGCGCGCGGTGGCGAGGCTGGCGGCGGCGGACGTCGTCTTCTACGACGCGCTCGTGGACCAGGCGGCCCTGCGCCACGCCCCACGGGCGCGCTGGGCCTACGTCGGCAAGCGCGCCGGGCGGCCCTCCATCTCGCAGGCGACCATCGAGCGGCTGATGATCCGCCGCGCGCTCCGCGGCGAGCGCGTCGTCCGGCTCAAGAGCGGCGACCCGTTCGTCTTCGGACGCGGGGGCGAGGAGGCCCTGGCGCTGGCAGCGGCCGGAATCCCCTGCGAGGTCGTGCCGGGCGTCTCCACCGCGCTGGCGGCACCCGGGCTCGCGGGCATCCCGGTCACCCACCGCGGGCTCTCGACGGCCTTCGTGGTGGTCTCGGGCCACGCGGAGACGGCATTCACCCCCGTCCTGGCGTCGCCCGAGCCCGGAGCGGCGACGGTGGTGGTGCTGATGGGCCTCCAGACGCGCACGCTGGTCGCCGGGCTGCTGCTCGCACGGGGGTGGAGCGCGGACACGCCCGCGGCCCTCCTGCTGTCGGCGGGGACCACCGAGGCGCGCTGCTGGCGCGGCACGCTCGCCGAGCTGGGCAGCTGCGACCTCCCCGAGCGCCACCCCACCCTCCCCGGGGTGCTGGTCATCGGCGCGTCGGTGGGAGTGGCGGATCAGCTGGAGGCGCTCGCTGCGCCCCGGCTGCCGGCCTCGGGGATGCTCGGCGCTCGACTCTCCGACTGAGGGCCGCGGCCGGGCCGCTCGAGAGGCACCTCGGCCTGCTGCCGCGATGGGGTGCACCGGGCCGACCGGGATCAGGTACTGACAATTTTGTCAGCATCGAGTTACGAGCATACCAATTCGTATGTTTACGGATCGGACCCCGTCCCCGGGCGTCCGGGCCTCCTCGCGAGGACACCGGGTGACCAGAAAGAGGCTCGTGACATATTTGTCAGGATCAACATCGGTGCAGACAAATTTGTCATTCCAGGATCCTCGCCGAACGAGGCTCCCAGAGGAGAAACCGCCCCTCGCCCTCTGGCATCCCGCTTGCTGAGGCTTCCAGGGCAATGAGACCCGGACTTCGTGGCGAGCGCATCGTCCTCTTCGAATCGTCCATCGCCGAGGAACATTCCGATCTGGTCCGGCGCAGCGGGGGCGTTCCGGTCTGCGTCCCGGCAGTGGTCGAGCGCCGCCGGCGGTCCGGGCATGAGCTCGCCGCCCTGCTCGACGTGGTGAGCACCGAGCCCGCGGTCTTCGTCTTCTCCAGCGCCGTGGGCGTCCGGGCGCTGTTCGACGAGGCTCGCGGCCTCAACCGTGGTCCGGAGCTGCTCGAGGCCCTCCAGCGTGGCGGCTCGGTCTGCCGGGGGCCCAGGGCGGTCGCCGCGCTCTACCGGGAAGGGCTCTTCCCCTCGCTCAAGGCACGGGCGCCGTACTCCACCGGAGACCTCATCCAGGCGCTCGGGACGCTGGCGATCGAGGGTCTCCCGGTCGTCCTGGTGCACCACGGGGAGCGCAACGTCCGGCTGGTCGACGCCATGGCCGCCCGCGGGACGGTGCTCCTGGAGCTCCTCTTCGACGCATGGGAGCTTCCGGCCGACCCGGCCCCGCTGACCCGCGCCGCCCTCCGTCTGGCCGATGGCGACTTCGCTGCCGCCGCCTTCACCACCCAGGCGCAGGCCAGGAACCTCCTCACCGTCGCCGCTCGGATCGGCCGCCGCGAGGAGGTCATCGCCGCGCTCCGCTCGAAGGTGGTCGTCGCCGCCGTCGGGCCGAGCTGTGCACGGGTCCTCGACTCGCTCGGCGTTCCCCCGCATGTCGTTCCCCACGCGCCGAGGCGGGGAGCCATGCTCGAGGCGCTGGTGGATCGCCTCGCGGCAAGACGCGCCGCCTGACGGTCGAGCCCGAGGCCGCGGTAGGCAGCCCGACTCGACCAGGAGACCGCACATGACACGTCACGAGCTGACGGAGAGAATCCTCACCGCCAAGAGAGTCCAGCGCCTGTCCTGGAAGCACATCGCCGAGAAGGTAGGCGGCAGCTCGCCCATTCTCCTGACGGCTGCGCTCCTCGGCCAGATGCGTCTCGAGAAGGCCCAGGCGGAGAAGGCGGCGGCGCTGTTCGGACTCGACGCCGAGGCCACCGCGCTGCTCCAGGAGGTCCCCTACCGCGGCTCCCTCCCGCCCGGTCCCCCGACCGACCCACTCATCTACCGCTTCCACGAGCTGGTCCAGGTCTACGGGACGACCTGGAAGGAGCTCATCCAGGAAGAATTCGGTGATGGGATCATGAGCGCCATCGACTTCGAGATGACCATCGAGCGGCAGCCGGACCCCAAGGGCGACCGGGTAAAGATCTCGATGAACGGAAAGTTTCTCCCCTACAAGCGTTACTGACGGGCGCACGGCTCACGGCCTCGGGGGGGCCCGGGGCGGTGCCGACGATCACCCCGTCGGAGGCGATCTGTCCGCTGCCCGGCGTCGGCTCCCGACCGCGGGCCGTGTGAACGAGGCGTCACAGGCGCCCGCTTTTTGTGCACAGAAATTCACCCACATGGCGTCGCTGGTTCGCTCCTGATTCTTTTGTGTATTCCTCCCGCTCCTGTCGCGAGGAGGGGAACACGTGCGACCCGGCGTTCGAGAGTCCTCCGCCCTGCAGCGCCTCCGCATCTCCCTCCCGGCGGCGCTGGCCCTGGTCGCCGCAGCGCTCGCTTGCGGCAGCAGCACCGACGCCGCAGCCCCGGCCAGCATCCCGGCACGGAACCTCAACGTCCCGTGTACGATCAATCCGGGCACCGGCCTCGCCACCTGCGACGGAGGGGTCGTCGACGCCGGGCCCGATGGAGGCCGTGACGGCGGTCCCGACGGAGGCCCGCCCGATGGTGGCCGCGACGGAGGACCCGACGGGGGCCCGCCGGACGGCGGACGCGACGGAGGTCCCGACGGAGGCCCGCCCGATGGTGGCCGCGATGGCGGTCCTCCCGACGGAGGTCCCGATGCGGGAACGGATGGCGGGATCTGCGACGCCGCCCCGGCCGGGTTCTTCCTCGACGGCGCCGCGCCGGGCGACTGCAAGTGGAACATCCCCAAGGACACCCGCGACATCTTCCCGGTCAACTTCATCTTCGACCTGGAGGTGGTGAACATCGTCGGGAAGATCCAGGAGACCGACACCCGCACCTACGACCGGTGCAGCAGCGACAGGAAGATCAACGACACCGGGAGCATCCAGGCCTGCGTCCGGCCCGCCGCCAATCCCGTCGGCTGGTGCTTCGCCGGCAGCTACGGCTCGAGCAAGGAGGACGGCACGTGCAACACCCCGTTCTGCGCCTGCGCCGGTGACGACGGACAGTGCGTGGAGCCGGGCTGCACACTCCACGTCGACAACAAGCAGTTCGGGGCCGGCGGCGGGATCAACATCCGCGGCCCGGCCGGGAACTCGATTCCCTTCATCGGCAAGTACATCCCCTACAGCAACAAGTACAACATCAACGCCAACCTGATCGCGCAGGTCGGCGCCGGCTTCGGAACCGACACCCGCAACGGCAGCAGCCCGTGCTTCAACTGCTGTGCGAACGGCAACCCGAAGCGCGACAACAACAAGCACATCAACTTCGAGCTGAAGGGGACGATCTTCGCCACCGCGCGGATCTGGAACTTCTGCGCCACGCTGACCGCCAACGCCGGCTATTGCTTCCAGAAGAACTTCATCGACCGCCTGCAGTGCGACGGGACGGCGACCTCGCTCGACAAGAACCTGAACTACGTCTTCGCCTCGCTGGGGAACATCTACGTCGGGGCGTGCACCGGAGACGGTGACAAGAAGAAGAACGCCCGGGGCGGCATCTGCGCCTACGACACCACGTCCAACACGCTCCGCTGCGGCATCGGCTGGCTCTCGGTCAAGCTGCCGGTCCCCGCCGACGTCTCGTTCGACTTCGGCAGCGGTGCCACGAGCGACATCTGCCTGTTCTGAGCCCTCCCATGAACACCCGGAACCTGCGCTCCTCGGCTTCTCTCGCTCGCTGGGCCGTCCTCGGCGCCCCGGCGCTCCTCGTCGCCTCCTGGCTCGGGCTCGCCCGCGCCCAGGACGTCCCGGCGGCCACCCTGCCCAGCACCTGCTTCGAGGGCACGAGCCTCACGCCCTACGTCCAGCCGGTGGCCTTCGCCCCGTCGCCGGCCTACTACGTGAAGGCCTACCCCGCGGCGAACGGGATGATGGACGTCCGCGTCGCCAACGGAAGCCGCGAGGTCCACGTCTACACGGGCTACGTGATGGCCTTCGAGGCCGACTACATCGCGACCTCCCACAGCACGGTCTTCGTCGCCACCGTCTCCGACGCTCGCTGCGGGCCGATCAGCAACGTGTACGCCCGCGGCGGCCAGGTGGACGACGGCGCCATCGCCGTCCGGCATCCGTGGACCTACCGCTCTCCGCACGCGACCGCGGCGTTCCACCGGGACATCTGCGACACCGGGGCCAGCCAGACGATCGTGGTCATGGAGGGAAACCACCCCCTCGTCCCGACCGACAGTCCGTACGCGCCGGGCCAGGACGGCCGCTCCGGGCCGGCGGACTACGGCGCCCGGATGCAGTGCCCCACCTTCCGGTGGACCGCCGCGGGTGGGTTCCTTGCCGCCGGCCTGCAGAGCTGCGGGAGCTGCGCCGAGCTCGACGGGAGCGCGTGCACCGACCCGTGCTTCCGCACGCCCGGCGTCATGCACGCCGGCCAGTGCGATCTGACCCGGGCCCTCCCGCTCTGCGACCTCGCGGCGGGCCAGGTGTGCTCGCTCTCGGGCACGACGCCACGCTGCGTGGCCTACTGAGCGGGTGTCCGCCTCTCGCCTCTGGGGGATCGGCTTCCTGGTCGTGCTCGCCCTCGGGCTGGGCGTGCTGTCGTGGCTCACCTTCCGCCCGCCGCCCTGGGGGGGACCGGGGCTCTTCGCCCGGGCGGGGGCGCTGTGGATCGTGCTCCTGACAGTCACCGCGCTGGGGGTCGGGAGAGGCAGGCGCTGAGCCGGGCACCATCGTAGAAGACGGCCATGTTCAAGGCCGGGGTCGCGGGCTGGGACTACAAGAACTGGAACGGCACGGTCTACCCCGAGCACCCGGGCCGTGGGTTCGACAAGCTCGCCTACCTCTCGCAATACCTGCCGCTGTTCGAGATCAACCGGACCTACTACCGCGCCGCGTCCGCCGCCGAGGCCCGGAGCTGGCTGGAGCGCGTCGCCGACCGGCCGGCCGTGGTGTTCACCGCGAAGCTCCCGGAGCAGTTCGTCGCCCCGGGGAAGCGCTGGACCCGCCAGGACGTGGCCTCCGCCCGGGAGGGACTCGACGTCCTGAACGAGGCCGGCCGCCTCGGCGCCGCCGTCCTCCAGTTCGCCTACAGCTTCAAGCGCATCGGGCGCGACGCCACCATCGACGAGGAGGCGCTCCGCTGGCTCCTCAAGGCCGCCGCCGCGTTCGAGGGCCTCCCGGTGTTCGTCGAGTTCCGGCACGACAGCTGGGACGCTCCCGAGGTCCTCGCCGAGCTCCGCGAGCGGAAGATCGGCTGGATCAACGTCGACCAGCCGCACCTGCCGAAGGACTCGCTCCGGCTACGGCCGTACGCCACGACATCCACCGGCTACATCCGGATGCACGGGCGGAACTACCAGACGTGGATGCGCTTCTTCGGCCGCGGCTCGAAGAAGACCGCCGCCAACGTGGAGAAGCGACAGAAGAAGACGCCCGAGCAGCGCAAGGCCGAGGAGGCGCAGAAGAACGCGCGCTTCGACTACCTGTACCCGCGCGCCGAGCTCGAGGACATCGCCCGGACCGCCCGCCAGGTCGCCGCCGAGCCCGGGGTGCGTGACGTCTACCTGGTCAACAACAACCACAACTTCGGCCAGGCGCCGGCCAACGCGCTGATGCTCGAGTCCATGCTCACCGGCGAGGACGTGGCCGCCCCGCCCGACCTCTTCGAGCACTATCCCGACGCGCTGCGCGGGCTCGCCCATCCGGTGCCGGCCGACGCGCAGCGCAAGGCCTAGCGCACGACCTTCTTCACCGTGTCCCAGGTCCGGGTGGTGAGCTGGTCGCCGAAGGTGCGCTCGATGAGTGTCATGAACACCGGGCCACCCGCGCCCCGGAGATAGGTGGTGAAGACCTCGCGTCCGCGCACCTGGAGGATGCGTGCCCCGTCCTTCTCCGGGAGCTTCGGAAGCGGAAGCTTCGGCTCCTCGCGCAGGAAGGTCACGATGCGCTTCGACTCCGCGGACAGCCGGTGAGAGGCGAAGGGGTCCGCGGCGAGCAGCGCCTGCAGCTCCTCGACCGAGCGGACGATGGTCATGAAGCTTCGCCCGAGGCGCTTCTCCATCGCCTCCTCCGCCCGGCGCTCCAGCGTCGCGTCGCTCGCGGCCCGGGCGTCGAAGACCACGTTGCCGCTCCCGAGCACCGTCCGCACCTCGTCGAAGCCCGCCTCCTCGAAGGCGAGCTTCAGCTCGGGCATCTTCGCGTTCCTCGGCATGACGCCCCGGAGGAAGGCTGCGTAGCGTGGCATCACCTCACCCCTGGGTGTGACACACGGCCTCGACGTTGTGCCCGTCGGGGTCCAGCACGAAGGCGCCGTAGTAGCCCGGGTGGTAGTGCGGACGGGGTCCGGGCGGTCCGTTGTCCCGGCCGCCGGCGGCCAGGGCCGCCTCGTGGAACGCGTCGACCTCGGCGTGAGACCCGGCCCGGAAGGCGACGTGGACCCGTGGCTGCTCGGGCGTTCCCTCGGTCATCCAGAAGTCAGGCTTCGGTGGCACCCCATAGCCGAGGACCACCCGCCCGCCGGTCACCGCTGCGGGCACCTCCATCACCACCCGATAGCCGAGCGGCGCCAGCGCGGCGTCGTAGAAGCGACGGCTGGCCTTCGGATTGCTGATCTTCAGTCCGGTGTGGTCGATCATGGGCCGCGACGTAGCACGGCGTCCGCGGTCGCGTCAGGCGTCGCTCAGCCCCGCGTCCCCGAGGGGGCGCTCGAGGCGCGCTTCCTCGGCGGCCGTCGGCGCTTCGGGTCACCGAGCGCCTCGTTCAGCCGCACCGCCTCGAGGACCATCCGTCGCAGCGCGGGCGCCTGCGCCTCGCCCACGGTGCGGACCTTCACATGACCCATCTTCTCTCCCGAGCTCTCGATGCGCCCCTTTCCGCTCTCGAGCGCCTTCCCTCGCCAGAAGCCCAGCGTCACGTGGGCCCGGTGCGCCTTGATCCAGCAGAACGGCCCGTTGACCTCGTAGACAGGCCGCGCCCACTTGATGCCCTCGGCCGCCTTCGGCGCCGCGCCCTTCACGAGCGTCCGCAGGCTCACGACGATGCGCGCCTGCTCGGGTGAGAGCTTCGCGACGTAGGCGTCCACGGTTGCCGTCATGAGGACCTCCGGCGCCGAGACTACCCCGCCTCCGGATCCGAGCCAGCGCATCACCGAGCGCCTCGACGCCAGGCTGGCGAACCTCCGGCTCGAGCGCGCGGCGGGTCTGGACAGCAGCAGTCGCTAGGTCCTTGCGTGCAGGCGGAGCGAGGTCAGCTGATCGCCCCACCACAGCCCCATCATGCGGAGGAACGGGGCGACGTCCTGGCCGTGGCGCACGGGATGGTCGGGGCGGAGGCTCGCCCAGCCCCGGTGGGTGACGGTCACCAGCGTGCCGCTCGGGCTCGGGGCGAAGTGCACCTCGACCTCGGTGCGCTCGCCCGGGGCGAAGTTCGCGCCCCGCCACTCGAACGCCAGGCGCGACGGCGGCTCCCAAATCGTGACGGTGCCGGTCTCGAACACCCGCGTCGTCCCGCGCGCCTCGAAGGACTCGTACAGGCGGCCGCCCGGTCGAGGCTCGAGGTGGATGAACCCGCGGTTTCCGCCCGCGACGCGGTACTTCAGCCCGCGGCGCCACCACTGATCGATCTCCTCGGTGAAGACACGGAACGCGACCGCGGGCGGAATGGCGACCAGCACGGTGGCCCGCGCCTGGTCTCCGGGCAGTGGATGGTCGGGGGCCGTCACCGGCGGCCGCTCCGGTGCACCCGCTCGGCGTGCGCCTTGAACGCCTGCAGCTGGTCGCCCCACATCGCCTCGACGTCCTCCACCCAGGCGCGCAGCGCGGACAGGGGCTCGGTGCGCAGCCTGATCAGCCGCGCCCGCGCGTCGTCCTCGACCATCTCCTGGGCGATGAGGCCCGCACGGCGAAGCACGCGCAGGTGCCTGCTCATCGCCGGACGGCTCATCGACAGCGCCTCGGCCACCTCGCTCGGGCGGAGCGGGCGCTTGCGGAGTCGCTCGACGATCGCCCGCCGCGTCGGGTCCGCGAGCGCGGAGAGCGTCCGGTCCAGGTCAGCGGCCACGGGGGGGCGCGGACCGGAGCCGCTGCATGAACCACCACTGGTGTCCCTCCGGGTCCTCGGCCCGGTACGTCCGGTCGCTCCAGTAGTCGTCGCCGTAGTCGCTGGTGGTCGGCTCGTCGATGATCTTCGCCCCTGCGGCGCGTGCCCGCTCGCAGTGGGCGTCCGCGTCGTCGACGAAGATGGCCAGCATCTGGGTGTTCACTCCACCCACCGCGCGGGGGCTCTTCGCGGGGAGCGACCTCTTCCGCTCCGAGCTCCCGCCGGAGCTGCTCACCATCACCAGCCCCTCGCCGAACCTCAGCTCCGAGTGCTCGATCCGGCCACCCTCGCCCTCGACCTTGAGCTGGACCTCGAACCCGAACACGCGGCAAAGCCAGTCGATGGCCTTCGCTGCGTCGTCGTAGAAGACCGCAGAAGAGATCTGCGGCCAGCCCTCCGGTGGCTTCTTCATCGGGCGTCCTCCATGGTTGTCGACCTGGGAAATGATTAACCCGAGGTGCAACCATCTACAAGGCCCGACCGGGGATCAGTCTCGCAATGGACGGATGAGCTCGGTGCGGTAGTCCGCCGGGTCGGACGCGCTGTCGGGCGTCACGGTGTAGACCTCGAAGAAGTCCTCGGCGCCGGCGAGGCCGCTCGCGGCGATCCACCGCTCCAGCTCGGGCCAGGCGGCGGGCAGGCCCTCGTATCCTCCGTGGAGGACGGTCCGGGCGGCCCGCATCGCCCGCCAGGTCCCGGGCGTCACCCGGCCCGCCGTGGTCACCGGGGCCGAGACCGCGACGCCGACCTCGAAGTCCCACTCTCCGGGGACGATGCGACGGTGGTGGGCGAAGACCGGACCCACCGGACCGCGCCCCTGGGCCTGGACGGTGGTCACCAGCTCACGGACCGCCGGGCCGAACACGGTTGGCATCTGATCCCGGGCGATGCGGAGCGGGAGGAGCGCGATGGGCCGCGCGGGCAAGGTGACGATGGCAGGAGGCTGGATCATCGGGAGGCGCGCCCCGGAAGTCCGAGCAGCGGCGCGACCGAGGGCCGCCGGAGCACGAGCCCCGCCCAGATGAGCACGCCGACGTAGACCGGGAAGATGGTGTGGCTCCACACGGGGTCACCGACCCGGAGGTGCGTGGCCACGGCACCGCCCAGGTAGCCGGTGAGCAGGATGGCCCCGAGCGTGGCGGTCCTGGGCAGGAGGTGGAGGAGCGTGCTGCCGAGGAGGAGGAGCGCGGTGACGAGCAGGCTGCTCTCGGGGTAGCCGAGCTTCGCGGTGCCCTCCACGACCATCGGGGGATGCACGAGCTTCAGGGTGACGTCGAAGAGGAGGAAGAGCGTCACCAGGCCGGTGAGCACCCGGCCGGTCCAGAGGCGCGCGCGGCC
>JADGQZ010000111.1 GCA_017881345.1 Myxococcaceae bacterium | reverse complement strand
GGCAAGATGACCCTCGCCTCGGGTGAGAAGGTGCGCCTGCCCCTCTTCGCCAACCGGAACAACGCGGCCATCGAGTACACCTGGACCGTGAAGACCCGTCCGTCCGGCAGCAGCGCGCCGGTGGTCAACGGCTCGGGCACGGCCAGCGTCAGTCGCCACTGGCAGTACGCCTATATCGACGGCAAGGTCCCGACCTTCACCCCGGACAGCGACGGCACCTACGAGCTCCAGCTGCACGCGACGCTCGCCTACCAGGACCGTCTCTACCCGGCCACCACCACCGCTGACTCCTCGCTCGCCCTGACCGTCGGTCCGAAGAGCGGGGCCGCCTCCGGCTGCACCGCGCTGCCCTTCGGTGCCCCGGCCGCTGGCCTGGCGCTCGTCGCCCTCGGGCTGCTCGCCCGTCGGCGCCGGCAGTAAGCGGATCTAGACGCTCCCTGGCCAGGCTCTGGCCAGCGGGGACCCGGCCGACGGTTCATCCGTCGGCCGGGTCTTCGTCTTGTGGGAGGTGGATGGAGGTGTGGGATGATCTCTCCCCGCAAAATGTTGGGCATCGACCTCGCAGACGTTGATCGGAGTCCGTCGCCCAGCCTCGCAATCCTCCGGAATCCCTCGAGCGAGCAGCGGCCATTTCAGGGAACTGATCTTGCTTCGTCATCCATTGCGCGGGGGCAACGATGACCCCCGAGGTGGACGGTGTATACGAGCACGCCGTGCCCGGACGTCGGGCCGGACAGGGGAAGCGCGATACACTTCATGTCGTCGGGGGTTTCGTTTCATTCGAAGGACGTGATCGACCCGTGAGTCCGAGACCCTCTGCCCTCCTCGCCCTGGCGGCCTTCGCGGCCGCCGTGGTCCTGTCTGCTTGCACCGACGCCGCGCTGGAAAAGCCGGCGGCCGCCACCGGCACGCTCGACAACCACCTCACCCTGCGCGGGCAGATCTGCACCCAGCCGCCGGACCCCAATGGCTTCCCGGTGCGTGTGGTGTTCCTCGTCGACCAGTCCGGTTCGATGTGCATCTCCGACCCGCCCGGCAGCCAGGGCGCGCCGGGCCTGTGTGAGCAGCTGGTGGCGATGGGCATCGTGCCGCCCAACCTCACCACCCCGGCCCGCGTCCGCGCGCTCCAGGCGCTGCTCGATCAGTTCGCGCCGCTGCCCAACGTGGAAGTGGCCATCGTCCCGTTCGAGACCAACGTGAAGAACGTCTGGCCGCCGTCGGTGGGGACCGGCGGATCCCGCTTCGCCCGGCCGGTGGGCCTGGACGCCTACCTCAACGCGCTCCAGAGCCAGCTGGGGAAGGGCACCGACTACCAGGGCGCGCTCAACTACGCCTACACCATCATCTCCTCCGACATCGCCAACACCCTGGCGAACAATCCCGAGCTCCTCCCCCGCACCCGCTACGTGGTGGTGTTCCTCACCGACGGCACGCCCTACCCGCGCTGCTCCGCCATCGACAACCTTCCCGTCTACGCCGACCCGAACAACCCCCAGCTCACCTGGGCCGACCAGCTCCCCGGTCCGACGGGCTTCTGCAACGACACCGCCACCGCGGGTCCGGATGCGATCACCGGCTTCGTCGCCGGCACCGACCGGAACCAGAACTACCAGCTCTTCAGCTACATCGATCAGCTGATGAATCTGAAGTCCCAGTACAACGTGGGCGACATCCGTCTGCACACCGTGCTGCTCTTCAACCAGGCGGCGGTGGAGGCGTGCGGGCCGATTTGCCAGGACATCTACGGCACCTACCCCGGTGTCCCGCAGTCGCAATACCCGGCCGCAGCGCACAAGGTTGCCACCTGGCTCCTGCAGCAGTTCGCCGCCCGCGGCAACGGCGTCTTCCAGGAGTTCCTCGACAGCAACATCCAGTCGCTTGGCCTGGGCGCGCTCGATTACAGCTCGCTTGCCTCGAAGAACGTCCTCAAGAGCCTCATCGTCCAGTCGCTGCGCAGCGTCCCGGCGGTCACCGAGCGCAAGGTGGACAGCGACGGCGACGGCCTCCCGGACGATGTCGACCAGGGCTACGTCAACGGCACCAGCCAGTTCGACCCCGACTCGGATCAGGACGGCTTCGACGACAACTTCGAGGTGATGCACCGGGGCGAGGGCTTCGATCCGGCGAAGAAGGATCTGCGCGGCTGCGATCCGGCATCGCCGCTGTCGCCCGGGTGCCAGTACTACGCCGACTCCGACGGCGACGGCCTCACCCAGTACGCCGAGGCGTATCTCAAGACCCGCCCCGGCCTGGTGGACACCGACGGCGACGGCATCCCGGACGGCATCGAGGCCCGCTACGGGCTCGATCCGCTCACCAGCAACAACGGCCTGGACACCGACTCCGACGGGATCAGCGACCTGGAGGAGATCCGCGCCGGGACCGACCCCACCCGACCGGACCGCACCCTCTACGACCTCTCCGCCGTCCAGTACACCTTCTCCTCCACCGACCAGGCGGACGGCAGCGTCTGCTACGACTATGCTGTCAGCGGTCTGGAACTGGTGACGCCGCCGAACAGCGTCGCGCTGCAAGAGGGATACAACCTGTTCAAGGTCTGGTTCGCGGAGGCACCCCAGAGCGCGGTGTCCACCGACTACGGCGTGTGGAAGGTGGCCTGCGCCTGGGCGCAGTACGCACCCTCGCTCGGCAACGCGAGCGGCGTGCGCGTCCCCGCCGGACCGGATCTCCAGATCAACGACGCCAACTTCATGCCTCCGTACCGCCTCACGCGTCCCAGTGACTATCTGGGTGCCGGTACCTGTGTCGGAACGTCCCCTTGAGCGGGCGTCCCCTGCGCATCCTTGCCGGAGTGGTGGCCGCCTCCCTGGCGGCGGCGGCGGCGTGCACCAGCAGCTACCTCTACGACGAGCGCCGCCGGGACGTCCTTCCAGTCGATCGCTCGCTGGTGATCCAGGGCCGGTTCTGCACCTACGGCGCCAACGACGTGGTCCGGCCGATCAAGATCCTCATCGCGCTCGACGCCTCGCAGTCGATGTCGGTCACCGATCCGGACGGCACCCGCGCCCTGGCCGCGGTGGCCCTCCTCAACTCGCTGCCGCAGGATCCGGAGATCTACTTCTCGGTGATGCTCTTCGCCGGTAGCACCACGGTGTGGCTCACCAAGACGGGCACCGCCGCCTTCGATCGGCTCATCGACTACACCCAGGCCGACTACACGCTGCTCCTGGACAAGATCCTCAACTACACCAACCCCAATCCGAACCGGGACGCCACCGACTTCGTCAAGGCGCTGTCCGAGATCTATGCCGCGCTCAACGCCGACATCTCGTCGACGGTGGTGGCGGCGAGCGACGGGGGAACCGGGGACGTGCCCGGCCGCTACTCGGTGATCTTCCTCTCCGACGGTCACCCCACCTTCAACCAGGACGACGAACTGCTCCAGGGCGACGCCGTCCGCCGCATCCGGCAGCTGCGCATCCTGGTGGACGACGTGCAGTTCAACACCGTGCACGTCTTCAACCCCATCCAGCCCCCGAGCAGCCTGTGCGACCTCACCGGGGACGCCGGCGGCTGCCCGCTGCTCATCGTCAACGAGGACGCGCAGCGGCTGGAGCAGATGGCCGTGCTGGGCGGCGGCAACTTCCGCGACTTCCGCAACCGAGAGCCGGTGAACTTCCTCGGCTTCGACTTCGGTGCGGTGCGGCGCGCCTACGTCTACAAGGACTTCGTGGTCACGGTGGTGAACACG
>JADGQZ010000012.1 GCA_017881345.1 Myxococcaceae bacterium | reverse complement strand
CGGATCCGCCCTGGGCGGAGGCACCGAGCTCGCCCTGGCCTGCGACCTGCGCATCGCTGCGCCCGCCGCCGAGCTTGGCCTCACCGAGGTCCGCCTGGGCATCATCCCCGGGGGCGGGGGCACGCAGCGCCTGCCGCGGCTCATCGGCCCGGGCCGCGCCAAGGACCTCATCCTCACCGGACGGCGCCTGAACGCCGCAGAGGCCTTCGCCATCGGCCTCGTCCAGCGCCTCGCAAGCGAGGGACGCCTCCTCGAGGTCGCCCTCGCCGTCGCCGCGGCCAAGCGGGCGGTCGATCGCGGCCTGGATCTCGAGATGGACGCCGCACTCGCGCTCGAGCTGGAACAGTACGAGACGGTCCTCCGCTCGGAAGACCGTCTCGAGGGACTCCGGGCCTTCGCCGAGAAGCGCCGGCCGGCCTGGAAGGGACGCTGACCTAGCTGACTGCGGTCGCCCGCTCGATGTCCTGGGCCTTGTTCTTCGCCTGGTCGAACAGGTTCATCGCCCGGTCGCGCACGTCGTTCCGGAGCTCCACGCCCGGCTTCGGCGCCAGCGCCAGGCCAACCACCGCGCCAACGATGCCGCCCAGGAGGAAGAAGGTGATGTCACTCGCCGTCCGCCGCCCCGGAGCGTAGGGAACGACGCCCATCTTCCGGAGCAGCCCCTCCTTGTCGATGTCCAGCAGGTCCACGTCGCCGAGGCGGTTCCAGAGCCTCACCGCGTCCCTGGCGAGGTTGGTGTACAGGTAGCTCTTGGTGAAGCCGCCGACGATGTCCGAGAACGCCATGGGATCTCCTCCTTGGGAATCAGGTTGGCTGAAGCCCAACGGTAGGAACGCCTGACAGACGCGGCACCCCCCGTGGTAAGGCCCGTCGCCGCATGCCAGCCGACGACACCCTGCGCGCACGCCGGTCCCGCATCCGGGAGGGCGGAGCGCCCAAGTACCATGCCAAGAACGCCGAGGCAGGGAAGCTGTTCGCCAGAGAACGCATCCACCGGCTGCTGGATCCGGACTCGTTCATCGAGGATGGCAGCTTCGCCAACACCGCCGACGCGGAGCTCCCCGCCGATGGGGTGGTGACGGGCCTCGGAAAGATGGCCGGCCGCACCGTCGCCCTCATGGCCAATGACTCCACGGTGAAGGCCGGGAGCTGGGGCGCCCGCACCGTGGAGAAGATCCTCCGCGTCCAGGAGACCGCCCGCGCGCTGCGCGTGCCGCTCCTGTACCTGGTCGACTCGGCCGGTGCGCGCATCACCGACCAGGTGGACATGTTCCCCGGGCGGCGAGGCGCCGGGCGCATCTTCTTCAACGAGGTGGCGCTCTCCGGCGAGGTTCCTCAGATCTGCCTCCTGTTCGGCCCCTCGGCCGCGGGCGGCGCCTACATCCCCGCGTTCTGCGACCTGGTCGTCATGGTCGAGGGCAACGCCTCGATGTACCTGGGCTCCCCGCGCATGGCGGAGATGGTCATCGGCGAGAAGGTCACCCTCGAGGAGATGGGCGGCGCCCGGATGCACTGCTCGGTCTCGGGCTGCGGCGACATGCTGGTGAAGACCGAGGACGAGGCCATCGCGGCGGCGAAGGCGTACCTCTCGTACTTCCCGCAGAGCTTCACCGAGCAGCCGCCGGTGGCCGAGGCGAAGGCCCCGGCGCGCTCGGGCAAGCGCATCGACGAGATCATCCCCGCCGACCAGAACAAGCCCTTCGACATGTTCGCCCTCATCCACGAGCTGGTGGACGCGGGGTCGTTCTTCGAGGTGAAGAAGCTCTTCGCCCAGGAGCTCATCACCGGGCTCTGCCGCATCGCCGGACGGCCCGTGGGCATCGTCGCCAACCAGCCCAAGTACAAGGGAGGTGTCCTCTTCGTCGACTCGGCAGACAAGGCCGCACGGTTCATCTGGCTGTGCGACGCCTTCAACATCCCGCTCCTCTACCTGGCCGACGTCCCTGGCTTCATGATCGGCACCAAGGTCGAGCGCGCCGGAATCATCAGGGCGGGCGCGAAGATGGTCTCCGCGGTGTCCGAGGCGACCGTCCCCCGCATCTCGGTCGTCGTCCGCAAGGCGTACGGGGCGGGGCTGTACGCCATGTCCGGCCCGGGGTTCGGGCCCGACGTGACCCTGGCGCTGCCCCAGGCGATGATCGCGGTGATGGGCCCCGAGGCGGCGGTGAACGCCGTGTTCTTCAACAAGATCCAGGAGAAGCCCGAGGCCGAGCGCCCCGCCTACGTCCAGGCGCTCCGCGACGAGTACCGGGCCGACGTGGACCTCATGAAGCTCGCCTCGGAGCTGATCGTCGACGAGGTCGTCCCCGGCGACGAGCTCCGCGATCAGCTGGAGCGTCGGTTCGAGGCCTACGCGCGCCGCTTCCAGCCCCGTTCAGTCAAGAAGCACGGCGTGTTGCCGGTGTAGAGCGCCCGGGAGTATCAGGGAGTCCCGACCGATGGAGCTGACCCTTCCCGAGAGTCACCGCGCGCTGCAGGCCTCTCTCCGCGAGTTCTGCGAGGAGCACGTCAGGCCCTACGCCCGTCAATGGGATCACGACGAGCGCTTCCCGGCCCAGGTGGTCAAGGCGCTGGGCGAGCTCGGCGTGCTGGGCATGCTCGTCTCCGAGGAGCACGGCGGGGCGGCCATGGACAGCCTCGCGGTCGCGGTCGCCGTCGAGGAGATCGCCCGCTACGACGGCTCGCTCGCGCTCACCGTGGCCAGCCACAACGGTCTGGGCACCAGCCACATCCGGGTGTTCGGCAACGACGCCCAGCGCCAGCGCTACCTCCCCAAGCTCGCCAGCGGCGAGTGGCTCGGACGCCGCGGCGATGAAGACCACCGCCACGCGCCGGGGCGACCACTGGGTGCTCAATGGCAGCAAGATGTTCATCACCCAGGGCACGGTGGGCCACGTCTTCGTCGTCCTCGCCCTGACCGCGCCCGGCCTGCGCCAGAAGGGCATCACCGCCTTCATCCTCGAGCGCGGGATGCCCGGCTTCAGCCAGCGGGCCATCCACGGCAAGCTGGGGATGCGCAGCTCGGACACCGCCGAGCTGATCATGGAGAACGTGGAGGTGCCGGACAGCCACCGGCTCGGCGAGCTGGGCGCGGGGTTCGTCAACACGCTCCAGATCCTCGACAAGGGCCGGATCACCATCGGCGCGCTCGCGGTGGGGCTCGCCCGCGGAGCGCTGGAGGAGTCGGCCCGGTATGCCCGGGAGCGGCGTGCCTTTGGCAAGCTGATCGGCGAGTTCGACGCCATCCGCTGGATGCTCGCCGACACCCAGACCGAGCTCCAGGCGGCGCGGCTCCTCGTGCACCGCGCGGCCGTCCTGGCCGATCAGGGACGGCCCTACGGACGCGAGGCGAGCATGGCCAAGCTCTTCGCCAGCGAGGCGGCCACCCGGGCCTGCCACCGAGCGGTGCAGATCCATGGCGGCTACGGCTACACGCGGGAGTTCCCCGTGGAGCGCTACCTCCGTGACGCCAAGCTCTGCGAGATCGGCGAGGGCACCAGCGAGGTCCAGCGCACGGTCATCGCCCGCGAGCTGCTCAAGGCCTGACGGCTCCTCGATGGAACCGGATCGGCTGGCGCAGCTCGGGCTCACGGTTCAGGAGGGGGCGGCAGGCCCCGAGGTGGTGCTCCCGCTCCAGGGCACGGTCGTGAACCCCCTGACCCGTCGGCCCGTCCCCGCCGTCACCCTGGCCGTGGCCGAGGAGCTGCTCATCCCGGTGGATCCCCCCGAGCTCGTGGGCTTGCCGCCGCTCCTCGTGGACGAGGTCACCGAGCTGCAGGCCCTCGAGGCGCAGCTCCTGGCCGCCTTCGACGCGCACGTCTCCCGCCTCCAGGACATGGCCGCCGCACTGGAGGGGCTGGGGCTCGCCCCGTGCGTCGATCCCGGCTCTCTCGAGGTCCGCGCCGACGCCGAGGTCGACGGCCTCCGCGTCTCACTCGGAGGAGACAAGCAGGGGAAGCTCCGGATCCTCGCCGTCCACCGGGCCGGAGCGCTCCTCCGGACCGAGGTGGGCACGCCCTTCAATCTGCCCGAGGTCCCGGACGCCGCTTCGCTCCAGGCCCGGCTCTCCGGCCTGCTCGGAGAGGCTCCCGCCCCCCGGAGGGACGTCGGATACGGGGAGCTGGCCGAGCGGTTCGGGCCTGCAGCCCGCGTCCCGGCCGGCAGCAACCTCGAGCTGGTCAGCGACTTCACCGCCCGCGGCGAGCGCTACCGGTTCGTCGCCGCCCGGGTGCGTGGCCGGACCTTCCGGGGGCTTCTCGCCGGGCCGGACGGGAAGAAGTGGGCGGAGCACTTCCAGCTGGAGGACTTCGCCGGAGTCGCCGACGTGGCCTCGCGCGCCCTCGGCATCGCCCCCGGAGAGATCTCCTGGCTCGAGGGGGATGAGCCATGAGCGCCTCGCTCGCCAGCGGGGTGCTCGCCGGGGACGTGCGCGCCGCCAGCCGGCTGATGCGCCGGATCGACGACGAGGACCCGGCCGCCACCGCGGACCTCCAGGCGCTCTTCCCGCGGACCGGGCGCGCGTACGTGCTTGGCATCACCGGGTCGCCCGGGGCAGGGAAGTCCACCCTGACCGATCGGGTCGTCGCCCGGCTCAGGGCAGAGGGGCGCTCGGTCGGTGTGCTCGCGGTGGACCCCACCAGCCCCTTCAGCGGAGGCGCCATCCTCGGCGACCGCATCCGGATGCAGGCCCACGCGTCAGACCCGGGCGTCTTCATTCGTTCCCTGGCGACGCGCGGGTCGCTCGGGGGACTCTCCCGGGCGACGGGCGACTGCATCCGGGTGATGGACGCGATGGGCAAGGACGTGGTGGTGGTGGAGACCGTGGGCGTCGGCCAGGACGAGATCGACATCGCCCAGATGGCCCACACCACGGTGCTGGTCGCCGTGCCGGGAATGGGCGACGACATCCAGGCCATCAAGGCGGGCATCCTCGAGGTGGCCGACGTCTTCGTCGTCAACAAGGCGGACCTGGACGGCGCGGACCGGACGGTGCGCGAGCTCCGCCAGATGCTCGAGCTCCGCCACGCGCTCCGTGCTCCGGCCACCGACCACGACCGGCGTCACCGCCTCAAGGCGCGCGCCGCGGGCAAGCCCGCCGAGCCGCCGCCGCCGAGCGACGAGTGGGAGCCGCCCATCCTCAAGGCCGTCGCCGCGCGGGACGAGGGGCTCGACCCGCTGATGGCCGCCATCGCCCGGCACCGCGAGTTCCTCGAGCGGACGGGGCAGCGCGCCGAGCGCGAGCGCGCCCGGGCCCGGATGCAGTTCCTCGCGCTCCTGCGCAGCCTGCTCCTCCAGTCGGCGCTGGACCGGCTCGAGGCCGAGAAGGGCAGGCTGGACGAGGTGGCCCTCTCCATCAGCCGCCGGGAGGCCGACCCGTACGCTCTGGCGCAAACCCTCGCCCGCCAGCTCGCCACCTGAAGCCGATGCCCGCCCCGATCCGCCCGCCAGACACCGTGCTCCTCGAAGGCCTGAGGCAGAGGTTGGGCCTCGACGTCCTGGACCCGGTGCACGGGCTGGCCGCGCTGACCCACAAGAGCTTCGTCAACGAGCACAAGGACGGGGGCGCCGACAACGAGCGTCTCGAGTTCCTCGGTGACGCGGTGGTGGACCTCGCGGTGAGCCACCGGCTCATGGAACGCTTCCCCGCGGCCGACGAGGGGGAGCTGTCGAAGCTCAGGGCCCTGCTGGTCAACGAGGACAGCCTGGCCCGGGTGGCGCGCCAGCTGGGTCTCGGCGACCTGCTCCGCATGGGGCGCGGCGAGGATCTGACCGGTGGCCGGGACAAGAGCTCCGTCCTGGCGGACGCGCTCGAGGCGGTGATCGGGGCGGTGTACCTGAGCGCGGGCCTGCCTGGAGCCCTGGCCGTGGTCGACCGGCTCTTCGGCAACCTCCTCCAGGGCGTGGCCGAGGGGAAGAGCGGGGAGGACTGGAAGACGCGGCTCCAGGAGCTCGTCCAGACCCGCCTCCGTCAGTCGCCGCGGTACCGGGTGGTGAGCGAGGAGGGCCCGGACCACTCGAAGACCTTCGAGGTCGAGGTCACCGTGGGCGCCGAGCTCTACGCCCGCGCCCGGGGCCGCTCGAAGAAGGAGGCGGAGCAGGCCGCCGCACGTCAGACGTTGACGATGCTCGAATCCGAGGCGAAGAAGGAGCCCGGCGCGCGCTGAACTCCCGCCCCCGAGGATCCAACGAATGCGAATCGCCCGAAGTGCCGCCGTGCTCCTGGTGTCCGCTCTTGCCCTGGCCGCCTGCGAGAAGCAGTCCGCGCCGCCCGCGAACAAGACGCAGCCTGCAGCACCGACGCCGCCGCCCCCACCTCCTCCGCCGCCCACCCTGGCCGCCGGCGGCCCGTGGATGGAGAAGGCCGAGGCCGGCAAGGACCTCTGGGCCACGCTCAAGACCAGCAAGGGCGCCATCGTGGTGAAGCTCTTCAGCAAGGACGCCCCGAAGACCGTGGCCAACTTCGTCGGGCTCGCCACCGGGGAGAAGGAGTGGATCGACCCCCGGGACGGCCAGCGCAAGCGGGCCCCGCTCTACGACGGGACCGAGTTCCACCGCGTCATCCCCGACTTCATGATCCAGGGCGGAGACCCCACCGGCACCGGCCGCGGCTCGCCCGGCTTCACCTTCGGCGACGAGTTCAAGAGCGGCCGCAAGTTCGACAAGAAGGGCATCCTCGCCATGGCGAACCGGGGGCCGGACACCAACGGCAGCCAGTTCTTCATCACCACCTCGACCCCGCACCACCTGGACGGCAAGCACACCATCTTCGGCGAGGTCATCTCCGGGTACGCGGTGGTGGAGGCCATCTCCCAGGTGAAGACCATGATGGGCAGCCGGCCGGCCGACCCGGTGAGCCTCGTCTCGGTCACCGTGTCTGACAAGCCGCCCCGGACCTAGTAGAGGGTCCCGCGACCGACGAAAGGACTCACGACGATGGGGATGCTCGACGAGGTGAAGGCCGGCAAGGACCTGTATGCACACTTCGACACCACCGAGGGCAAGGTGGTGGTGAAGCTCTTCAGCAAGGACGCGCCGAAGACGGTGGAGAACTTCGTGGGGCTCGCCACCGGGGAGAAGGAGTGGACCGACCCGGCCACCCGCACCAAGAAGACCGGGGCGCCTCTCTACGACGGCACCATCTTCCACCGCTGCATCGGCGACTTCATGGTGCAGGGCGGCGATCCGCTCGGCCGCGGTACCGGCGGACCGGGCTACCAGTTCGCCGACGAGTTCCAGAGCCGCCGCACCTTCGACAAGCCAGGCCTTCTCGCCATGGCCAACTCCGGTCCGAACACCAACGGCAGCCAGTTCTTCATCACCGTGGTGCCCACGCCCTGGCTCAACAACAAGCACACCATCTTCGGTGAGGTGGTCTCCGGCCAGGACATCGTCCGCCGCGTCGCCAACGAGATTCCCAAGGGCGCCGGTGACCGCCCGAAGACGGACGTGCGCATCACCAAGCTGACCATCTCCGCGCAGCCCTAGACCCCGGCCGCTGCTTCCCGGGGGGGCCCGTCCGCGGGCCCCTTCCAGACCACCTCCTGCCATGCCCACCCCTCACTCCGGATTCGCCGCGCTCGTCGGCCGCCCCAACGTGGGCAAGAGCACGCTCCTCAACCGGCTGGTGGGGGAGAAGATCGCCATCGTCTCCCCGAAGCCGCAGACCACCCGCTCTCGCATCACCGGGGTGGTGAACAGCCCGGAAGGGCAGGTGGCCTTCGTCGACACGCCGGGCATCCACGAGGCGAAGGGCGCGCTCAACAAGGCGATGGTCGAGGCGGCGCTGGCCACGCTGCAGGACGCCGACGTGGTGCTGTTCCTCGTCGAGCCCTCCCTCGGGCCGGACGGGAAGACGCCCGCGGTCACTCCGGGCGTCCGCACCATCCTCGAGCGGCTCGCGCCCCTGCAGAAGCCGGTGCTCCTGGTGGTCAACAAGGTCGACACCGTCCCCAAGCCGCTGCTCCTGCCCTTCGTGGCGGCGGTCAGCGCGGTGCGACCCTTCGCCGAGGTGCTCTTCGTCTCGGCGCTCACCGGGGACGGCGTGGCGGAGCTCCTCCGGACGACCCTGGCCATGCTCCCCGAGGGGCCGCCACTGTTCGACCCGGACACCTTCACCGACCAGCAGGAGGTCGGCCTCGCCGCCGAGCTCATCCGCGAGCAGGTGCTCCGCCACTGCCGGCAGGAGGTACCGCACGCGTCCGCGGTGGTGGTCGACGCCTTCGACGAGAGCGAGCGGGCGCCACTCCCCGGACGCCGTCCCGGGGGGCTACAGGGCCTGGTGCGGATCCACGCCACGCTCTTCGTCGAGCGCGACAGCCAGAAGGCCATCGTCATCGGCAAGCGCGGGGCGATGCTCAAGGCCATCGGCACCGACGCCCGCAAGGCCCTCGCGCGGCTCCTCGGCACGCACGTCTACCTGGACCTCCGGGTGAAGGTGGAGCCGCGCTGGACCGAGACCGAGCGCGGGCTCCGGAAGGTGGGGCTCACGTGAAGCCGCTCATCGCCATTCTCGGCCGGCCCAACGTGGGCAAGAGCACGCTGTTCAACCGGCTCGCCGGCCGGCGCCTGGCGCTGGTCCAGGACGTCCCGGGCGTCACGCGGGACCGGCACTACGCCGATGCCGAGTGGCAGGGGCGCCCGCTCGCCCTGGTGGACACCGGCGGGTTCGTGCCGGAGCAGGAGGCCGGGCTCGCCGCACAGGTGCGCGCCCAGGCCGAGCTCGCTGCCGCCGAGGCGGACGTGCTCCTTCTGCTGGTCGACGGTCGCGCCGGGCCCACCGCGGCCGACGCGGCGCTCGCTCACGCCCTCCGCCGCACCGGCAAGCCGCTGCTCCTGGTGGTCAACAAGCTCGACTCCCCCGCGGCCGCGGACAGCGGAACGGGCGATTTCTACCGGCTGGGGATCCAGGACGTGTTCCCCGTCTCCGCCGAGCACGCCCTCGGGATGGACGCGCTGCTCGACGCGGTGATGGCGCGTCTCCCGAAACCTCCCGAGCCCCCGGAGCCCGCGGCCGAACCCGCTGCCGACGCCGAGGCGCCGGTCCGGCTCACCATCCTTGGCCGCCCGAACGTGGGGAAGAGCACCCTGCTCAACGCGCTGGTGCACGAGGAGCGGGTGGTGGCCAATCCCGCCCCCGGCACCACCCGCGACCCGATCGACACCACCCTGGTGCACAAGGGCCGCAGCTACGTCCTCACCGACACCGCGGGGATCCGTCGTCGGAAGGCGGTGGGCGAGGCGCTGGAGAAGATCAGCGTGCTCGCCGCGCTGCGGAGCATGGAGCGGGCGGACGTGGCCGTCCTGGTGCTCGACGGCACCGAGCCGGGGGTGGAGCAGGACGCGCGGCTCGCGGGGCTCGTGGCCGAGCGGGCCCGCGCGCTGCTGGTGGTGGTCAACAAGTGGGACCTCGTCCAGAAGGACCCGAAGAAGGAGAAGAAGACCCGCGAGGAGCTGAAGTGGACCCTGAAGTTCGTGTCCTACGCCCCCATCGTCTTCGTCAGCGCGCTCACCGGGGCCAAGGTGGAGAAGGTGCTGGACCTCGCCGCGGGCCTCCAGGACTCGTTCCGGGTGCGCATCCCGACCCCGGCCCTGAACAAGCTCCTGGCCAGGATGGTGGACGCGCATCCGGCCCCGATCGTCGACGGCCGGCCGCTCCGCCTGTACTACATCGCCCAGGTGGGGACGGCGCCGCCGGCCTTCGCTCTCACCACCAACCGTCCGGAGAAGGTGCCGGAGACCTACAAGCGCTACCTCTCGAACCAGCTGCGCGAGGAGTTCGGACTGCGCGTGCCGCTTCAGCTGTTCTTCCGGGAGAAGCCTGGCAAGGCGAAGCGGGCGGCCCGCAGGCGTCCTCACGCCCGTCGTTGACGTCCAAGCACCCGGATCTCTACAGTGCGCGCCCTTTCGGGCCCCCGCCAAGAAAGACACCAGGACACCACGTGGCACAGGATCGGATGAGTCGACAGGAGCTCCGCGCGCCGGACGCGTTCCAGCGCGTGGGGATCGAGGCGGAGGGTTGGGTTGCCCACCGGAAGAACCTGGTCATCGGGGCGGTGGTGGCGCTCATCGTCGTCGGCTTCGGGATCGCCCTGGCGCGGACGCTGTCCGAGCGGCGCGAGCTCAAGGCGCGCACCGCCCTCGGCACGGCCCTGGGCGTCCTCGCCCGACCGGTCCAGGGGGATCTGCCACCGGGCTCCACGGACGAAGCGGCGCCCTTCAAGTCCGAGCAGGAGCGCGATCAGGCCTCGGCGACCGCGCTC
The DNA here is from genome assembly GCA_017881345.1 of Myxococcaceae bacterium. GTDB lineage: Bacteria > Myxococcota > Myxococcia > Myxococcales > Myxococcaceae > RPRB01. Next base: position 244 of record JADGQZ010000012.1, on the reverse strand, counting down.
GCGGGCGTGCTCGGCAGCTTCCCGGGGACCAGGGCCGCGCTCACCGCCACGCTCCCGCTGGCGGCCACCGAGGTGCGCCTCGGACAGCTGGACCCCGCCATCGCCCACTTCGAGGCATACCTGCGCGGCGCCCCGTCGACCGAGCCGCTGCGGGTGGCGGCGCTGGACGGCCTCGGGCATGCCCGCGAGGCCAAGGGCGAGCTGCCGCAGGCCCTCGACGCCTACGAGCGGATGTCGCACGAGG
>JADGQZ010000011.1 GCA_017881345.1 Myxococcaceae bacterium | reverse complement strand
AGACCTTCTACCAGGAGGATCGCAAGCTGGCCCTGCGGCGGGCGACCTGGAGCTACGGGCTGAGCCTGGTGGGAACGGCGGCGTTCTATGGCTGCTACGCGGTGGTGGCGGTGGCGGCGGCCGCCGGGCGGCTCTCGCTCGGCCTGATGACCCTCTACGTGGTCGCCTTCCGCCAGGGGCAGCAGGCGTTCCAGAGCATCCTCACCGCGCTCGGCGGCATGTACGAGGACAACCTCTACATGTCGAACCTCTTCGAGTACCTGGCCATCCCCACTGTTCGGCCAGCGCCACCGCCCGAGCTCGGGGCGCTGCCGTCGGGGCAGGAGCAGGGCGTGCGGTTCGACGACGTGGGCTTCCGCTACCCCGGCGCCGCGGGCTGGGCCCTGCGTCACGTCTCGCTCTTCATCCCCCGGGGGCAGAGCCTGGCGCTCGTCGGCCAGAACGGCGCCGGCAAGACGACCTTCATCAAGCTGCTCACCCGCCTCTACGAGCCCACCGAGGGCCGCATCCTCCTCGACGGCCGTGACCTCCGCGCCTGGGAGGAGGAGACGCTCCGGCGGCGGATCGGCGTCATCTTCCAGGACTTCAACCAGTACCAGTTCCGGTTCCGCGAGAACGTCGGCTTCGGCAGCGTGGATCACGCCGAGGATGTCCCCCGGCTGGAGCGGGCCGTCGGCCGTGGCGGGGCGGACGAGGTGCTCCGCACGTTGCCCGCGGGGCTCGAGACGCCGCTCGGCCGCTGGTTCAAGGAGGGTACCGAGCTCTCCGGCGGCCAGTGGCAGAAGGTGGCGCTCGCCCGGGCGTTCATGCGCGAGGAGGCCGACATCCTGGTCCTCGACGAGCCGACGGCCGCGCTCGATGCCGAGGCCGAGCACGCCATCTTCGAGCGCTTCCGGCAGCTCGCCCACGGACGCACCACGCTCCTGATCTCGCACCGCTTCTCCACCGTGCGCCGGGCGGACCGGATCGTGGTCATCGAGCAGGGACAGATCGTCGAGCAGGGCACCCACGAGGAGCTGGTCGCGCTCGACGGGCGGTACGCGCACCTCTTCGCCCTTCAGGCCAAGGGCTACCAGTGAGCGTCCGCGCGGCGTGCTTCGACCTCCTCTCGGCGCTGCTCGACAGCTGGGCGGTCTGGGATGCGGTCGCGGCCGAGCTCGGCTCTCCTGGCCTCGGTCGCCCATGGCGCCGGCGCTACCTCGCGCTCACCTCCACCACCGGCACGTACCGGCCGTACCTCGACCTGGTGGAGCATTCGGCGCGCGAGGTCGGGTTGCCGTCCATCGCCGCCGGCGCGCTGGAGCGTTGCTGGCCCGGGCTCTCGCCGTGGCTGGACGTGGTGCCCGCGCTCTCCGCGCTCGCGCTCCCTCTCGCGGTGGTCACCAACTGCTCCGAGGTCCTCGGACGGGCGGCTGCCGCCCGGGTGGGTCTCTCCCTGGCCACGGTGGTCACCGCGGAGGCCGCCGGTGCGTACAAGCCCGACCCTGCCCCGTACCGTCTGGCCTGCGAGCGTCTCGGCCACGCGCCCTCGCAGGTGGCCTACGTCGCCGGCTCGCCCTTCGACGCGGAGGGTGCGCTGGCGCACGGGTTCCAGGTCACCTGGGTGAACCGGCTCGGGGATGCAGTTCCACCCTCGCTGACCGGGGTGCGGGTCATCGGATCGCTCGCCGGCTGGACCCCTGACCCGGGCTGACGGTCGATGCAGGTGTCGCCTGCCTCCGCGGGCGCTAGTCTCGCCCGCCGATGCGGACCGTCCTGCTGCTTGCGCTGCTCCAGTCTCCGCTGAGCGCACTGGCCGCGCCGACCCCGGCGTCGACGAGCAGCGAGTCGACCGTCGGGAGTGAGCTCGCGGCCATCCCGGTACCGCAGATCCTCCGCTCCGCCGAGGACGCGCACCAGGCAGTGCGGCGGATCGGCGAGCAATCCGAGAAGCGCGCGCTGATCGACGACGTCCACGCCCGGCTTCCGGCGATCGTGGGCAAGATCGCCCCGCTCGCCTCCGAGGAGGCCCTGATCTCCCACCGGGACATCGCCGACCTCCGGCCCGCGCTGCTCCGCGCCGACCTGACGCTCGCCTCGTGGGATGCCGATCTCGAGGCGGCGGTGCGCGCGACGTTCGCGAACCGCCAGGAGCTCCAGCGCATGGACCTGACCTGGGCGGCGACGGAGGCGGAGGCCCGGCAGGACCAGGTCCCCGCTGCGCTCCTGGCGAGGATCGGGACCCTGCGTGCTTCCATCGGCAGCACATCGACCCGGACCAGGACCCAGCTGGACGCGCTGCTGGCCACCCAGGACGAGGTCACCACCGTGCGCCTGCGGATCGCCGACGCCCTGGCGAACATGGCGCGCGCCGACCGGCTCGAGGCCGACCAGCTCTTCGAGGTGGAGAGCGTCCCGTTGTGGAAGCTGCTCGCGCGACCGGCGCAGGGCGAGAAGCTGCGGCAGCAGGTCGTCCAGGCGCTCCGCGTCCATGCCCTCGCTCTCAACGACTTCGTGTGGGTCCAGAGCGGGCGCGCGCTGCTGCTCCTCGGTGTGCTGGTGGTGCTGACGGTCGCGCTGTGGCGCGGACGGAGAAAGCTCGAGGCGGAGATGGCGGCCGACCCCGACGTGGCCACCACGGTGGACGTGCTCCTCCATCCCTTCGCCGCCGCCTCGCTGCTCACGCTTGCGTTCGCTTCGCTGTTCCTCGAGCGCCCACCGCTGGTGGTCTCGCAGGTCATCCTCCTCGGGATGCTGGCGGCCTTCCTCGGCGCCGGGCAGAGCCTCCTCCCGCAGCGCGCGCGCCGGTCCACCTACTTGCTGGCGGTCATCGCCGCCGTCTACGTCCTCGCCTCCCTCACGCCGGACCTATCGCTGCTCCGGCGGAGCCTGCTGCTGGCGGTGAGCTTCTCCACGGCCGCGGTCCTGCTGGGCGAGCTCCGGAGCCGCGGCTGGGAATCGGAGCTGCGCGCCCCGCGCTGGCGCGCCGTGTTCCGGGCGACCCTGATCACCGGGATCCTGCTCCTCGTGGTCGCAGTGGTGGCCAACGTCCTGGGCAACGTCACCCTCGCCCGGCTGCTGACCCAGGGCACGCTCGCGAGCGCGATGGCAATGCTCCTGCTCTCCGGGGTCCTGGAGGTCCTCCAGGGGCTGCTGGTCATCGTGCTGCGCAGCCGGAGGGCGAACCGCTGGCCGCTGGTCGCAGACAACGCCACGCTCTTCCGCACGCGTGGCACCCGCTTCCTGCGCTGGGTCGCCGCCCTGCTCTGGCTCTTCGTCACCGCCCACGCCTTCAAGATCAGCGAGCCGATCTGGGCGACCCTCCAGCGGATCGTCTGGTTCCGGGTGAAGGTGGGGTCGCTGGACCTGTCGCCGGGAGACCTCCTCGCCTTCGCGGTCACGCTCTGGATTGCGATCCTCCTGTCCCGGCTGGTGAGCTTCCTGCTGGAGGAAGGCCTGGCAAACAAGGGTCTCGCCCGGGGAGTGCCGGCGGCAATCTCGCGCACGGCCTCCTATGCAGTGGTCGCGGTGGGAACGGTGCTCGCGTTCCTCGCCTCGGGGATGGATCTCACCAAGTTCACGGTGATCGTGGGCACGCTCGGCGTCGGCATCGGGTTCGGCCTGCAGAACGTGGTGAACAACTTCGTCTCCGGGCTGATCCTCCTCTACGAGCGGCCGGTGCAGGTCGGTGACGTGATCCAGGTGGGCACGGTGACCGGGACGGTGCGGCGCATCGGCATCCGCTCGAGCACCGTGGCCACTCCGCAGGGCGCGGAGGTCGTCGTCCCCAACGCAAACCTCATCTCCAACGAGCTCATCAACTGGACCCTGTCGGACCGCCGCCGCCGGGCGGAGATCGACGTGGGGGTCGCCTACGGCACGGACCCGGAGAAGGTGCGCACGCTCCTGCTCCAGGTCGCCGGTGGCCATGCCGAGGTGATGAAGCACCCCGAGCCTGCGGCCCTCTTCACCGGCTTCGGCGACAGCGCCCTGAACTTCCAGCTGCTGGTCTTTACCGCGGCCGACGTCTGGGGGCGGGTGGCGAGCGATCTGCGGACGGAGATCTGCCGCGTGCTCGAGGCGGAGGGCATCTCCATCCCGTTCCCGCAGCGGGACCTCCATCTGGTCTCGGTGGAGCCCTCTGTCGCCGGGACGCTGCGAGGGACCGAGGCGCCCGCAGAGGAACCGGCCCCGACGGTCACGGCCGGCGCGATCGGCCGGCGATCCGGCGCGTCATGAACCCATCGCAAGGCTCTCGCCATCCGGACGGACGACCTCGGCGGCGCGCCAGGGCCGCGCGCTGCGCGCGGTGTCTGCACGAGGTGCCAGACACCTCGTTCCCGACACCTCGTTCCCGGAGCCGCGCGTGCAGCGCGCTCAGACCGGTTCGGCGCTGGTCTCGAGCAACTGCTTCAGCGCCTTCTCCGGCTCGGCCAGGGTCGGCTCGGTGTGGTCGACCAGGTCCCCGACCTTCTCGAAGTACTTCTCGACCACCTCGCCCTTCTCGAAGCTGCTGAGCACGTTCGGCTCGATGTAGCTGCTCTTGCAAACCGCCGGCGTGTTCCCCAGCTCCGCCGCGGTCTCCTTCACCGCCTCGACCACCCGCTTCCGCATCTCGCTCTTCGGAGCTGCGGCGATGACCTTCGGGTCGTCCTCCACCACGCGGGCGAGGGCACAGGCGCAGATGAGCGTGCCAGCCCAGGTGCGGAAGTCCTTGGCGGTGAACTCCGGGCCCATCACGTCGTGGATGTAGTCGTTGAGGTGCTCGCGCTTGACGTCCACCGTTGCGCCGTCGTCGGCCAGGAACCTGAACAGCTCCTTGCCCGGCAGCTTCCGCATCTGCCGGACGATCCGCGCCACGCTCCGGTCGCGGATCTCGGAGTGCTGCTGCTGGCCCGACTTCGCCGGGTAGTCGAAGGTGACCAGGTCGCCCTTCACCGTCACGTGCTTGTCGAGGATGGTCGTCAACCCGTAGTGCTTGTGCCGACGCGCGTACTCGTCACTGCCCGGCCGCATGAAGCAGTTCGAGAGCACGCGGATCGCGCAGGCCATCACCTTGTCTCGCCCGAGCCCACGGCTGCGGATGTCGCGCGCCACGCGCTTCCGCATCCTCGGGAGCGCATCGGCGAAGTCCACCAGCTTCTCGAACTTCCTCCGGTCCTGCCGCTCGCGGAAGCGAGGGTGGTAGCGGTACTGCCAGCGGCCCGCCTTGTCCCTTCCGATCGCCTGGAGCTTGGCCGACGCCGAGGGGGCCACGTGGACGTCGGTCCACGCCGGTGGGATGGCGAGCTTGCGGATCCGCGGCAGCTCGGAGGCGGGCGCCGGCGCGCCACGCGCCGTCCGGAAGGTGAATCCATTGCCGGCACGGACGCGGCGGAGCCCCGTGCGCTGAAGCTTCTCCAGAGCAGTCATGCAGCGGAGCAAGCTGTGCACCCACCTTCCCTCGCGGGAGCCCCGGGTGCCGCTGCCCGGGCAGGCGAGCCGGCCCGGCTTGTCGGCCCGGCGCTGGCCCGGGGCTGCTTCGGGATGCACACCCCGCCCGCAGTCCGCGCCCTCGTCGACGCCACCGCCCTCCAGTGGCAGTGCGGGAGGTGGGGCTTCGGCCCCACCGGGCGAGTATGCGCCGCTCCCACCCGTGGACGCCGACGGCCTGCCGCCCGAGCCAGCTCCACGCATTTGATGGGCTCGACCACGGGTAGGGACCGGTCGCCCTGCGCGGCGGCTACCACTGGACCTACCTCGACGATCAGGGCCTCGTGGTCCCAGGGCCCTGGATCGGCTTCGGCCTGGCCCTGTAGCACCGCGGCGCCGGCCGGCCGTTCACGGCGCCCGGTGTAGACTTCTGGCCTCGTTGACCCTCAGCACGAGCTCGTCCTGGTTCGGTCGGTACAGGCTGACGTCGCGCATCGCGACGGGCGGCATGGCCGAGGTGTACCTGGGGCGAGCGCTGCAGGCGGACGGCCGGTTCGGCCCGGCGGTGGCGGTGAAGCGGCTGCTCCCGCACCTCACGTCGGACGCCGCCATCGTCCGGATGTTCCTCAACGAGGCCGAGATCACCCGGCAGATCGACCATCCGAACGTGGTCCAGATCCTGGACCTGGGCCACGTGCAGTCCGAGCCCTTCATCGCGATGGAGCTGCTCGAGGGCCACAGCTTCGCCGAGCTGAGGCAGACCGCCGCGCAGATGGGCCGCCGGGTGCCGCTGGGCATCACCCTGAGGGTCCTCGCCGAGGCATGCCGCGGGCTCGACGCCGCGCACCGGGCGAAGGACTCGAGAGGGCGCGAGCTGCAGATCGTCCACCGCGACTTCACCCCCGACAACATCCACGTCAGCGTCACCGGCGAGGTGAAGGTCATCGACTTCGGCATCGCCAAGTCGGCCGCCGTGCCGGGCGGCACCGAGCCGGGGACCCTGAAGGGCAAGTTCTTCTACATGTCCCCGGAGATGATCGCCGGGCACGACGTGGACCACCGGGCGGATCTCTTCGCCGCCGGCGTCATGCTCTACGAGCAGCTCTGCGGCCGGCGGCCGTTCACCGGGCTCAACACCGAGGAGGTGCTGAACCGCATCACGGAGGGCAAGCCGAGGCGGCCGACGGAGTTCGACCCCTCGGTTCCGCTCGCCCTCGAGCTGGTCTGCCTCACCGCGCTCTCCAAGGATCCGACCCGCCGGTTCCCCTCGCTGCACGAGTTCATCGCTGCCATCGAGGCGGTGGGAGGGCCCGCCCGCGTCGCGACGCCCGACGAGCTCGCGGCATACGTCAGCGCCATCTTCCCGGCCGAGGAGGACCCGAAGCGCATCGCGCTCCGCCGCGCCCGGCTGGCAGATCCCTCCACCCCCACCCGCTCTCCCGACGCGACCGCGCTCGATCTGCTCCCCCCACGCGAGGAGAGCCGGCCGCCCCGCAGGATGGAGAAGCCAGCCGCCCCGCCCGCGTGGAAGCTCCGGGTCGACAGGGCGAGGAAGACGGTGCTCCGGGCCGAGGTGCTGGGCCCGCTCGCGCTGGTGGTGGTCGTCGTCGTGGGCGTCATCGCCTTCGCCACCCGTCCCGAGCGCACCGTGGCGGACCGGCTCCAGCTCGCAGAGAAGGCCGCCACCCCGGCGCAGCGGATGCACGAGCTCGCTGCGCTGGCGGAGGACCCGAGCGCCACCGAGCCCGAGCTGCGCCGGGCCGGTGAGCTCGCCCTGCAGAGCCCCGACCTCGAGGGCGCGCTCGCGGTGACCCAGGCCTTTGCCCGGCGGTTTCCGAAGTCTCTCGAGGCCGCGCTCCAGGAGGCCCGGGCGTGCGTGGGGCTCCGGCTGGGCAAGCGCGCCGACGCTGCCATCGATCGGGCCATCGGCCTCGCGCCGGACGATCCGCGCCCGGACCTGCTCCGGGCGGACCTGCGCCGGCTCCAGGGGGACGCGCCGGGGATGCTCGACGCGCTCACCTCCGCGAGCCGGAAGGCGCCCAACGACCGGGAGATCGCCGTGCGCCGGGGCGAGCTGCTGAGCCAGGCGGGACGGCTCGACGAGGCGTCAGGTGTGCTCAACGCCGTGCTCAGGCACCGCTTCCACCCGGGCGCGGCGGCCGAGCTTGGCTTCGTCAAGCTCCGTCAGAACCAGTCTGCCGACGCGATGCGACTCCTCAAGGCGGCGCTGGCCCGCTCACCCAACCTCGCCAAGGCGCACTACTACCTGGGCGCGGCGCTCGCCCAGGCAGGGGACGTCAGCGGCGCCGAGGCCGAATACCGGACGGCGGACCGCCTGGCCCCGAGCGATCCACGACCGCTCGGCGCCCTCTGCGCCGTGCTCGCCCAGAACCGCCGGGAGACCGAGGCTGCCGCACTGAAGAAGGAGCTGGCGGATCGCTTCCCCGAGCAGGCGCCGCGATACATCGCGGAGTGCAAGCCATGAGCGCGGGCGTGCGGCGGCTGATCATCAACGCCGACGACCTCGGCTACGACCCTGCGGTGAGCGAGGGCATCGTCCTCGCCATCCGGAGTGGCGTGGTCACCTCGGCGACCCTGATGGTGAACATGCCGCACTCGGGGCACGGGGCGACGCTCGCCCGCGGCCTCCCGGTGGGCCTGCACCTGAACCTCTCGCGCGGCGCGCCGCTCGTTCCAGGCTTTCCGCCCGAGCTGCTCCGGAGCGGCGCGTTCGACGAGTCGCTGGCCAGCGCGCTCCCGGCGGAGGTCGTGGCCGCCGAGGCCGAGGCGCAGCTCGTCCGCGCCGAGGCGCTGCTCGGGAGCGCCCCCACGCACGTCGACGTGCACCGTCACCTGCACCGGGCTCCCGGTGTCCTGGCCGGGCTCGCGGAGGTGGCCGCCAGGCGGGGGCTCCCGGTGCGGGCGCTCGACGCTGCGATGCGGACCGAGCTGCGGAGCACGGGGGTGCGGACGACCGACCACTTCGTCGGCGAGGCGGGCGGAGAGGCCTACTGGACCGAGACCCGGTTCGCCGAGACGGTGGGCCAGCTGCCGGAGGGCATCACCGAGCTGATGTGCCACCCGGGATATCCGCCTCGCCTGACCCGCACCACCTACGGCCTTCAGCGCGCGGTGGAGCTCGCGACCCTCACCTCGACCGCGGCGCGGCGGGCGCTCGCCGGAGCGGGAGTGACGCTCGGCAGCTTCGCCTACCTGCGCTGACCTCGTCCGCGTGGTATGCGCCGGCCCATGGCAGGACCGAGCAAGACCCTGGAGACCTTCCCCAACCCCTCGCCGGACCGCGACTACGAGATCGCGTTCGACGTCCCCGAATTCACCTGCCTCTGTCCGCTGACCGGACAGCCGGACTTCGCGCACTTCAAGATCCGCTACGTGCCGGACCAGACGTGCGTGGAGCTGAAGAGCCTGAAGCTCTACTTCTGGAGCTACCGCAACGAGGGCGCCTTCCACGAGGCGGTGACCAACCGCGTCCGCGACGACCTGGTCGCCGCGCTCTCGCCGCGGTCGCTCACCGTGGTGGGGGACTGGTTCGTCCGCGGCGGCATCGGGACGGTGATCACCGTCTCGTACCGGAAGCCCTAGCGCGCCTCGTCCATCTTCCGCTCCGTCTCGCGGATGCGCTTCTCGGCGTCCTGCTCGATGCGGTGGGTGGCCTCCCGGGTGCGATCCAGCACCGCCTTGGGCTGCGAGCGGCCTTCCGGATCCGGCCGGTCCGCTCCCGCGAGGTGATTCAGCGTCCAGTAGGCCACGAACGCGACGACGGCGAGACCCAGCACCAGCGAGAGGAGCCGCCCGAGCATGCAGCCCGGACGCTACCACCGGTCTAGATGTGGAACGAGAACAGCAGCCGGGCCTGGAACCGCTCGTAATCGGTGAGCACGTACTGGCCGCCTCCCTCCGATGGCTTGAAGGCCGGCAGCTGCGGAAGGAAGGTGAAGGTCACCCACCAGCCGTCGCCGGAGTACGACATCACCGGCCCGAGGAAGATCGCCGAGTGCTCCCAGGTCCCCTCGGCGATGATGTTCGCGTTCCACGCCTCCAGGCCGATGGCGAACCGCGGGGTGATGAAGAAGGAGGCCGCCAGGTAGCCGTCGAGGTGCAGCTCCTCGGCCGTCTGGCCAACGCCGAACTCCCACTCCTGCTCGGCCACGAAGTTCGCCGCCAGGAGGAACCGGCCGATCCGCTTGTCGATGATGATCTTGCCCTCGAGCTCGAGCTCGTCCACTCCGGCGGTCACCTCGCCGTAGAACGCGAGCCCGATGGCGTCGAGCGTGGAGTCGAGCACCCGCCACTTCCACTCGTTGCTGACCGAGAGGTTGGTGCTCTTCACCAGCTCCCCTGCCGACTCCTGACCGATGGCCGAGAAGTTCAGGTACATGGACGTCTGCAGCCCGGGGAGCAGCCCGATCTCGAACTCGATGCGCTCGTCGAGCTGGGTGTACCGGGTGTCGCGTCCGCCGCGACCGGTGGTCCAGACCTCGAGCTCCTTCTCTCCAGGGGCGAGCACCGCTGACTCGTACGTGTACGAGAAGTGCCGCTCGTTCGCGCGAGCGGCGATGGGGGTCAAGAGGATGCCCGCCAGGACGAGGACCAGCAGGGTGAACGGCCAGAGTCGCGACATGGGTGCGGTGAACCTCCGGCAGCAGGAACTAGTTGAGAACGATTATCAAAGTCAACATCGAAGGTATGGGCCCACCCCTGCTGACCGACGCCGTGGCGCTAGGCTCCGGAGCCCGGTGGAAGAGACCCCTCGCCGCATGACGCTCCGGACCCTCCTGCTCGTGATCTCCGGCGCGGCGCTCGGGGGCGTCCTCACGTGGATGCTCGTCCATCGCACGGTGGCCCCGACGGTTCCGCCGACGCCGCTGGTGGTGGATCGGATGCGCGAGGTCGCACGCCTCGAGACACTCGACCTGCAGGTCTACAAGAAGATCGCCTACGCGCCGGAGCCCACGCCCACCGGCGCACTGTGGAGCGACGTGCTGGCCTGGGCGAAAGCGTCGCTCTTTCCCTCTCGCGGGCGGGCCATCGTCTTCGCGACGGTGCACCTCGGCGTCGACCTGTCCAGGCTCGATGCGCGGCGGCTGCGGATCCAGGGGAGCCGGATCGAGATCGCGCTGCCGCCTCTGCAGGCGCAGGTCGAGCTGCGTCCCGGCGAGACCGAGGTCATCGCCAGCAACCTCGACTCGGCCGAGACCGCCCACCTGCTCGAGCTCGCGAAGACGGCCTTCGAGCGGGAGGTGATGGCGGATCCGGCCCTGCAGGCGAAGGCGCGGGGGAGCGCTGAGCGGGCCCTCACCGGACTCCTGCTCTCGCTCGGGTTCCGTGAGGTGGTGTTCGTCAGCGCGATCGGGCCCTCGGGTTCAGGGTGAGACGGCCCGGCCGAGTTGTCCGGTAACGAGGTGTCTGGCACACCGACCCCTCTCAGGCAGGGGACGCAATCCGCTGGAGCGTCCCGTCCGGCTGGAGGACGAACCTCCCCGGAACTCCCTCCGGCCCCGTCTCCACCGACTCGAGCAGCGCCACCGCGGTGGGGTCCAGCAGCGGAGCCACCAGCGCCAGCTCGCGGCGAGCCAGCGAGATCCGGTACGGCCCCGCACCCACCACCTCGAAGAGTCGCCGGCGCTGCCCAGAGGTGAGCAGGCGCGCGCCATCTGCCCCGTCGGCCTCGCACAGCGCCCACAGCCCGAGCGGCTCGGGGGAGAGCCTCGGCCGGCCACGATCCACGATGACCGCTCTCGGCTCCGCCGGCCGCGCCTCGAGATGCTTCCAGGCGGTCGCGTCCACCGCCTCGAGCGACACGGGCGCGCTCTCCTGCTCCACGGCCACCCCGTCGGTCAGGTAGGTCACGACGAGGCCGGCTGGGCCCTCGCGCTGCAGCAGCGCCGGGTCCGCCGCGCCGGTCAGCACCGGAACGAGGTGCGCGAGCATCTCCTGCGCGCCGGCCGCAGGTTCGGCGTCGGTCCAGGTGGCGCGGAGCCCGCCGTGTTCCCAGGCACCCGCCTTCCCGAACCACTCCCAGGCTCCGTCGAGCAGCACCTCGAGCGCGCTCCCGCCGGAGCCGGACGACAGCGCCTCGGAGAGCGCTCGCGCCTCGGGGTCGTCGGGGGATGCCGCCCGGACCTCCGCCAGCACGCGACCGGCGCTCGCCAGATCTCCGCGGCGCAGCGCGAGCAGCACCAGGGCCTTCCGGAGCTCCATGTCCCGCGGGTGAGTCGCCGCGGCCTCCTCCAGGATGCGCTCCGCCTCGTCGAGCCGGCCGGACCGGACGAGTGCCCTGGCCCGTGCCTGCGCCGCGGCGGGCTCCCCGGCGGGGCCGGCCGCTGCGAGCGCCGAGAGCGCCTCGGCGTCGTCTCCGGCGTTTGCCAGCGCCAGCCCCAGGGTGATGCTCAGCGCCGGGCCTCCCTCGACGTCGGCTGCGGTGCGCAGGCGTCGCATCTCCGCCTCGGAGAGGCGCTCGCCGCGCTGTACCCTGCGGCGCAGGCGCTGGAGCACCCGGGCGTCCATGCTCGATCGAACGGCAATCCCGACGCTACCACCCCTGACGACGCGTGAGTTGCGATAGAGAGGGTGAATGACGGAACGACGCAAGGTCTCGCTCATCCCCGGCGACGGGATCGGGCCCGAGGTGATGGCGGCCACGGTCCGGGTCCTGGAGGCGCTCGGAGCCCCACTCGACTTCGAGCACTGCGATGCCGGCTCGGAGGTCATCAGCAAGTACGGCACCAACCTGCCCCGCGAGACCCTGGACTCGGTGCTGCGCAACGGCGTGGCCCTCAAGGGCCCGACCGGCACCCAGATCGGCGCCGGCCTGCCCTCGGCCAACGTGGCCCTCCGCAAGGGCCTCGACCTGTACGCCGCGCTGCGTCCCGTGCGCTCGGTCCCCAACCTCAAGACCCGGTACGAGGACGTGGACCTGGTCGTGGTCCGCGAGAACACCGAGAGCCTCTACACCGGCCTCGAGCACATCGTGGTCCCGGGCGTCGTGGAGAGCCTGAAGATCATCAGCGAGAAGGCCAGCAGCCGGATCGCCCGCTTCGCGTTCGACTACGCCCGGAAGAACGGCCGGAAGAAGGTCACCTCCGTCCACAAGGCGAACATCATGAAGCTCTCGGACGGGCTCTTCCTCGACTGCTGCCGCCGGGTCGCCCGCGAGTTCCCGGAGGTGACCTACGAGGAGGTCATCGTCGACAACATGTGCATGCAGCTGGTGCGCAATCCCGAGCGCTACGACGTGCTGCTCATGGAGAACCTCTACGGGGACATCATCTCCGACCTCTGCGCCGGGCTCGTGGGCGGGCTCGGCGTCGTCCCCGGCGGGAACATCGGTGAGCGCATCGCGGTGTTCGAGGCCGTTCACGGCACCGCGCCGGACATCGCCGGGAAGAACCTCGCCAACCCCACCGCGCTGATGATGTCGTCGGTGATGATGCTGAACTGGCTCGGACTGCTGGAGGCCTCGCGGCGACTCGACAAGGCGCTGCTGCGCGTCTACGCCGAGGGAAAGGTCCGCACCGGCGACCTCGGCGGGAGCGCGACGACCAAGGAGTTCACCGACGCGGTGATCGCCGGGCTGTAGCTCCAGACCTCCGGTTGCAGAAGAGCCCGGGGGGCTCAACCTTTGCTCCGCTCCTGGTGTCTGCTCGCTCCGGGAGACATCTCGCTCGTGAGTCCTTCGACCCTTCCTGACCCGCGCAGTCCGCGGCGTGATCCCTGGCTCGACGCCGTTCGCGGAGTCTCCGTTCTGGCGATGGTGTTCGGCCACACGCTGGATCTCACGCTGGACGATCGCCTCCGCGACGCGCCTCTCGTCACCCTGTACTGGTCCTTCCGCGGACTCACCGCGCCGCTCTTCCTCGTCGTGGCCGGCTGGGCCCTCGTGGCCTCCCTCCGCTCGGCCGACGCCGACACCCTCGGACGCCGCCTCCGCCGCGCGGCGCTGGTGCTGGCACTGGGCTACGTCCTCCACTGGCCGGGGCTCTCCGCCGCCCGGGTCATGGCCGCCGAGGGCACGCTCTGGCCGCACCTCCTCGCCTTCGACGCCCTGCCCTGCATCGGCTGGTGCATCGTGGGCGGCACCCTCCTGATGGCGCTGCTTCCGAGGGCCGTGGGCCGCATCGGCGCGATGGGGACTCTCGGGCTGTGGGTGCCGTTCATGGCCCCGCTCAGCTGGACCATCGGATCGGGCTCCGGCTGGGCCTGGCACGGCGTCCTGGGTCACCCCGCGGCGCGCTTCCCGCTCGTCCCGTGGGCGGCGTTCTTCTTCCTCGGCGGCACGCTCTCGATGCTGCTCCCGAGGCTGACCGCGCGACGGCACCGGGCCATGGCGCTGCTGCTCGCCGGCGGGCTCCTCCTGCTCCTGCTCGAATGGACCGGCCTGGAGAACTGGGCGCCCGCCTCCCCCTGGCCCGCCTTCTACCGGATGGGACAGGCGATGCTCGCGCTCGGGCTGCTCTCGACGGTGCCAGCATGGCGCGTGCCCGGGCTTGCCTCGCTCGGCCGCAGCTCGCTCGGGGTCTACGTCGCGCACCTCGTGGTGCTCTACGGCTGGGCGGGAGACCCGGGGTTCGCGGCCCCCTGGACCCACCGGCTGTCCGTCCCCGGGGCGCTCGGCCTCTCCGCGGTGGTCCTCGCCACGTCGGTGGCGATGGCGCGCGGCGTGCCCGCAGCGGTCGCGTGGCTCGAGGAGAACATGACCTCCCGCTGGCAGGAGCGCTCGGCCAAGGCGAGCTGACCCCCCGGCGGACGCGCCCTCTCAGCCCACGGAGATGCGCCCCACCCCGCGTGCCTCGAGCCAGGCGCGCACCCGGGCCCGCTGGTCCCCCTGGAGCACCAGCGCCTCGTCCTCGAGCGTCCCACCGCACCCGAGGGCCTGCTTCAGCCCGAGCAGCCACTCGGCACGTTCGCGCGGCGAGAGCGTGAGCTGCTCGATGACCGTGGCCTCCTTGCCGCCGCGGCCCTTGCGCTCGTAGCGCACCACCGCCCGGGGGGGCGCCTTCGGTCCCTTCACCGGCGCGGGCTCGCGTCGCTCCTGTGCGGGCAGCGCGTCCCGGAGCGCGGCGAGACCGGCGAACGGCGCGTCGAGCTTGAGCGGCTCCTGCGCCGTGGGTGCAGGCGCCTTCTTCTTGCTCACTGCGGCGCGCCCGACCGCCGGGCCGGAGGCAGCGCCGAGGTCAGCACGGACGCGGTCGGATCGCCGCTCGCCATCGTGAGCGCATAGAGGAACACCGGCAGCGGGACCGCCGGCTTGCCGTTGATGGCCACGATCGGCGTGCCGGTGGGGTTGTAGAGGGCGGCGTACCGGATGTCGTCCTGGAGCTTCGCCGCGGCCTCCGGGCTGGCGATGCACGCCTCGAGCTGCCCGCGCGAGACCGAGCCCGAGCTGGCGATGGCCAGCAGAGAGTCCCGGGTCAGCGTCTTCTGTGCGGCGAAGAGCTTGTCCCGGAGCGTCCAGAAGTCCGGCGCCTGCTCCAGGCAGATCTGCGCGAGCGCGCCGGTGCAGCGCAGCCCGTCCCCCTTCTGCGGCACGTCGGGATTGCACGCGCCGTCGAGCGGGTAGTGACGCGACTCGACTGCGAGCCGTCCCGGGGGCACCGCCTGCCGCAGCTCCTCGAGCGCCTCGTTCAGCCGCCGGCAATGGGGGCACAGGATGTCGGTCCACTCCACGACGTGCACCGGCGCATCGGCCGCCCCCTTCAGCAGCCGCGGCCGGGGGAGGACATCCATCTGAGCTGGCGCCGGCGTGCGCGCGAAGCGGGCCAGCGCATCCGAGAGCGCCTGGCGCTCCGGCTCGGGGCGGCTGGCGAGGAACTGCGACACGTCCGGGGCGCCGTTCTTCCCCTTCCCCGCGCTCCGGGGCAGCGCCGAGCCGGGCGTCGATGGGGTGAACAGGAACAGAAGGATCCAGGTCGCGGCGGCGACCGTGGCCGGGAGCCCGAGGGCGCGCGTCCACTCCCCCGACGCCGGCTGGAGCGGGCCCGGCAGCGCACCGAACGCGACGCCGGCGTATCCGAGGACCAGGACGTACGTCCCGAGACACGTGAGGCAGAGCGCACCGGCGCTGATGGAGCCGGCAACCAGCGTGATGCTGACGAGCGCGGCGACGGCGCCGACCGTCCGGACCGGCAGCACGCCGGGACGGATGGGGCGACCCGTCCTCGCCCGCCACACGAGGGCACCTGCGCACACCGCGGCCGCGAGCCCCCAGACCACGCCGAGGCCGGCGACCGGCAAGCCGGTGAGCCCCCCCAGGCGCTGGGCGAAGTTGCTGTTCCAGACCGTCTCGCAGTTGATGTTGGCGTTGACGCTGCACACCGCCGTTCCACCGGCCTGCACCGTCCGGAGCTCGAACCACTGGAAGATGGAGAGCCCGACCTCGGCGAGCGCCAGGCCAAGCAACGTCCAGGGGACCCAGGCCCGGACGGTCTCCACCGGCTGCTTCGGACGCCTGTTCATGTCTTCTCCGGGGGCGGAGTCATCAGCACCAGCACCCGCGCATCGCCCGGCCCGCCGTTCCGGACCCCGTGCGAGGAGCCCGCCGGACACAACACCGCATCCCCCTCGCGCAGTTCCCGGCTCTCGCCGTCCACCTCGACGGTGGGCCGACCCTCGAGAGCGACGTACACCTTGTCCGACCCGGCGTGCGCGTGGGGGGTCTGGGCCTGCCCGGGGCGCAAGCAGTAGACGTCGAGAAAGAAGCGCTCGGTGGTGAAGAGGTTGTGCTTCTGCAGCTTCGCCTCGGAGAAGCCGCGGACATCGGGGAGGTGCTGGACCTTCACGGGGCTCTTATATAGCTGCCCTCCATGGTTCCGCTCCCCTTGCACGCCCGCCATGCCGCCCTCGGTGCCGTCTCCGGCGAGCTGAGGGGTCGGGAAGTGGTCGAGCGCACACCCGGGCACGACGAGGACGGGGCGCTGCGCACCGGGGCAGCCCTGTTCGATGCCTCGGGCCGCGAGGTCGTCCGGGTGACCGGTCCGGACCGGGTGAGCTTCGTCCAGGGCATGGTGACGCAGGACGTGGACGGGCTCCCGGTGGGCGCGGTTGCCGATGCCGCGCTGCTCACCGCCAAGGGGGCGATGGTGGCGGACGCACGGGTGGTGAAGCGTCCGGATGACCTGCTCCTCCTGACCGAGCCGGGGTACGGGTCGGTCGTCCTCGGCGCGCTCGAGCGGTACCTCATCAGCGAGGACGCCGAGCTGTCCGACGCGACGGCCGGCCTTGGCCAGCTCTCCCTCGTGGGGCCCGGCGCCGAGGCGCTGGCAGCTCGCGCGCTCGGGCTCGCTGCTCCGGCTGGCGCGGCGCTCCGGCCCTTCGATGCTGCGGGGACCACCGCCTGGGCCCTGCCGCAGGGGCTGCTGCTTCCTGGAGTGGACCTCCTCGTCCCGGCCGATGCGCTCGCCCCGGTGTTCGACCGGCTCCTCGATGCCGGGGCGACCCCGGTGGGCTTCACCGCGCTGGAGGTGCTGCGCGTGGAGCGGGGCACGCCGCGCTTTGGCGCGGACATGGACGAGCGCACCATCCCGCTCGAGGCCGGTCTACAGCGCGCCCTCCACTACCAGAAGGGCTGCTACATCGGGCAGGAGGTCATCGCCCGGGCCACCTTCCGCGGCCACGTGAACCGGCAGCTGGTGGGCCTGCGCTTCGGCGCCGGGAGCACCCCCACCCCGAAGGCCGAGCTGTTCGCCGGCGAGCGCCGGGTGGGCTGGGTGACGTCGGTCGTCCAGAGCCCCCGCCTCGGCTCCATCGGCCTGGGGTACGCGCACCGCGACGTGGCCCAGCCGGGCACGGAGCTCGCGCTCGCAGGGGGCGCCGGAAACGCCCGGATCGAGGCGCTCCCCTTCCCCGCCTGAGTCGGGGGACGCCCAGCGGGGGTGTGGGACACCCGACGACCGGCCGAGTCTGGTATGCCTGCAGCGCGCGAGAGCAGGGCCGGCGCGCAGGGGCACGAGAGCTGCCCCGAGGAGCTCGCGGGCGATGTCGCTCCTGCTCGCCATCACCACCGCCACCCTGACCGCTGCACCGGGCGATGTCCCCCGGGCGGGTTCCGAGGCCGTCGAGCATCCGCTGCTCACGCTGGCGGACCCGGTCGGCACGAGCACGGTCCACACCGTCGCCGAGCCGCAGCCGCAGCCGACCTCCCGCACCGTCCGGGTCATCTCCGAGGTGCTGGTGGCAGGGGCGGCGGGCACCCTCACCGGCGCGCTGGGCGGGTATCTGGGATGCATCGGCTCGCTCAGCTCGGAGAGCAGCTGCGCCGAGGGGACCGTGGCCGCGGGCCTGGTGACCGGCTTCGGCCTCGCGGTGGCGGTGATGGTGCCGCTCACCGGCAGCTACTTCGATGCGCACGGCTCGCCGTGGGTGAGCTGGTTCGGCGAGGCACTCGGAGCCGGGACGGCGCTGGCCATCAGCTCCGGCAACGCGGGCCGGTTGATGTGGTTCGGGCCGCCGCTGATGCTCGCCGGCGCAGTGCTGGGGTACGAGCTGTCCGCGCGGCCGACGGCGTCCCCCTCGCCATCGCGGGCCACGAGCGTGGAGAAGGTGTCGATCATCCCCTCGTTCGGCCCCGACGGCCGCGCCGGGCTGGTGGTCGCCGGGCGGTTCTGAGGCAGGCGGCTGTCCCCCCGACCTGGGCGTCCGCTCTTGTGCCTCGTCGCGCGCACCACGCACAGAACCGGACGGCCGGCTGCCGGGCAGCGCGGGGGCCTGCTGCCCTGAGTTGCGGAGTGGCGCCGGGGTCATCCCTTCACGCAGAGCACCTGCTTCAGCTCGGCGACGATCTCCACCAGGTCCTTCTGGTACTCCATCACCTGCTCGATGGGCTTGTACGCGCCCGGAATCTCGTCGAGCACGCCGCCGTCCTTCCGGCACTCCACGCCTGCGGTCTGCTCGGCGAGGTCCTTCACGCTGAACTGACGCCTGGCCTCGCCGCGCGACATCTTCCGCCCCGCGCCGTGTGACGCCGAGTGCAGCGACTCGGCGTTCCCGAGCCCGCGGACGATGTAGCTCCTGGTCCCCATCGAGCCGGGGATGACCCCGAGCTGACCCGCGCGCGCCGAGATGGCGCCCTTGCGGGTGACGAGCAGCGACTCACCGTGGTGCGTCTCCTCGGAGACGTAGTTGTGGTGACAGAGCACCGGGTCGTCGAAGCGGACCTCCGGGAAGTGCGCCCGGACCACCTGGGTGTACAGCTCGAACATCAGTCTCCGGTTGAGCATCGCGTAGTGCTGCGCCCACTCGAGGTCCCGGCGGTACGCGGCCATCTCCTCCGTCCCGGCGAGGAAGACCGCGAGGTCCGGGTCGACGAGCGCGCGGTTGTGTTTGAGCTTTCGCGCCCGCGCCATGTGCACCTCGGCGAGGGTCTTGCCGATGTTCCGCGAGCCCGAGTGCAGCATCAGCCAGACCCGGCCATCGGTGTCGAGGCAGAGCTCGATGAAGTGGTTCCCGCCGCCGAGGGTCCCGAGCTGCGCACGCGCCCGGCCGCGGAGGTCCTTCACCGAGGGGTCGAGGTCGTCGAAGCCCTCGAGCAGCTCGGTCACCTCGGCCCGGAGCCGCGGGTCCTGCGGCTTGACCGGCCCGTCGTGCGCGGCGAACCCGACCGGGATGGCGTCCTCCAGGTCCGAGCGGATCGCCCGCAGGCTGTCGGGCAGGTCGGAGGCAGTGAGGCTCGTCCGCACGGCGCCCATCCCGCAGCCGATGTCCACGCCCACGGCCGCCGGGGACACCGCGCCGCGCATCCCGATGACCGAGCCGACCGTGGCCCCCTTCCCGAAGTGCACGTCGGGCATGACCGCCACGTGGGCGACCCAGGGGAGGCTCGCAATGTTGCGGAGCTGGGTGAGCGCCTGGGAGTCGACCTGCTCCGCCGGGGTCCAGAGCCGGGCGTCCACCGTCTCCCCGCGCAGGCGGGCGAGACTCATCCGGCGCCTCGACCCGCGCCTGGCGGGCGACCCGCGGCAGCGTCCGTGCCATGCACCCGCGCGTCGGAGAGACGGACCGCCGCCCCCTGGCGGAGTGTGCTGGGGATCTCCGCGATGGAGTCCACGCGCTCCACGAGCGCGCGAAGCGTCGCCGCCGGTGCATCGCCCCAGACCTCGACCGAGTAGTCGATGCCGCCGGAGACTGGCGGCGACCCGATGAACTCACCGTGCACGGTGACCGCCACCCGCGTCAGCTGGAGCCCCAGCACCCGGGCCTCGCGGAACAGGTCGTTCGACACGCACCCGGCGACGGCGAGGTGCAGGAGCTCGCCCCCGTTGAAGCCCAGGTCCTGCCCGCCGCCGTCCGCCGGCCGGTCGATGACCACCGTGTGGCCGCGCGCCCAGCCGAGAGCGGTCGCGGTTCCGGCAAGGCTGTCTGTCCGGACCTCGAAGTTCATGTGCCTCGCTCCCTTCGTTCCAGGCGCGGGGCAGCATGGCAGCAACCGGCGGCGGCTGATAAGCACCCGGCCCGATGGTGAACTGGCGCTTCGCACGGGCGACCTGGGGACTGCTCGCCTTCCTCCTCGCGGTGGTGGCGTGGGGGGCGTTCGTGCGGGCCACCGGGTCCGGCGCGGGCTGCGGCGCGCACTGGCCGGTGTGTCAGGGCGAGGT
>JADGQZ010000110.1 GCA_017881345.1 Myxococcaceae bacterium | reverse complement strand
TTCACCCTGGTCACGTTCTTCATGTCCTTCATCCCCTCGGTGGGCGCCGGCAGCGTGCCGCTCCTGCTCTCGCTGGTGCTGTTCTTCCAGGGCCGGACCGGATGGGGGATCTTCCTCGTGCTCTGGGCCATCCTGGTCGTGAGCCTCATCGACAACGTGGTGAAGCCGCTGTTCATCAAGGGCGGGGTGGAGATGCACGGGGCGGTGGTCTTCTTCGCCCTGCTCGGCGGGCTCGCGGCGTTCGGGCCGGTGGGCCTCATCGCCGGGCCGCTGGTGGTCGCGTTCTTCATCGCCATCAGCCGGGCCTCGGCGCGGGCGCCGGCGAAGGCAGGCTGAGCTCCGGTGCTCAGCGCTGCGCGTCGAGGAAGCCGCGCAGCTCGGAGGTGACCGCCTCGGGCGCGTCGATCGCGGACATGTGACCCGCGCGGGGGATGCGGACCAGCCGCGCTCCCGCGATGGCCGCGGCGATCTCCTCGGCCCGGGCGGGGACGGTCGCCGTGTCCTCCTCGCCGACGAGCACCAGGGTCGGGCAGCGGATGCGCGAGAGCAGCGGAACCACGCTCTCGCGCTGGAGTACGCCCTCGAGTGCCCTGGGGGCCGCTCGGCGATCGAGCCGGAGGAGATGGTCGCGCCAGAAGCGCAGGTCAGACGCCCGGGCAGGATCCCTCCGGGCGCTCGCACCGTGCATGATCGCCATCACCCGGCCCACGACCGACCAGGTGCCGAACCACCGGACCACCCACTCCAGCCGCCGGTAACGGGTCGCCGACGCCGCGGGTTCCGGGCCCGCCGCCGTGTCGAGCAGCGCCAGCGAGCGGACGAGCTCCGGCCGCCGTGCGGCCAGCCGCATGCCCACGAAGCCGCCCATCGAGAGACCGACGAAGTGCACCGGGCCGAGGCCGAGCGACTCGATGAGCACCGCGGCGTCGACGGTGAGGGTGTCCATGTCCAGACCGGACTCCGGCGCCTCGCTCTCGCCCTGGCCGCGGTGGTCGTAGACCACGCAACGAAATCGCCCGCGCAGCGCCGCCACCTGCGCGTCCCACATCCGGCGTGAGTAGAGGAGCCCGTGGGAGAACAGCACCGCCGGACCGCCTCCACCGTCGTCCTCCACCGCCAGGGCGACACCGTTGCAGCGAATCCGGGTGGCCATGGGAAGTAGCCTAGTTGAATAGCGAGCCCGCGCAGGGCGTCTCGCCCACAGGCAAGGAAGGACGGAGAACGATGCGCAGGATGCTCTGGATCGGAAGCGCGCTGCTCGCCTCGGGGTGCGTGGTCCGCGAGTACCGACCACCGCCGCCGCCGCCCGTGGCGTATCGACCACCGCCGCCCCCGCCTGCACCGGTCGTGCAGCCGGAGGCTGAGGTGGCTCTCGAGGTCGAGCCGCCGCTCGAGCAGCCCGTGCCCGTGGCCATTCCCTGGGCACCTCCGCCGATGCGCTGGGACCCGCCGCCGCCCGCGCCCTACGTCGAGGCGGTCTGGGTCGGTGGGCACTGGACCTGGTGGAATGGTGAGTGGGTCTGGGCCCGCGGCCACTGGGCACGCCCGCCGGCCGCGAGCTACGTCTACTCCGAGCCCTACTACGAGTACCGCGGTGACGCGGTGGTGTTCGTCGCCGGGTTCTGGCGGCCGAGCTACCGCGTCTTCGTCCCACCGCCTCCGTCGATGTACATCCCCCTGGTCGAGGTCCGGGTGGTGCACGTGGGTTACGCACGGCCGATGGGCCCGCACGGCGTCTTCGTGCCGCCGCCCCCTGGCTCGCAGCCCGGGGTCATCGTCCCCGCGCCCGTGGGCACGCCGCCCGCCGTCGTGCTGAGCGCCCCTCCCGTCGTCCGTCCGGGCATGGTGGTCCGTCCGGTGGCCAGGGGCGGCGTGGTGGAGGTCGTCGCCCCGGCGGGAGTCACCCGCGAGGGCCACCCGGTGATGGCGCAGGCTCCGGTGGTGTCGCGTGACGCCGCCGCGGTCCACCCGGTCGTCGTCGCGCCGCCTCCTCCGGTGCGCGCCGCGCCCGCCACGTTCGACCGCGGGCAACACGGGGTTGGCCAGGCACCGGGATGGAACGGGCAGTCCGGCGTCGTCGCCCGGCCGATGCCCACGCCCGGCTCGCCCGCGTCGGCGCCCCCGGCGGGTGGCACGGTGTCGCCGCGGCAGAACGTCGCCGAGACGTCCGGTGGGCAGCCGCTGGTGCAGCCGATGCTCAAGCCCGAGGTGATGGGCGGACAGCGTGGCGAGGGTCCTGTCCTTCGTCCCGTGCCTCCTTCCCGTGCGGAGATCGCGCCCGGTCCGCCTCCAGCTCACACCGAGGCCCCGGTCGCGCGGGCAGCGCCCCGCACCGAGGGGGCTCCCGTGCGTGCCCGCAAGGTCCCGCCGAAGACCGAGGACAAGAAGGCCCGGGCCGAGCCGAAGGACCGCTGAGCGGCGACGCCGCCGGCCCGCCCGCGGGGCCGGCGGGGACGGGAAGTCCGGTAGACTCCGCGTCCCCCCGTGCCCCGCGTCCGTCCTGTCGCCATCGTCCTCGCGCCGTCTCCGCTCCGCGAGCAGCTGCGATTACTCCTCGCCGCGCTCGAGGAGCTCCGCGACGAGGTGGCCCAGCTCGAGCTCGAGGCCGAGACGCTGCGGGTCGAGCTGACCGCCTTCGAGACCCGGCACCGCGCCGAGCTCTCCGGGGAGCAACGACGCCTCCAGCGGATCGCCTCCGTGATCCGGCAACTCGAGCGGTGGGCCGAGCTGCTGGCGGAGGTCCCGCCGCAGAAGCGCGCGGCGCGGGCACGCCGCGTGGAGCGCCAGCGCACGCAGGAGCTCCACCGGGACTCCCGCGAACCGGAAGCCGACGACGAGCCTGTGCCGGAGCCGCCTGCCGCGGTGGATCTCAAGTCGCTCTACCGGCGCCTCGCGCGCCGCTTCCACCCCGACCTCGCCCGGACCGAGGAGGAGCACATCCGCCACGCCGCGCTCATGGCCCGCATCAACGCGCTCTACCGCTCGGGCGATCGCGCCGGGCTCGAGGCGCTGGCGGACCAGGCCCTCGGAACCGAGCTGCCCGAGCCGGCGGTCTCGCTCGAGGAGGAGGTCCGGCTGCTCGAGGAGCGACGGGCGCGCTTCGAGTCGGCCAGGGATGCGCTGCGGCTCGACCTGGAGGCTCTCCGCGCATGCGCCACCGCCGAGCTGCTTCGCCGGGCCCGCGCCGCGGAGGAGGATGGACAGGAGTTCTTCGAGGTGCTCCGGGAGGAGCTGGGCGCGAGGTGCGATGCCGCGCTCGGGCAGGTGCGTGAGGCGGCGGAGGTGCTGGAGGATGCGGTGAGACGAGCAAACCGGACGTCACTCGCCACCGAGGGGAGGCGCGCGCTCGAGCGGGCGTTCGACCCGCTCGGGCGTCAGAAGCTGGTGCGGCTCTCGCTCGAGGCGCTCGCGTCCGCCCGGGCCTCTCCCGAGGCGCGACAGGCGGCGGATCGGATCGGCGAGCTCGCCCGTGCTGCGCCGGCGGCGGTCCGGCTGGTCCTCTTCGCCTACGCCAGCGAGCTGGTCCCGCACCCGCTCGACGGGCTGCGAACCTACGAGGACCTGGCGCTCCGCTTCGAGCAGCTGGGCGGGCGCGACGAGGCACCGGTGACGCTGGAGCAGGGGCTGGTCGAGGCGGCGGATCTGGTCGAGTTCGGGATTCGCCGCGCCGGAGAGCGGCTGGTCCAGAGCGGGCTCCGGTTCCGGAGCGCCGCCCTGCGGGACGCGGTTCCGCTGGCGCTTCGCGCGCATCGGCTCCGGGCGGAGTTCCGCCGGGTGCTTGCCACGCTCGGCGAGCGAACCGGCTGCCCGGAGTGTCAGCAGGAGGTGTTCGCGGTTCCGCTCTACCGGCTCCGGGGCCTGGACGACCTTCACGCCACTGCCTGCCCAGGGTGCGGGCACCTCGTCCGGAGCTACTTCCTGCCGCGGGGCAAGGACGTGCAGTCGGTCCTCAACACCGCCTTCCTCGATCTCGAGCTGCTCTCCGAGTGGAGCTTCCGGGTGGGATCGGCCACGGTCGCGGTCCAGCTCCTCCCGGTGCAGCTGGAGCGCATGACGGTGGGTCAGCTCAAGCGGCGCTTCTGGGCGGACGTGCTCGAGCGCCACGGGATCCAGGTCCGCCTCGAGGCGGTGCGGCTGCTCCAGGCGCGAAGGCCCGTCCAGGAGCGCCGCAAGCTCGCAGACCTCGATCGGCAGGAGTTCGTGGTGGCGTTCGGGGCGCGGGCCGGCGTGTCGGTGGCCGACGCGCTGGAGACGGTGCGACATCGGATCCGCACCCGGTTCCGGCCCGATGCGGCTGGCGCGCGCGGCTGAGCTGGTTCCGGAACCAGGGGACTCACCAGCGGCCGGGCTCCCGCCGCTCGGCCTTTCGCTGACCGAGGCGCTTCTTGGCCTCCAGGCGCCGCTCCTTCGAGCCTCGGGACGGGCGCGTGGGGCGGCGCGGCCGGTCCACGTGGGTGAGCCGGGTGAGCGCGGCGCGGAGCCGCTCGACCGCGGTGCTCCGGTTCTGGGCCTGGCTCCGTCGCTCGGTGGCGGTGACGGTGACGCCCGTCGCCGCGTGGACGAGACGTACCGCGGACGCGGTCTTGTTGCGGTGCTGGCCGCCCGGGCCACCCCCGATGAACGTCGTGACCTCGCAGGAGCCGAGCAGGCGCTCGTCGTCGAGCGCGAGGGCGGCCCGCGCGGCCTGTCGACGAAGCAGCTGCTCCGAGGGGTCCATCCCCGCCGTGGTGTACACGGGTGGCTCGGTCTTCGCACCGGGCGCTCGGCGCGACGTCGTCCGCGATGCTGCTCGAGCTTCAAAGCCTGGACCGCCGCTCCGCCTGAAAACAGCGAGCCGTTTCAACGGCTTGGAAGAGCCTGTCCGGAGTGGCTCGGCAGGCTGGAGTCTGCTGTCCGGGCGGGGCAGGGCGTCCGCGCGAGAGGAGGCCCGCGGTGTGTCGCCGCGCTTGCCTCGCGAGCGTCCCCGTCGTCGGAGCGGGCGACGGTGGAGCCGCGCTCCGCACGAGAAATCCGGCTCGCCTGCTTGGCCGAACAAGGCCGCCGGGGGGTGCAGGGTGGCTGTCGTCCTGTTAGCACCGCCGCTCCCCTCCCATGCACCGCATCCACCTCGAGGGTGCCCGCACCCACAACCTCGCGGGCGTCAGCGTCGACCTGATCGCTGGGCAGCTCACCGCCATCACCGGCGTCTCCGGGAGCGGCAAGAGCAGCCTCGCCGTGGACACGCTCTACGCCGAGGGCCAGCGCCGCTTCGTCGAGAGCTTCAGCCCGTATGCCCGGCAGTTCCTCGAACGGCTGGAGCGGCCTCCGATGGACCGGCTCGAGCCCGTGGCTGCAGGCATCGCCGTCGACCGCCGCACCAGCGTCAAGAGCTCGCGGTCCACCGTCGCGACGCTCGCCGACCTCGAGGCCTACTTCTCCGCGCTCTTCACCCGCGAGGCGCTCCCGCTATGTCCGGAGCACGGCCTCGAGGCCGTTCGCCGAGACCCCGGATCGGCCGCCGGGGCCCTCGTCGAGGAGCACGCCGGAGTCGCCACCGTCCTCACGTTCCCGGTCCGCGTGCCCGACACCGAGACCTTTCTCGGCGTCAGGGCGCGGCTGTTGAAGGATGGGTTCCGCCGCCTGCTCATCGGCGGCGAGGTCCGGCCTCTCGAGGAGCTGCGGCCCGCGGAGGCCATGGGCGCCGCAGGCCAGGCGGACGTGGTCGTCGACCGGCTCACGCTCTCGGCGAGCAGCCGCGGCCGTCTCGCCGCCTCGCTCGAGCAGGCATGGGCCGAGGGACACGGCGACGCGCACCTCTGGGTCGCCGGCCGGCGGCGTTCGGTGCGGCAGGGGCTGGTGTGTCCGACGTGTGCCCGCGGGTTCGAGCCTGCCCGGCCCGGGCTCTTCAGCTACCAGTCGCCGGTGGGGGCGTGTCCCGCCTGCCGCGGCTTCGGCCGCACGCTCGACATCGACTGGGGCAAGGTCATCCCCGATGACGGGCTGAGCATCGCCGGCGGCGCCCTCCGTCCGTGGAACGGCCGCTCGAGCGACTGGGAGCGCGGACAGCTGGTCCGCTTCGCGAGGTCCAACCGCATCCCCCTCGACGTGCCGTGGCGCGAGCTGCGGCCGGAGCAGCGAGAGGCGGTGCTCGAGGGCGAGGGTGACTACCGGGGCGGCCGGTACCCGGGGCTCCGGGCCTGGTTCCGCTGGATGGAGTCGCGCACCTACAAAATGCACGTGCGCGTGCTGCTCAGCCGCTACCGCGCGTACACGCTCTGCAGCACCTGCCAGGGTGCCCGGCTCAATCCGGACGCGCTCCGCTACCGCGTCGGCGGGCTCGACCTCGCCGCGTGGCACCGGCTGGAGGTGGCCGAGACGCACCGCCGGCTCGAGGCGCTCGCCACGCGCACCGGCCAGGGTGAGCTGGCGCGCCGCGAGCTGGTCGGCCGCCTCGGATGGCTCGCGCGTGTCGGCCTCGGCTACCTCGGCCTCGACCGGCAGAGCCGGACCCTCTCCGGCGGCGAGGCACAGCGCGTCTCGCTCACCGCGGCGCTCGGCACCGGGCTCACCGGCGCTCTCTTCGTCCTCGATGAGCCCTCCGTCGGTCTCCACCCCTCGGACCTCCCGCCGCTCACCACCGCGCTCGGCGAGCTCGCCCGTCGCGGCAACGCGGTGCTGGTGCTCGAGCACGACCCGATGCTCATCCGCGCCAGCGACCGTGTCCTCGAGCTCGGCCCGGGCGCTGGTCCCGAGGGCGGTCGGCTCTGCTTCGATGGCACGCCCGCAGCGCTCGCCCGCAGGACCGACCTGCCCACCGGCCGCGTCCTCGGCGGCGCACGCCGTCACGAGCGCCCCCGGAGGACCCCGCCCGGGTGGATCGAGGTGCAGGGCGCCACGGCCAACAACCTCGCCGGGGTCGACGTACGGCTCCCGCTCGGTGTCCTCGGCGCCGTCTGTGGCCCCAGCGGCTCGGGGAAGAGCACCCTCGCCGAGGAGGTGGTGTTCCGCAGCCTGGCCCGGGCGCTCGGGCACGCCGACGTCGAGGCGCCGGGCGCGGTTCGCTCGGTCGCCCCCGGCCTGCCGCTCGCCCGGGTGGTCCTGGTCGACCAGGCGCCGCTTGGACGCACCTCGCGCGGGAATGCCGCGACCTACACCAAGGCATGGGACGCGTTCCGCAAGCGCTTCGCGGCCGAGCCGGACGCCGTGCTGCGCGGCTTCGGGCCCGCCCACTTCTCGTTCAACGTCGACGGCGGACGCTGCGAGGCCTGCTCGGGCGAGGGCAGCGAGACGGTGGAGATGCAGTTCCTTGCCGACGTCGCGCTCATCTGCCCGGGCTGCCGGGGCCGCCGCTTCAAGCCCGAGGTGCTCGAGGTCCGCCTCGCGGGACACTCGGTCTCCGACGTCCTGGCGATGACCGTGGACCAGGCGCTCGCGGCGTTCCGGGACGACCGGGCCATCGCCGGCGCGCTGGGGCCCTTGCAGCGCCTGGGCCTGGGCTACCTCCCCATCGGCCAGCCGCTGTCCACGCTGTCCGGAGGGGAGGCCCAGCGGGTGAAGCTCGCCCGTGCGCTGGGCGGCGCGCAGGAAGGCGTGCTCTACGTCCTCGACGAGCCGAGCGCCGGTCTGCACGGCGAGGACGTGGCCCGGGTCCTCGAGGCGCTTCACGCGCTCGTCGATGCAGGAGCGAGCGTGCTCGTCGTGGACCACGACCTCGATCTGCTGCGGGCCTCCGACTGGCTCGTCGAGCTCGGTCCGGGCGGTGGACGCGAGGGCGGACGGGTCGTCGCCCAGGGAAGGCCGGAGGACGTCGCCCGCGGCGCGACCCGGACCGGAGAGGCGCTCCGGTCGGTCGGCAGTGCGCATGCCGCCGCCGCGCCGGTGGGCCCGGGCGAGGGCGCGCCCTGCCTCGTCGTGGAGCACGCCCGCGAGCACAACCTGGCCGACGTGAGCTGCAGCATCCCCCTCGGCAAGCTGGTGGTGCTCACCGGCCCGAGCGGCTCGGGCAAGTCCACGCTGGCCTTCGACGTCATCTTCGCCGAGGCCCAGCGACGCTTCACCGAGACGCTGAGCCCGTACGCGCGCCAGTTCCTCCCCACGCTCCCGCGGCCGGACGTGGAGCGGATCCGCGGACTTCCTCCGGCGGTCGCGCTCGAGCAGCGCACCGCGCGCGCCGGCGCCACCAGCACCGTCGCCACCGTGACCGAGGTGGCCCATTACCTCCGGCTCCTCTTCGCCAAGCTCGGGACGCCGCACTGCCCGAACGACGACACCGCCATCGCCCCGCGTTCGGCCGAGCAGCTCCTCGCCGAGGCGCGCGCGATGCGGGGAGCCGTCGAGCTGCTCGCGCCCGTCGTCCGGGAACGCAAGGGCACCTACCTCGACGTCTTCACCGCCGCCGCCCGCGCCGGGGTGAGGGAGGCCATCTGCGACGGAGGACGCGTGTCGACCGACGCGCCGCCGAAGCTGGCGCGCAGTCGCGAGCACACCATCGACCTCGTGGTCTGGTCCGGGCCCGCCGCCGACATCCCGGCCGAGGCGTTCCAGCAGGCGCTGCGCTGGGGCCAGGGGGCGGTCAAGATGCTGCGCGCTGGCCGCGAGAGGCTCCTCTCCTCCGAGCGGAGCTGTCCCCGGTGCAGCACCGCCGTCCCCGAGCTCGATCCGCGCTGGTTCTCCTTCAACACCGCGCAGGGCCGGTGCGAGGACTGCGAGGGCACCGGGCTCGAGGGGAAGGGGGTCGAGGGCGAGTCGACCGACCCGTGCCCCGGCTGCGCGGGAACGCGGCTGCAGCCCGTCCCCCGGGCGGTCCGGCTCTTTGGCCGCCGTTACTCCGAGGTGGTGCAGCAGCCCGTGGTGCGGGCCGTCGGGGAAGTTCGCCGCTGGACGCTGTCCGGAGACGCGGCACGCATCGGAGGCGCGGCGCTCGGCGAGCTGATCCGTCGACTCGAGTTCCTCGAGCGGGTGGGTCTGGGCTACCTCTCGCTCGACCGTGCCGCGGCGACGCTGAGCGGCGGGGAGATGCAGCGGCTCCGGCTCTCGGCCCAGGCGGGCGCCGGACTCACCGGCGCGCTCTACGTCCTCGACGAGCCGACCATCGGCCTGCACCCCCGGGACACCGGGCGGCTGCTGGAGAACCTGCGCGCGCTCGTCGACACCGGAAGCACGGTGCTGGTGGTCGAGCACGACCTCGACACGCTCCGCGCCGCGGACCACCTCGTCGACCTCGGCCCCGGGGGCGGACGGCTCGGCGGTCGCATCGTGGCCGCCGGGTCGCCCGCCGAGGTGCTCGCCAGCGAGGCCTCACCCACCGCACGGGCGCTCCGGCTCCCGGTGCGGGGGCTCCGGCCGGTGCGGCCGCCTGCGCGCGACTGGCTCCGGCTGGAGGGCGCGCGGTGCCACAACCTACGCGGCGTCGACCTCGCGCTGCCGATCGGCCGGATGACGGTGGTGGCCGGTGTCTCGGGCTCGGGCAAGAGCACGCTCGTCCGCCGCGTGCTGTTCCCGGCGGTGCGCGAGGCCCTCGGCCGGACCACGCCGCCCCCCGGTCCCTTCCGGCGCCTCTCCGGGACTGGCCCGCTACGGCGGGTCCTGGCGGTGGACCAGTCGCCCATCGGACGCACCCCGCGCAGCGTTCCGGCGACGTTCCTCGGCATCTGGGACGAGCTGCGCCGGGTCTTCGCGGCCACCCCCGAGGCGCGCGCCGCAGGCTTCGGCCCGACACGGTTCTCGTTCAACTCCGGCGGGGGCGGGCGCTGCCCGGCCTGTGCGGGGCAGGGGAGCATCAGTCACGAGATGTCGTTCCTCCCCGACGTCACCACGCCCTGCGAGGCGTGCGGGGGCGCGCGCTTCGAGCCCGCCACGCTCGAGATCCGCTGGCGCGGGCTCAACGTCGGAGAGGCGCTGCGCCTCACGGTGGACGAGGCGCTCGAGGCCTTCGCCCCGCTGCCCCGGGTGGCGGGCCCGCTGCGATGCCTGTCCGAGCTCGGCGTGGGCTATCTGCAGCTCGGCCAGGGGAGCCACACGCTCTCCGGCGGCGAGGCGCAGCGGCTGAAGCTCGCCGCCGAGCTCACCGCGACCGCCCGGCACGAGCCAACGCTCTACGTCCTCGACGAGCCGACGACGGGGCTCCACCTGGCCGACGTGGCGAAGCTCCTGCGGGTACTGGATCAGCTCGTGGCCCGGGGCGACACCCTGGTCGTCATCGAGCACCATCCGGTGGTCATCGCCGCCGCGGACCAGGTGGTGGAGCTGGGGCCCGAGGGCGGGGACGCGGGCGGCCGCATCGTGGCCCAGGGCACTCCGGCGGAGGTGGCGCGAACGGGGACGGCGACCGCGAAGGTCATCGCGGAGATCCTTCGCGACGAGCCGCGGCAGCGCGCCGGGTGAGCCGCTCCCGATCGGGACCGGCTACTTGTGCTTCTTGGTGGTGGTCTTCTTCGAGGTGCTGGTCGACTTGGCGGGCGCGGCCACCGGCTTCTTCGCCGCCGCCTTCGGATCCTCGGCCTTCACCGGCTCGACCTTCCGCTCGGCGAGCAGCGTCTTCTCCCGCTCGAGGTCGCGGATCTTCAGCTCCATGGCGGCCTGGGTCTTCGCCAGGTCCTTCACCTTGCCCTCGAGCGCGGCGGACCGCTCGCTCTCCTTCTTGAGCGCGGTCTCGGCCTCGTCCTTGGCGCCCTTCAGGGTGCAGGAGCTCCAGCCGCCCACCACCACCGCGGCCACGAGGAGAATCCACGGAAGCTTGGAGGGTCGAGAGCGGCGCCACTCCGCTTCGAACTCGGCAGTCGTCGACACGGGACGGCCAGCTTAGCAGGCCCGCCTCCCCGTGCTAGTTCCAGCGGGCCATGGCCACCCTGACGTACACGGCGTTGACGGAGGGTCCGCGCGCACCGGAGCGCTGGGTGCTGTTCCTCCACGGGCTGCTCGGACGCGGCGGAAACTGGCGATCCTTCGGGAGGAGGTGGGTGGAGATGCACCCGAGCTGGGGAGCGGCGCTGGTGGACCTCCGGCTCCACGGAGACTCGCGCGCCGGCTTCGCGCCGCCCCACACCGTGCGCGCCGCGGCCGAGGACGTGCTCGGTCTGGTTCCGGCCCTCCCG
>JADGQZ010000109.1 GCA_017881345.1 Myxococcaceae bacterium | reverse complement strand
GCCACACCGTCCCGTTCGAGTCGACGGTCGGATCGCCGTCGCCGTCGTCGTCATCGCGGAGGAAGACCCGGTAGACGAGGCGCGCGGTGTCCGGATACGCCTGGTACTGCGTCCCGTCGGCGCCGGTCAGCTCCAGCCCTGCGGTGGTCACGCTCGGATCGATCGCCTGCGCACCCGTGTTGTCGGGCGACCGGGAGAGCCGATAGCCCACCCACGAGTCCGGGGTGATGCCCAGCGGGACCTGATACCAGGGGTCGGTGGGTCCACCGAGGTCAGCCGCGGGAGCGAGTTCGGCGAGGATGGCGTTCGTCGGCTGCGGGGAGGGGATGGCCGCGGTCTGCAGCCGGAGCCACTCGCGCGCCTCGGCGAGCCCGGCCTCGGCGGCGAAGAACGCCTCCTTGGCCCGCCGGTCCTGACCGGCCGGGTCCGTCTGGGCGGTGATGAGGTTGACGGTGGTGATGGCGCCGAGGGTGAGGAACGTCATGACCCCCAGCGCCAGGAGCAGCGTCGCTCCGCGCCGTGGCCTCGCCCTGAATCTGGACACACGTTCCATGCCGCGGGTCGAACAGTGCAAACGGTTGTCCCACGACCAAGATCCCGAGTTCCCAGGCGGGGCTCGCCCGCGGGGGTGGGTCATGCTCGGCCCGGTGGGTCGCGAAAGCTTGCGGCAACGCGTGATCGCGTGTGCGGGAGACTGCGCGCGGATGCGCCTCTTCCGCGCCTGCACCTCGTCTCTCGAGGGCGCCGGTGGAGCTAGGTCCCACCGGACGGCTCGGCGCGCCCACGGTGCGTCCGCCGCGCGGCGACCCGGGCGAGCTGCTCGTGAAGGGCAGCCAGGGCGAGCGTGTTCCCGTCCTGGGTGTACCCGCCGAGCGCCTGCGCGTGTTCCGGAATCCGGGCGAGGAACGCGCCGAGGACCTCGTCGGTGATGCGGCGGGCGTAGGCGCCGTAGCCAAGCTGCTGGATGTAGAGCGCGTTGAGCACCTGCTCGAACTGCTTCTCCACCGGCACCGAGAGCACCGGCTTCCTGAGGAACACCGCCTCGCCGAGGAGGGTGAAGCCGCCGCCGGCGATGACCGCGCGGGCGGTGCGGAGGTCCTCGATGAACCCGGCCTCGCTGAACGGACGGTAGGTGACGCTGCCGTCGATCTGATCCTCGGTCAGCTCCCGCCGGAGTCCGTACACGCGCGCGGGCACGCCGAGCCGCTTCAGGGCTTCGGGGAGGGCGAGGTTGGTGGTTGCCGTCTGGTAGACGAGGAGGTGGTCGCCGGGCTCGCTCCGGGCGGCCAGCACCTCGGGGCGGAGCACCGGCGGGACGAGTGTCGTCCGCCGCGAGCGCACCGGCGGGTAGAAGAACGTCGGGATGAGGTAGTGGAAGCACCGCGGAAGCTTCGCGGCGACGACGCTGCGGATGAGCCCGAAGTCCTTCTCGTGACCGCGCAGGAGAGCGGGCGAGTGCGTGCACTTGCTGATGACGTGGATGTTGTCCAGGCCGATGACCGGGATGCGGTGGGCCTTGCCGAAGTAGTAGCTGAAGCTCTCGAAGTCGCTGATCACCACGTCCGGGCGGAACCGGGCGAGGAGCCGGAAGTACGCGGCCACGTTCCTCGGCCAGCCACGGAGGGCGCCCCGCAGGTTCTGGAGCAGGGTGGGGATGCGCCGGATGGCGTTGCCCTCGTAGTGAATGGTCAGGCCCCAGATGGGGTGAACGTCCGGGAAGCGCTCGGCGAGGTAGCCCTGCGCGCGGCCCGAGGCCACGACCTGGACCTCGTGCTCCTTGACCAGCTCCTCGAGCACCACCCGCGAGCGGGTGGCGTGCCCCATGCCCTCGCCGACGACGCCGTAGAGGATGCGCACGGCCCCGGAGCGTCCCATTCTCCGCGGGGGCCGAGGAAGCGGTTGACAACGTCCTGCAGACCTTTAGGTTGGCGCTCACAGCCGGGGAGTGCCAATCCCGGCGGATCTCAAAAAACTCAGCCGTTCCGGAGGTTTGCAGATGGCAGCCAAGGAAATCTACTTCCACCAGGGGGCGCGCGACGCCATCCTGCGCGGCGTTCGCGTCCTGTCCGACGCGGTTGCCGTGACCCTCGGCCCCAAGGGCCGCAACGTGGTGATCGAGAAGTCGTTCGGCTCTCCCACGGTCACCAAGGACGGCGTCACCGTCGCCAAGGAGATCGACCTCGAGAACCGGTTCGAGAACATGGGCGCCCAGATGGTGAAGGAGGTCGCCAGCAAGACCTCCGATACCGCCGGCGATGGCACGACCACCGCCACCGTCCTCGCCCGGTCCCTCTACGAGGAGGGCCTGAAGCTGGTCGCCGCCGGCCACAGCCCGATGGAGCTCAAGCGGGGCATCGACAAGGCCGTGGAGACCGTGGTCGCCGAGCTGAAGAAGCTGAGCAAGCCCACCAAGGACAAGAAGGAGATCGCCCAGGTCGGCACCATCTCCGCCAACGGCGACGAGACCATCGGCAACATCATCGCCGAGGCCATGGAGAAGGTCGGCAAGGAGGGCGTCATCACCGTCGAGGAGGGCAAGGCGCTCGAGACCACCCTCGACGTGGTGGAGGGCATGCAGTTCGACCGCGGCTACGTGAGCCCGTACTTCGTCACCAACCGCGAGCGAATGGAGACCGAGCTCGACGATCCGTTCATCCTGATCAGCGAGAAGAAGGTCAGCTCGATGCAGGACCTCATCCCGCTGCTGGAGCAGGTCGCCCGCGCGGGCAAGCCGCTGCTGATCATCGCCGAGGACGTGGAGGGCGAGGCCCTCGCCACCCTGGTGGTGAACAAGCTCCGCGGCGTGCTCAACGTCGCCGCGGTCAAGGCGCCGGGCTTCGGCGACCGGCGCAAGGAGATGCTGAAGGACATCGCCACCCTCACCGGCGGAAGCGTGGTCAGCGAGGAGCTGGGCATCAAGTTCGAGAACCTGAGCCTGACCGACCTCGGCCGCGCCAAGCGGGTGAAGATCGACAAGGACAACACCACCATCATCGACGGCGCCGG
>JADGQZ010000108.1 GCA_017881345.1 Myxococcaceae bacterium | reverse complement strand
GTCTATGCGCCTGCCTCCTCCCTCGGGAAGCGAGCGACAAGGCTGTTTGCGGCAGCCTACCGGACCTGACGCAGCGTCTCGGTGAACTTCTCCGGTCCCAGGAAACCGGTCACCCGGGGGTCATCCAGGACCTTTCCATCGGACGAGACGAAGGCCACCGTCGGCAAGCCATTCACGCCGAACCGCGCGTAGAGGGCGTCGACCGGGTCCACGGCGTTGGTACCGTCCACCTTGATGCGGACGAAGCGCTCGGCCTCGGCCACGACGCCCGGAGCGACGTAGGTCTCGCGGTCCAGCTCCTTGCAGGCGGCGCACCACTCGGCGAAGAAGTCGATCATCACCGGTCGGTGCTCGGCGCGTGCGCGCGCCATGGCCGCGTCCACCGGCTCGGGCTGCGTCCCCTCCCCCGCGTACCGCAGATTCCAGACCAGGCCCGTGCTCTCGACGCCGACGTTCAGCGCCGACAGGCGGAGCAGCACCGCCCCGGCGACGAGCGCCACCCCGGCGCCCTTCAGGACCGAGTCGCGGAACCCCCCGCCGAAGTGGCGATGGACGGCCCCCAGAAGCACGCCCACCGCGGCCAGGCCTCCCGCGAGCCAGACGCCGCCGGTCGGCCCCCACGCCCGGGCGGCGGAGGACGCCGCGGTGCGGAGCGCGGGGAAGGCGTCGCGCACGTAGGTGGCAGCGAGGGCGACGAGGAGGATGCCGAGCGCGCTCTTCACCCAGTCCATCCAGGCGCCGCTCTTCGGCAGCCGGACCGCGAAGACGCCGATCAGGAAGAACGGGACGCCGATGCCGAGCGCGTAGACGAAGAGCAGCCCTCCGCCGAGCACCGTGTTCCGGGTGGTCGCCACGTAGGTGAGGAGCCCGGTGAGCACCGGCCCGGTGCACGGCGCGGCGAGGAACCCGGCCACGCTGCCCATCAGGAACGCCCCGGCCAGGCCCGACCCGCCGACCGAGTTCAGCCGGAGCGCGAGGCCCTCGGGAAGGGTGAGGTCGAACGCGCCGAACATGCTCGCCGCGAGGACGAGGAGGAACACCGCCAGCCCGATGGCGACCGCCGGGTGGCCGAGGAGCGCCCCGAAGGCGGCGCCGGTGCGCGCAGCGATGACGCCCAGCGTGGCGAACACCACGCCCATTCCCACGACATAGCTCGAGGTGAGGAGCACGGCCTTGCCTCGCCCCACCCCGGGCCGGGCGCCGAAGACGCCGACGGTGATGGGGATGAGCGGATACACGCAGGGGGTCAGCGCGGTGAGCAGGCCACCGAGGAAGACCAGCAGGGCTCCGACGCCGAGCCGGCCCGCGCCGAGCGCTCCGGCGGCGTCGAGGTTGGCCGACGGCCCGGTGGGCAGCGCGGCGGGGATGAGCACGAGGCCGAGCGCGGCCACGGCCGCCAGGCCGGCCACCCAGACCCATCGTGTGGAGGTGTTCGTCTGCAAGGAATTTCGCTCCGGGGTTCAGGGAGGAAACGCCCACGGGTGCCGCGGGCTTCCACCTTGATGTCAGGACCCCCGTCGTTATAATCGACCTACCCGGTCCACATTGGTAGGCCAATGTAGGCACCTGGCCAGAACGACCCGATGAACCTCCCGATCTACATGGATAACCATGCCACGACGGCGCTCGATCCGCGCGTGCTCGAGGCGATGCTTCCCTACCTGCGGGAGGATTTCGGAAACGCTGCTTCTCGCAACCATGCGTTCGGGTGGAGGGCCGAGGCGGCAGTCGAGCAGGCACGGGCCCAGGTGGCGGCGCTCATCGGCGCCCAGGCCAACGAGATCGTCTTCACCAGCGGTGCCACCGAGTCCGACAACCTGGCGCTGAAGGGCGCGGCCGAGTTCTACCGTTCGAAGGGCGACCACATCATCACCCTGAAGACCGAGCACAAGGCGATCCTCGACTCGGGCAAGCGGCTGGAGCGCATGCGCCAGGAGCGGCTCGAGGAGCTGAAGCTGCTCCGGCTGATGGAGCTCACCGGCGGCGAGGTGAAGCCCGAGGACGTGGACGCGCTCGCGGCCCAGTACAAGCTCGATCAGGACCCGGTGCTCCAGCGGTGGAACGCGGTCATCCACCCCGGCGCGCGGGTCACCTACCTGGACGTCGAGAAGGACGGCCGGGTCAGCCTGGAGAAGCTCGCCGCGGCGATCACCGACCGGACCATCCTGGTCTCGGTGATGCTGGCCAACAACGAGATCGGCACCGTCCAGCCGCTCGCCGAGATCGGCAAGCTGTGCCGTTCGCGTGGGGTGCTCTTCCACACCGACGCGGTGCAGGGCGTGGGGAAGGTCCCGTTCGACGTGGAGTCGATGAAGGTCGACCTGGCCTCGCTCACCGCGCACAAGATCTACGGCCCCAAGGGCATCGGTGCGCTCTACGTGCGCCGCAAGCCGCGGGTGCGCATCGCGCCGATCATCGACGGCGGCGGACACGAGCGCGGCATGCGCTCCGGGACCCTGAACGTGGCGGGCATCGTGGGCTTCGGCAAGGCGGCGGAGATCGCCCGGACCGAGATGGCGGCCGAGTCGGGACGCATCGGTGGGCTCCGCGACCGGCTGCAGGCGAAGCTCATGGCCGAGCTGGACATGTGCACGGTGAACGGCTCGGTCGAGCACCGGCTCCCGGGGAACCTGAACATCTCGTTCTCCTACGTGGAGGGCGAGGCGCTGATGATGGCCATCAAGGACGTGGCGGTGAGCTCGGGGAGCGCCTGCACCTCGGCCTCGCTCGAGCCGTCCTACGTGCTCCGGGCGCTGGGCGTGGAGGAGGACATGGCGCACTCCTCGATCCGCTTCGGGCTCGGCCGCTTCAACACCGAGGCCCAGGTGGATACGGTGGCGCGGTTGGTGGTGGACAAGGTGAAGAAGCTGCGCGAGATGAGTCCCCTCTACGAGATGGCCCGCGAGGGCGTGGACCTCAAGTCCATCGCCTGGACGGCGCACTGAAGGACGTCCCATGGCTTATAGCGAGAAGGTCGTCGAGCATTACGAGAACCCCCGCAACGTCGGAACGCTGGACAAGAGCGACCCGAACGTCGGCACGGGTCTGGTCGGCGCTCCGGCCTGCGGCGACGTGATGCGGCTGCAGCTGCGCATCTCCGACGAGGGCATCATCCAGGACGCGAAGTTCAAGACCTTCGGCTGCGGCTCGGCCATCGCCTCGAGCTCGCTGGTCACCGAGTGGGTGAAGGGCAAGACGGTGGACGAGGCGACGCAGATCACCAACAAGGAGATCGCCAAGGAGCTGTCGCTCCCTCCGGTGAAGATCCACTGCTCGGTGCTCGCCGAGGACGCGATCAAGGCGGCCATCCAGGACTTCAAGAAGAAGCGTGCCGAGCGTCAGGCCGCGACGAAGGCCACCGCGACTTGATGACTGCTCCGTCCCAGAACACTGCGCCTGCTTCTCCCCCGCCCCGTCCCGCGGCGAAGACGTTCGGGGTCTCGGAAGGGGCCGCGGCGCGGATCAAGGTCCTGCTCAACCAGCGGAACACGCTGGGCGCAGGACTGCGGGTCGCGGTGCGCGGCGGCGGCTGCTCCGGGCTGTCGTACGCCATCGAGTGGGCCGAGGCACCGCGGGAGCGCGACCGGATCTTCGAGCGGGACGGGATCCGCGTCTTCGTGGACCCGAAGAGCTATCTCTACCTGCTGGGCTCGGAGCTCCGGTACGAGGAGACGCTCATGGCCTCCGGCTTCAAGCTGGAGAACCCCAACGTGAAGACCGCCTGCGGCTGCGGCGAGAGCTTCTCCATCTAGAGGCATGAGTCGTGCGCTGCTGGAACTGCCAGTCGGAGGTGACCGCCGCCGACGTCTGCCCGGACTGCGGGAAGGTGCAACCGGTGGCGCAGGGCACCACGCTGTTCGACGTGCTCGGGCTGCCCCGCGGCGTGGACGTGGACAAGGCGGAGCTGGAGCGCGCGTATCGCGAGCGGTCGCTGCGGCTGCACCCTGACCGCGCCGGGAAGGACGACCCGCGCGAGCGGCGGCTCTCGCTCGAGCGCACCGCCCTGCTGAACGAGGCCTACCGGACGCTGCGCTCACCGGAGCCGCGGGCCTTCTATCTCCTGAAGCTCCACGGGCTCGACCTTCTCAAGGACGAGGCGCGAGCGGTGAGCGTCCCCGCGGACGTGCTGGAGCAGGTGCTCGATCTCCGCGAGCAGCTCGACTCGGCGCGGACCGCGGGCGACGACGAGCAGGTCACCGCCCTGTCCGACCGGGTGCGCGTCCAGTCGGCGACCACGCTGTCGGCGGCGCAGTCCGCGCTCCGGCGGCTGGAGCGAAGCCCGGGCGACGCCGTGGCCCGCGACGAGGCAGCCCAGGCCCTCGCCCGGCTCCGCTACCATCACCGGTTCCTCGAGGCGGCCGAGGCCTCGGACGAGGACGAGGCCTGAGCGATGCCGGGCGGGCTCCTCCAGATCCACGACCCCCTCAAGCCCCGCGGCCACGCGGTGGGCATCGACCTCGGCACCACCAACTCGCTGGTGGCAGCGGTGGTGGAGGGGAAACCCCGGGCCTTTCCGGTCGACGAGGACGGCTCGCTTCTCCTGCCCTCGGTGGTGAACTACGCCGCGGACGGTGCGGTGCTGGTGGGCGTGCGGGCCCGTGCGCTCGCGGCCGTGGAGCCAACCAGCACCATCGCCTCGGTGAAGCGGTTCATGGGCAAGGGACCCGAGGACGCCGAGACGAAGGCACTGGGCGCGTACCGCTTCGCCCCGGGCGGCTCGGTGGTCCGCTTCGAGGTGAAGGGCGGGCCCCCGGTGACGCCGATCGAGGTCTCGGCGGAGATCCTCCGGGCGCTGAAGCGGCGGGCGGAGGCCGCGCTCACCGGCAAGGTGGAGCAGGCGGTCATCACCGTCCCCGCGTACTTCGACGACGCCCAGCGCCAGGCCACGCGCGACGCCGGGCGGCTCGCCGGCCTCGAGGTGCTGCGGCTCCTCAACGAGCCCACCGCGGCGGCGCTCGCCTACGGGCTCGACAAGGGAAGCCAGGGGACGTTCGCGGTCTACGACCTGGGCGGCGGGACGTTCGACATCTCCATCCTCCAGCTGGTGGAGGGTGTGTTCCAGGTGAAGTCGACGGGCGGAGACTCGGCGCTCGGCGGTGACGACTTCGACCGGGCCATCGCCGCCCGGTTCCTCGAGGCGCACGGCCTGGACGTCGAGCGCGATCCGCGGGCGGTGACCGAGCTGCTCGCCGCGGCGCGGAACGCCAAGGAGACGCTGACCCACCAGGAGACGACCGAGCTGTCGGCGCTCGGGCGAACGTTCACCGTGACCCGGGGCGAGATGGACGCGTGGATCGCCCCTCTCCTCCAGCGGACGGGAGTGGCCTGCCGCCGCGCGCTCAAGGACGCAGGCATCGGCCGCGAGGAGCTCGACGGGATCATCCTGGTCGGCGGCAGCACGCGGGTGCTGGCGGTGCGGCGGTTCGTCGCCCAGACCTTCGGCAGGGAGCCGCTGGGGGACATCGACCCGGACCAGGTGGTGGCGCTCGGGGCAGCGGTGCAGGCGGACCTCCTCACCAACCGCGACCGGGCCGACGAGGTGCTGCTCCTCGACGTCATTCCCCTGTCGCTCGGGCTGGAGACCATGGGTGGGGTGGCGGAGAAGCTCATCCCCAGGAACAGCGCCATCCCCACGGCGGCGGCGCAGGTCTTCACCACCTTCCAGGACGGCCAGAACGCACTGGACGTCCATGTGGTGCAGGGCGAGCGGGAGCTGGTGGCCGACAACCGCTCGCTGGCGCGGTTCCGGCTCTCGGGCATCCCGGCGATGCCCGCCGGCATGGCGCGGGTGGAGGTGCGGTTCGAGGTGAACGCCGACGGCATCCTCTCGGTCTCGGCGAAGGAGCTGAGCAGCGGGGTCAGCCAGGCGATCACCGTGAAGCCCACCCACGGTCTGACCGACGAGGAGGTCGAGCAGATGCTGCTCGACTCGATCGAGCACGCCGAGGAGGACATCCAGGCCCGCCAGCTCCGCGAGCAGCAGGTGGAGGCGGAGCGGATCCTCCACGATGCGCGGAAGCAGCTGGTCGCGTTCTCCGACCTGCTCCCGGGCGAGGAGCGGCGCGAGCTGGAGGCGGCCATCGCCCGGATCGCCGAGCTGCGCCAGACCGCCACCGAGTCCGGGGTGCTGGCCGACGCGATCAAGGCGCTCGACGAGGCATCACGTCCCTTCGTCGAGCGGATCATGAACCGGGCGGTAGGGACGCTCCTCGAGGGCCGGCAGGTCGACGAGGTCTGAGCCAATGCCTCGCGTCCGATTCCGGAGCCCGTTCGACGACGTGGTCATCGAGGTCCCGGAGGGGACGAGCCTCCTCGAGGCGGCCGAGCAGTGCGGGGCCACGGTTGGCCACGCCTGCGGCGGCGTCTGCGCCTGCTCCACCTGTCACGTCTGGGTGAAGCGCGGGCTGGAGTCGCTCTCCGAGCAGCAGGACAACGAGGCCGACCGGCTGGACCAGGCCTTCGACGTGCGGGCCAACTCCCGGCTCTCCTGTCAGTCGCTCGTCGGCGCCGAGGACGTGGACGTGGAGATCACCCAGGAGTCGCTCCAGGCCTTCCTGGACGAGAATCCGGTGCTCCGGCACCGCCTGGAGGCCGAGGGGAAGTGGCCCTTGAAACGGTGAGGCTCCTCCTCCTATAAGCCCCGACTCCGCACCGCCCAGGTGGTGGAATTGGTAGACACACTAGATTCAGGGTCTAGCGCCGCGAGGCATGGAGGTTCGAGTCCTCTCCTGGGCAAGTGAAGTGACCCGCTCCCGAGCGGGATGGATGAAGGGGGGCCGGTGACGCGAGTTCCTCCCTCGGCCGTGGACGTCTGGTTCCTCGACCCGTCCGGGACGCCGCCCCGGGCGTGGATCGACGTCCTCGATCCGGCGGAACGGATGCGGGCGGACGCGTTCCGGACCCCGGAGCTCCGGGAGCAGTACGTGGCCGCGCACGCGATGGTGCGCACCGTGCTCTCGACCTACGCGTCCGTGGCGCCCTCCGAGTGGCGGTACGCCTACGGGTCGAAGGGGCAGCCCAGGCTGGTGGATGCCCCGGTCGACCTGCGCTTCAGCCTCAGCCACTCCGGTCCCCGTGCGGCGGTGGCGATCAACGTCGGACGCGAGGTCGGATTCGATCTCGAGGAGGTCGACCCGGGGAAGGACGGGCTCGGGATCGCCGTTCGGTTCTTCAACTCCGCCGAGGCCGAGGCGCTCCGGTCGTGCGACGGATCCGAGCGCGCCGGTCGCTTCGCCACCCTCTGGACGGTCAAGGAGGCCGTGCTGAAGGCGCGCGGCGTCGGCCTCGGCTCCGGGCTGCGCACGGTCGAGGTCGCGCTGGATGCTGGGGGGACTGTCCGCTCCGTCACCGCGCCGGGCGGTCCTTGGAGCGTCGGGGCGTGGGCGCCCGAGCCGGGGCTCCGCGCTGCCTTCGCCGTTCGCGACGCGGGGCCGGTCCGGGTCCGGACCTTCCGGATCGTCCCGCTGGGGGCAGCCCGGCCCGCCGAGGAGCTCGGTCCACCGGAGCAATCGGCTCGATAGGGACGCGGCCGACCGCGCTCCGAGCCTCAGCCCGCTGCGCTGTGCCTGGGCGCAAGGCCGAGCTGCCGCGAAAATCGCTCCACCACCCGCTCCGCGAGCAGCTCCTGCGCCCACAGCTGCTCGAAGGTGTGCGACGGGCCGTCCACCACCTCCACCTGGAAGTGCGGTGACCGCGACAGCGTGCGCACGACTGGACCCGCCTGGCGGCCGAGCGCGTCCACGCCCTCGTCGTCGGCGCTGAAGAGGAAGTAGACGTCCGTCCCGCGCTCGACGAGCGCCCGGAGGTTCGCCCCGACCTCGGACTCCTCCCGCCGCAGCCCGGCGGTCGTCCGCTCCCGGAGCCGTCGCCAGCCACGGGCGACCAGCACCTCGCTGAGCTCGCGCAGGTGCAGCTCGCCCTTGAGCGCCTTTCGCCACGTCTCGCCGCGGAGAAGCGCCTTCCGGTAGTAGCGCATCGACTTCAGCGTCTGCCTCTGCCGGATGTCGAGCGAGTCGCCCTCGTTCCAGGTGAAGGTCTGGGGATTCACCGCCACGATGCCCACCACCCGCGGGTCGTCCACCGCCGAGTGGTACGTCAGGTACGCGCCGGAGCACAGCCCCACCAGGATGAAGCGGTGCGCGCCGGTCTGCTGCTCGAGCGCGTCCATCACCTCGCGCACCTCGGAGATCGACTCCCGGCTGTAGGCGTGCGTCGGGCTCTCGCCCGGCAGGAGCAGGCTGTCCCCCACCCCGGTGAGATCGAACCGAAGCGTCTGCAGTCCGAGCGCCGACAGCGCGCGACCCAGCCGGACCCACAGCCGGTTCGGTCCGATCCGGTGGTGCGACGCGGTCGTGAGGAACAGCACCGTCGGCAGCGTGTCCGTCGCCCCGTGCTCGGGACGACCGAGGACTCCCGCCATCGTGCCGCCCTCGCCGAGGCAGACCGCCTCCTCGACGACGCCGTCCCCGGCGGACCAGCTCCGATCGCGCGGCGCGCCGCGCAGCGCCTCGCGTTCGCGCCCGGCCACCCCGGCGGGCACACCGGCGAGGAAACGACACGTCTCCTCGAGCACGGGCTCCGGGATGACCGCCTTGCGGGGCTGCTGCATCATCTCCGGCCAGCCCGTGCCGGCGCCGACCGTCACCTCGCTTCCCTGCTCCTTCCACGCCCCCACGAGCGCCTCGTCCGACCCGGTCTCCCGGGAGAGGACGAGCACCCGCGGTGCCGGCGCACGAGGGAGAGCGCGAAGGTCGATCCGCTCCAGGTCGGCCACCGTGGAGCGCGTGAGCCGGTAGCCCGCCGCCTCCTCGTCCCCGTCCACCGCCCGACCGCGCGGATCGTCCGGGAGCGCATTGAGCAGCCGGTATGCCCGGAGCTGCCGGACGTAGGCCCGGCCGGTGGTGAACGGACCCCACACCACCAGCGCCGCGACGTCGGTGCGCTCCGAGGCCGCGACCGCCGCCAGCGTCGCCCCGAGGTGGATGCCCGCGAGCGCGACGCCCGCGCTGCCGGACAGCCGCCGCGCCGCATCGATGGCCGCGTGGACGGATTCGATCCACGCCGGGACACGGGCCGGGTCCTCGTCCGCACCCGGGGAGTCGCCCGTCCCGGCAGGGTCGAACCGGAGCACCGGAAAGCCCGAGGAGGCCAGGATCCCCGCCCAGCGCGCGAAGGTCTTGTAGGTGGCCTCCGCCTCCCAGCCGACGGGCGCGCAGAGGACCACCGGGAACGGCTGCTCCGGACTGGGCGAG
Organism: Myxococcaceae bacterium; assembly: GCA_017881345.1. GTDB lineage: Bacteria > Myxococcota > Myxococcia > Myxococcales > Myxococcaceae > RPRB01. Next base: position 17,607 of record JADGQZ010000108.1, on the reverse strand, counting down.
CCGGCATGCCACCACCCGGCGAGGCGGCCGTTCCCACACTCGAACGCCACCGGCCACGGTCCGGGCGCCGCGCGCTCGACATGAAGCGTGGCAGTCACGACCGGCCTCCGACGCGGGTGGGCCCCGGAGCATTGAGCGGCCAGGCCGTTCCGCGCGGTGTGGCTGTCCCAGCCGGGTCGAGCGTGATGACCTCGGGCACCCCAGGCTCGAGGTGGAAGAAGTCGTCCCGCGGCGCCGAACCTTCGAGCTCGAGCGACACCGCCTGCGCGAAGCGGTTCGAGGTCAGCTCCAGCGCCGGCCGGCCCTCGCTCTCGACCGACCGCACCTCGAGCTGCAGCACCGGGTCGATGCGCGCGGGACGCCCCAGAGGGAAGTGAAACGCCGGCGCGGCGAGCGACTGTCCTGCGGCTCCGAGCCAGCGGGCGACGACCAGGTCGTGCCCCGGCGGCCCGAAGCGGAAGGCGTACCCGACGTCGACGAAGGCTCCGAGCACCTCCTCCGCCCAGACCCGCGTCGACCCGCGCGCCTCGACCCGGACCGCCCGCTCCGCCGAGCGCAGCGGAAGCTGACCATCCCGGTACAGCGCGACGCGGAGCCGGCCGTCCACCGGGTCGGGAGCTTCGTTCACCAGGTGCGCGGCGAGCCCGTTCGTTCCCTCGTCGGTGAGAAACAGCGCGCGCGGCGCGAAGGCCCGCCGCAGCGCCCAGTACGCCGCCTTCGGCCTGCCGAGGGAATCGACCACACCCCAACCCGCCCCGGCCCAGAGGTCGCGGAGGAACCAGATCAGCGCGCCATTGCACCCCGAGCCGTGCCGACGCCACTCGGCGATGGTGGCTGCCATCACCTCGGCGCTCACCACCCGGCCCAGCGCGAGGTACCGCTCCGGGTCCGCAGCACGGAGTGCGAGCGGATCGACGCCGAAGAGCTCCTCGAGGTACCAGTCGCGAACGTCCTCGAAGTCCCACCCCACTCCGCGGTCACGCGGGACGCGCGCCTTCCAGAGAGGTTCCGACGACGCCGCGCGTCCGTCGCCGAGCAGCGCTTCCACGGTGCGGCGGTCCGGGACATTGGCGAATGCCAGGCACTCGCTCGCGAACTTCACGTCTGCCCGGCGCGCATCGGTGAGCGGACGCCGGTAGGCGCCCACTCCGTAGTAATGGGCCACACCCTCTCCCGGCTGGAACGGCAGCGCGCCCCCACTCGGCGAGCTCGGGACGTAGGGGACGTCCGAGCCGGAACGGACGGCCGCCCGGAGCACCTCACCGAACAGCGGGCTGCGCCACTGCAGCCGGTCGAGACCGAGCATCGATGCCTGCTGCTCCACCTCGCTGTTCCCGCAGAACACCGCCGTGCTGGACCGCCAGCCGATCCGTGCGACCAGCGCCTCGGCCTCGGCGGTGACCGTCGCCAGGAACCCCGGGTCGTCGGCCGGGTAGTCGAGGTTGGCGAACATGAAGTCCTGCCAGACCAGGATCCCCAGCGCATCACAGGCGTCGTGGAACGCGTCGTCCTCGTAGGCGAACGGACCCGCCAGCCGGAGCATGTTCATCCCGGCATCCCGGGCCTGCTCCAGCGCCGCCCGCTGCTGAGCGGGGCTTGCGGACAGCGAGAGCACGTCGAGCGGCGTCCACGAGGCCCCACGGCAGAACACGCGCGTACCGTTGATCCGGAGTCCGAAGCCCCCGTCGGCGGTGTCCGCCTCGACGGAGCGGAAGCCCACCGGGGAGAAGTGGATGTCCCCGAGACCCGCGAGCTCGGCCGAGAGCGGGTACAGCACCGGGGCACCGTGGGTGTGCGGCCACCAGCGCTCCACCGCCGGGACCTCGAGCCGCCCGGTCCACTCGACGCTCCCGTCCAGCAGCGCCCTGCCCTCCAGCGGCGCCTCGCGGCCCGCCAGCCGGACACGGACACCGGGGATCGGCGCCTGGGCGCGACCGGTCCGGAGCCGGAGCTCGAGCCTCCCGGACTCGCCCGCGAGCTGCGTCCGCACCTGCGCCTCCAGGACTTCCGGTCCACGCCCGTGCTCGAGCAGCACGGCCCGGAACGGTCCCACCGGGGGAGCCGGCGGCGTCCAGGCGGGGATCCGTCCGAGAAAGGTCGTCCGCCACCACCGGAGCTGCTGCTGCGCGACGAGCCGCGTCTTCCACCGGGGCCTCGGCCGACGCTCGGCGAGCAGCGGCCCGAGCGCCAAGAAGCGCAGGTGCAGGACGTTGTCTCGGCGGAGGAGCCCGCCGACGTCGGCCCGGTGCGCCTGCCACATCGATTCGGAGCGGAGCAGCCGCGTCCCGTTCAGCCAGACCTCGGCCACGGTCGCCAGGCCGTCGAGGCGCAGCACCGCGGTCGGTGCGTCCTCCGGCCCCCGGAAGTGGAGCCGGTACCAGACGTCCAGCGCGTCGAGATCACCTGCGCCGGCCAGGTCCGCGCCCTGGGCCCGGAGCGCGCTGGCCAGCGTGCCCGGGACCTCGGCCGGCATCCACGGCCCGGCGAGCGCCTCGACGGCGGCGGGCGACTGGGCGGCTCCGGGCGCCGTGCGCAGGAGCTCCCAGCCCGCGCCCAGCGGCGTTCTCTCCTGCCAGCCCGTGCGCTGGATGCAGGCCATCGTGAGACTCCGCTCCTCTATGCGCCCAGCGCGTGGCCGGCGGCGTCGAGCGCCGTGCTCCAGCCGGTGGAGAGGGTGGACAGGAGCGGGCCGAAGTCGCTGCGCTTCCCGGTGGAGACCGCGCGGGCGCCCTTGAGGATGAGGGACTTCGCGGCGAGGGAAACCGAGTCCAGCGCCGATGCGGCGGGCTCGAGCGGCGCCGCGACCGCGGGCTGCAGCCAGCGGAGGTGGTGCGCCCCGAGCTCCGCCGCCGCGCCGAGCTGTCTCACGCTCGAGAAGGCATAGAGGTGGTAGGTCGGCAGCGCCTCGGGGCCGAGCGTGGCGACCGTCTCGGGGAAGCTCGTCGCGAAGCGGGCCACCGGGTTCTCCCGCGGCCGGCGGTGCAGGTGCGCCCGGGTGCACTCGAGCGCCAGCTCCAGCAGCGCCTCCCGCGGACGTACCCGGAGGCTCTCCAGCCGGACGAACTCACAGTAGAGCGGCAGCCGGGTCGGATCGGCCGGGGCGTCGAGCCCGAAGAGCCCGCGGTAGTCCGCGCCCTCGAGCTCGAAGTACCCGGCGTTGTGGAAGTAGCCCAGCCGCTCGCCCTGGAGGTCGATGGCCTGGATCCCGATGGTCGTCTTGGTGTGCTGGGCGCGGTAATCGGTCCCCGAGGTGTCCGGAAGCCAGTGCGCGTCCACCTCGGCCAGCACCAGCCGTCGGCGGCGGACGAGCTCCTCGACGTGAAGGTGCAGCGGCCGCCAGATGCTGAGCTCCTGGACGTCCACCCCGTGCAGCACGGCCAGGTCGCCGTAGGTCTGCTTGAAGAAGGTGAACTGGTCTCCCTCGAAGTCGAGGTCGAGCGTGCAGCCCAGGGCGGCGAGCGCATCGTGGCCGAAGACGTGGAGCACCTCGATCCAGAGGTCCACGAAGCAGTTGGTCTCCGGCCAGGCGCGGTCACCCCGGTGCAGGGCGTGGCGCCGGTAACCCGCGGCGGACAGCGGCTGGAGCGCAGCGGAGATCATCCGTCCAGCGCCGGTCGCACCGCGGCCGGCCACTCCCGCGCGTCGAGCCCGTGCCGCCGGAAGAGCGCCAGCGTCACCCGCTCGAGCCCGAAGCCGAGGCAGGCGGTGTGCGCCACGCTCCCGTCGGGCAGGGCGATCTCGAACAGCTTCCCGAAGTGTTCCTGGTGGTAGTTGAAGGAGCAGATCGCCGTCGGCTCCTCGGAGGCGATGGGGACCACGATCTCGAACTTGAAGCCCTGCTCCTTCTGGCTCGCGGCGAGCATCTTCCCCGCCCGGCCGAAGAACGGGTCGGAGGCGTGCACGGCGTGCGCGTCGAGCTCGAGCGAGCGCAGCAGCGCGAGAGACCGCTCGAGCCAGGTGGCGCGCCAGGCGATGACTGCCTCCGGCTGTCCCGCCCGGATGACCTCGTGCATCCGGAACAGCTGGAGCCGTGCCGGATCTCCCGACGGCTCGTGCCGGAAGCAGTGGTTCTGCACCTCGAGGGTGCGCCCCCCCTCGGGGAGCACGCCCCGGAGCATCGGGTAGACGGGGTAGCAGGCGGCAGGGGTGAGCGCGACGTCGGTCTGGGTCTGGAGCTCGGCCCAGGGCTCGCCGGCGTGCACCCGCCGGCTCAGCTCGCGCGACTGCACCTCGGAGCCGGTGAAGGAGAAGACGGTCCCCGCCAGGTGGGGGAACGAGTCGAGGTACCCGGTGTGCTCGAGGAGCCGCCGCGGGATGACCGGGGGGAAGTGGAGTCGCTCGGCCCCGTCCGCCGCGGCGAGCGCACGCACCCGCCCATCGAAGCGCTGCAGCACCGACTCGAAGGCGTCGCTCCGCGCCCAGACGCCGGGCACGCCCGAGGGAAGGATGAGCCGGTGACCGACCAGCTCGTCGTGGAACGCCTGCTGCTCCGGGGTGGCCATCGGGGGCTCAGATCTCCTTCTGCACCAGCAGCACCGCGGCGTTGGCGGCGTAGATGCGGTCGTTGGCCACCATCAGTGACGCGCTGAGCGCGTCCCGCAGCTGCCGGCCGACGCTGAAGGGCGAGTCGTTCTTGTAGCCGTGGATCCCGCAGATCTGGAGCGCTGCTTCCACGATGCGGGTCACCGCGCGCGAGGCGTTCACCTTGAGGTTGTTGACGCGGAGGGCGAAGCCCATCCCCGACAGCTCGCTGGTCCGCCGGGGGTCGGCGCGGATCGTCTGGTACTCGCTGGCCATCGCCGCCACCGAGGCGCGCATCGACTGGAGCTCGGCGTGCACCTCGGCCAGCCGGAGCGCCGCGGGCGGCGTGGTCCCCGGGGCCTTGCGAGCCTCACCACGGACCCAGGCGGCGGCGCGGCCCACCGCGCTCGCGGCGATCCCGCTCCACAGCGCGCTCCAGAGCAGATGCGAGACCGGGACCATGGTCTGCGCGGCGATGTCCGCGAACGGCGTGGAGAGGATCTGCTCCACCGACGCCACCCCCTCCACCGTCCCGCCCGCCGAGCAGGTGCCGCGCATCCCGAGCGCGTCCCAGGTGCCGAGGCGCTTCAGCTGGTAGTCCTCCTTCTGGAGGAGCAGCAGGGCCTGGTCTCCCGGAGCGGAGTCGCCGGCGGCGCGGGCGGTGATGAGCAGATCGTCGGCCTGGACGCCGTAGGAGATGGTGGTCGCGTCCTTGGTGAGGCGGAAGCGCTCGTGCTGGCGCTCCACCGCACAGATCGAGGTCCGCATGCTGCCGCCCACGCCCACCTCCGAGGTGACCGAGGCAATGAGCCGCTGCGAGGCCGCGACCCGCCGGAGATAGCCCTGGAACCACGGGCTCGCCGCGCCGTGCTGCACCAGGCACACCACCTCGATCTGGTGCATGGCGAAGACCATCGCTGTCGAGGCGCAGTGCTCGCCGAGCACCTCGCACATCTCGATCAGCTCCTGGAGGGAACAGCCGTCGCCGCCGAGCGATGCGGGGACATGGGCCGAGAGCAACCGGGCCTGCTTCAGCGCGGCGATCGCCTCGGAGGGGAAGCGCGCCTCGCGGTCCACCGAGTCGGCATGTCGCGCGGCGACCTCCCGGGCAATCTCCTCGGCCAGCGTGCGCAGGTCTCGAGGACCGGAGGTCACGGATTCAGCGGCTTGGGCCACGGGATGAACTCCTGGGAGCTGGTGGGGGTGGCGGGAGCTAGGCCGCGCAGCGGAGCTCGGTGAGGGCGGACTGGATGGCCGAGATGCTCTCGAAGACGCTGCGCCGGAGCATGCGATCCGGGAACTCGACGTCGAAGTGCGCCTCCAGCGCGAGCATCACGTTCACGCTCGCGTGAGAGGTCATGCCCGCCCGGTACAGATCGTCGTCAGCGCGAACCTGGTCCACCGGCATGGCGAGCTTCCCGTGCTTTCCGACGATGGTGCGGATGGCGTCTTCCACGCGCGAAATGGTCGCAACGCGGTGGCCCCTGGTCAACACCCGCGTTGAGCGCCGCCGCGTGCATGCACGACGTGGGTGCGCGTGCGCTTAAGCCCGACCTCACCCGATGTCCGTCAGCCTCCAGCCGGCACGCGAGCGAGCGCGCGATCGAAGAATTCGCCGAGGTTGGCATCGAGGCCCTCCGGATCCACCTCGCCGAAGCCGCCGTGGCCTGCGCCCGGCACGTTCCACCGGAGCGCGCCCGGCACGCGCGCCACCAGTCCGTCCACGACTTCGGACGGGGTGTCCTCATCCCGACTGCCAGAGATGAACAGAACTGGTCGGGGCGGAATGCGCCGGAGCGCATCCACCGGCCGCACTGCGTCCACGTGGACGCCCCCGAGGCGGAACACGGCCTCCGCCAGCAGCGCGGGGCGGCCGCGGGCGATCTGGAACTTCCGGTGGAGCTCGGCGTCGAGCGACGGCCAGACGGGACCGAGCGCCACGGCGCGGATCGATGCATCCTCCGCTGCTGCCAGCGCCACCGTCGAGGCGCCCACCGAGAACCCGTAAAGCCCGATCCGTGCCGGGTCGACGCCGGAGCGCGCACGGACCCACCGGATGGCGGCAGCCACGTCCTGCCGCTCCCCGTCGCCCCAGGTGGCCAGCGAGCCCTCGCTCTCGCCCGAGGCGCGCGAGTCGAAGAGCAGCACCGAGTGCCCGTGGCGGAGGAGCACGCGGGCCTCGGGAAGCAGCTCGGCCCGGTTGCCGCCGAGGCCGTGCACCAGCACCACTGCCGATCCGTCGCGTCCCGGCGCGAACCAGCCATGGAGCAGGAGACCATCGTCGGTGTGGAACTCCACCCGCTCGAGCCCCGGCACCGTCCGCCCGGCCTCGGCGCGATCGGCGTCGGTCAGGGTGCGCCGGGCCGGGTGCAGGTCGCGCCAGGCGAGGGGCACCGTGCGGAGCACCACGAGCCCGACGAGCAGTACCGCGCAGCCGAGGGCGATCCTCGCCAGCCGCCCGGCCTCCCGGGAAGCCACGCCCGCGCCGCCGCTAGTGGCCGCGGCCGCTGACGACGGCCGGAACCGTCTTCAGGAGGAGTCCGATGTCCTGACCGACGCTCCAGTGATCGATGTACTGGAGGTCGAGATACATCCAGTCCTCGAAGGCGACGTCGTTCCGGCCGCTCACCTGCCACAGACAGGTGAGGCCCGGCGGCACCGAGAGACGGCGGCGCTGCCACGGCTCGTAGAGCGCGACCTCCTGGGGCACCGGCGGCCGCGGTCCGACCAGGGTCATGTCGCCGCGGAGCACGTTCACCAGCTGCGGCAGCTCGTCGATGCTGTACTTGCGGAGGAGCCGCCCGCGCGGCGTGACCCGCGGATCACGCCGCATCTTGAACACCGGGCCGGTCTGCTCGTTCTTCGCGGCCAGGCTGGCCTTGAGCGCCTCGGCGTTCACCACCATCGAGCGGAACTTCAGCATGTGGAACTTCTTGCCGTGCAGCCCAACCCGCAGCTGACGGAAGAAGACCGGACCGTTCGAGGTGAGCTTCACCAGCGCCGCGACGATCAGGAGGAAGGGGAAGAGCAGCCACAGCGCGGCAGCGGAGGCGACGATGTCCAGCAGCCGCTTCACGTGGCGGAGCTCGGGCTTCACCGAGCCGGAGGCGTAGTGGAGGAAGCCGTCCTTCACCGCCTTGCTGGCGATCGGATGCGCGCGCCCCAGCCGCACCGTGTACGCCGGCAGCGCGAAGGGCACGCCGAATGTCTCGAGCGTTCCCACCGCCGACTGGATCGAGCGCTCGTGGGTGTGGGGGAGCCCGCAGAGGTAGACCTCGTCAAACACCTCGCGCTGAAGAACCACGGGAAGGTCGCTGCACTCGCCGAGCAGGCGTCCCTGGAGCGGCTCCGGGACCTTCTCTCCGGGCCAGCTCAGGTAGCTGGGCTTCGCGCCCTGACGGGTGAGGTCCTCGCCACTGATGCGGCCCAGCGCCCCGGTGCCCACGATCAGCACCTCGCGGGGAGGCCGGGTCTGCGCTCGCACCAAGGTGAAAACCGTCAGGCGGAGCAGGATCTGGGCGGGCAAGGCCAGGAGCAGCAGCTGAGGGACATCCGGCGCACTCGCCGGGAGGAGCGCGCCGCCGATCGCCACGACCGTTGCGACCGCAAGCAGATTCACCGCGGCGATGAGGACGTCCTCCCAGGGTGCCCGCTCGGCGGTGTACGCGTAGTGCCGGACGACGGAGCTGGTGCTCCAGAAGACGATCACCGCCAGCACCGCCCAGGCGACCTTCCACGCCAGCGGCCCGGGCGTCGCCTGCACCACCGCCACCATCAGGACCGCGACGTCGAGACCGAGGCCGAACTTGGCCGTGGGTGTCGGTGCAAAACGCTGGATGCTGATTCCCACCTTCTGCTCCCACTCTCGCGCCTGAGTGCGCACGCCTCGCCAACACCTGAGGCGACGGGGCGTGAGTCTCCATCACTTGGCTGCGCCGAACACGCTCAATTGTGTGAATCCGCATGAGGCGTCCCACACCCGGTGGGGTGATCTGCACCCGTCCCATCGTGCCATGCGCACCAGGCCAATCGGCTCCGCGCACGCGGGCCTGCCCCGGAGATCCCGGATTGCCGCAGCTCTTCGGCGCGTGCTACTCCGCGCAACCGATGCGACGAGCTTCGGTTGCAGTGAGCGGAGCGTTCGCCGTCGGCCTGCTGCTCGGGGCGTGCGCGACCAGCAGCGCCTCCTACGTGTGGGTGAACGACTACAAGGAGCCGCCGCCGCGCCCCCAGCCCGGGTACGTCATCGAGCCGGGCGACGTCATCCAGATCCGGGTTTTCAATCAGCCGGACATGTCCACCAGGGCCAAGGTCCGCGAGGACGGGAAGGTCTCGGTCCCCTTCCTCAATGACGTGACGGTCGCCGGGGTGGACCCCAACACGCTGGCCAAGCAGCTCCAGGCGAAGCTCAAGGAGTTCATCAACGCCCCGGTGGTCACCGTCTCGCTGGAGGAGGCGCGGCCCTTCTCGGTGGCGGTGATGGGCGAGCTGGTGAAGCCCGGGCTGTACCCGGTCCCCCAGGGGTCGGGAGTCCTCCAGGCGCTGGCCGCGGCCGGGGGGTTCAACCAGTACGCCTCGAAGGACCGCATCTACGTGGTGCGGGATGCTCCGGATCGGGCGCGCATCCGCTTCACCTACGAGCAGCTCACGCAACCCGAGAGCAAGGCGGCCATCTTCCGCCTGCTGCCCGGGGACAGCGTCGTCGTGGAGTAGCGGCGGAATGGGCGTCGCCTCCTCTGCGCTGGTGACGCTGGTCTACCTCTACGCCGACGCGATCGTCCTCACCGGGCCGATCACCCAGCGCGAGCCGGGGCCGCCCGAGCCCATCCGCTACGAGCTGGGCATCCAGGCCGAGCTCCGCTCCGGCCACCCCATCGGTTACAACACCGACCCGCGCGGGAACGGGCCGCTCCGGACGGATGTGGAGGTCGACCCCACCGCGGGTATTCGCTTCCCCCTCGAAGGCGGCGGGCTCACCCTGGCGTACGAGCCACGGATCTTCATCGTGGCCAGCGCCGTCCCGCCGGCGGCAGACGGATCGCCGGGCAACAGGGTCGCCTATCTGCACCGCGGGCGGCTCACGCTCGAGTTCCAGCCCTCGACACGGTGGAAGCTCTTTCTCAACGGACGCGCGGCCTACGGCCAGTACGACTTCTCGCCACTGGTGACGGTCGTCCCGGGGGCCCCTCCCGGAACCGGACAGCCGGGGGGAGTGACCCCCTCCACGCCCTCGCCGGGGCTGCCCATCCCGGGCCCGGGGAACCCCCCGAACCAGCGGTTGCTCCAGGTGGTAGACCTCAGCATCGGTGGGGGCTTCGTCCATCTGCTCTCACCCTCGCTTTCCTGGTTGTTGGGGGCCGGCTACATCCGGAGCGGCGGGGCCACTCCCGAGGCGCAGCTGGCGTTGCCGCTGCAGCAGACCGGTTTGGGGGCCACTGCCCTCCAGTGGCAGATCGGTCCCGGGGATGCCTGGACGGCGCTCCTGGATGGCAGCTACAGCACTTTCAGCAACGGGGCACACGCCACCCTCTTTGACCTCCTCGCCGTCTGGACCCACACCTGGAGCCGCACCTTCCGGAGCGATCTCACCGGGGGCGCGACCGCCTTTCGAGACAGCGGCGTCCCCAATCCAGCCGGAGGGGTCTATCCCACGGTGGAAAAGGTTCTACCGGCCGTCGGCCTTGGGCTGACCCAGAGGGTGCTCCAGCCGAGGGGGATCGTGGTCAACGTCCTTCAGCTCCGGATCGCTCCGGTGCCAGACCAGCTGACCGGTTCGATCTACGAGCGCTTCGATGCGGTGTTGCTGAGCTCGGTGCCAGTGGTCGATCGGCTGTGGTTCGATGCCAGCGCCGGTGTGGCGATCGCGGTCGCAGGTCCGGAATTCGACGCTCGGGTGGAGACGAGGCTCACCTACGTCGTCCTTCCCCAGCTCAACGTCTACGTCGGTCTTCGCGCCGGCTGGCTCCGGGGGAGTGACCCCGCGGCGCCGATCTCCTTCGGCTGGCTCGGCTTCATCGGGTTCTCCAGCCCGTTCCTCGGCACTCGGCTCTGAGCGGCGGAGGTGTCCTTTGTGCCCTCTGGTGTGCGGGGCGACGAAGTGGTCCGATACGCACCCAGGTCGTCTAGAGAGGATGGAGATGGCGCGCAGAAAGGCCCTGGTCATCGAGGATCATCCCGACGCACGGGCGCTGGTGCGCACCTATCTCCAGACCATGGAGCTGGACGTCACCGAGGCGGCGGACGGCAGATCGGCGATCCGCATCCTCAAGGACTCCGAGTCCCGCCCTGACCTGGTGTGTCTGGACCTGATGCTCCCCGAGCTGAGCGGGTTCGAGGTCTGCGAGTTCATGCGCAGCAACCCCTCGCTGAAGAGCATCCCCATCCTGGTGATGAGCGCCCGGGCCAAGCCGATGGATCGCGCGTTCGCCGAGGAGGTGGGCGCGACCGCTTACCTCATCAAGCCGTTCAAGCGGAGCGAGTTCAGCCGCGCGGTGAACGTCTGCATCGCCAACGGGTCAGAAGTGGAGCGGGGCAAGACGTGAGCCCGGTGGACGACCGGACCCGCGAGGATCCGGACGACTTCCAGATCGTCGACCTCGAGCAGCTGCGGCACTCGCTGCTCTTCGTCCGCCACGCGGTACGCCGTCGCCGCGGGCGGGTGATCTGGACGTTCCTCGGCCTGCTGGGGCTGGCCGGCGGCGTGCTCTGGGTCCTGCCCCGCAGTTACCACGTGGAGTCCCAGCTGCTGGCGCAACGGAACACCATCATGCCGGCGCTGGGGAACCCCAGCCGCACCGTCCCCCTCGATGCGGACACTCCCACCCGGGCGGCGGCGGAGACGGTGCTCCGTCGCGACAATCTGCTCGCCCTGATGAAGCAGACCGAGCTGATGGCCCGCTGGCAGCAGGAACGCCCGCAACTCCACCGGCTCAAGGACCGCATCACCGAGGCGCTCTCGCCCCAGTCGGACGAGGATCGGGTGAACGCGATGGTGGGTCTGCTGGAGAAGCAATTCAGGATCTCCACCGGCGAGTCCACCATCTCCATCTCCATCGACTGGCCCTACGCGGACCAGGCGTTCCGGCTGGTGGACGCCGCCCAGCAGAACTTCCTCGAGCAGCGCCACACCGCCGAGGTCTCCACCATCGCCGAGACCATCGCCATCCTCGAGGGGCACGCCAGCAACCTCCGCGAGGCCATCGAGAGCTCGGTGGAGGATCTGCGGCGAGCCAAGGATCCCCCCTCCAAGGCCGATCCTGCCGCCCGGACCGGGCCAGTCTTTCGCCGCGACCCGGCGCGCGAGGCGATCAAGGCCGAAGCCGGCCAGGTCAAGGTGATGATCGACACCAAGCGGCGGGCGATCAACGACCTGGAGGAGTTTCGGCGTCGCCGCCTGGCGGAGCTTCAGGCCGAGCTGGCGCAGGCGCGGACGGTCTACGCCGACCGGCACCCCAACGTGACCAAGCTCCAGCAGAGCATCAGCGCGCTGCAGGACGACTCGCCGCAGCTGGTCGCCCTCCGCGACGAGGAGCGATCGCTCCAGAACGACCTCAACCGCCTGGCCAACACCCGCACCGACCCGGTCCCCCTTCCCACTCCGCAGGCGACCGAGACGGTTCCGCGGAAGCGCTCCCCCGGACCGCTGCAGGACCTGGGCGACGAGTACGCCCGGACGCGCCTTCGCTTTGCGATGGAGAAGTACGACGTGCTGCTCGACCGCATCGACAGCGCGCGGATCGAGCTCGACACCGCGCGGGCGGCGTTCAAGTACCGCTACGCCGTCCTCCGCCCGCCCATTCCCCCCCGGTCTGCGGAGAAGCCGAAAATCCCCTTGCTGGCGATCGGGGCGGTGCTGGCTGCCGCGGTTCTCTCGGTGTTCTCTGCAGTGCTGGCGGATCTTCGCTCGGGACGGCTGCTCGAGACCTGGCAGGTGGAGCGCCTGCTGGGGATCCCGGTGCTGGGAGAGATGCCGCGAACCTGACCCAGGCAATTCCAGGAGCAGCCGTCCCTCCCAGCGGCCGGGGTCCGGATGGCCTGCTTGATCTCCGAGCGATGGGCACCTATGTGAGACCGGACGCCGTTGGGGGCGGAGAAGCCAGATGAGCCGGGCAACCTTCAAGCTCGCCGAGGAGACCGGAGCAGATCTCCACGCAGGGGCGAGCTCCCCGGCGCTGCCGATGCAGCAGCTCTGGTTCTCCATCCAGCGCCTCCCGTGGGCCAGCCTGGTGATCCTCCCCGCCGACCCCGAGACCTCCGCGCAGGAGGTGGCCAAGGCGCTCCACGACGTCGGCCGGCTCACCATGGGCGAGCGGCTGCGGGTGCTCGACGCGCGCGGGGTGCAGCTCCCCGCCACCGCTCCGCTGATCCTGGACATGAGCGGCGCTTCGCCGGTCCGTCCCGCGGGCACCGGGTGGAGCGAGCGGGTGCTGGTGCTGATCGACTCGGTCATCGCCCGGCCCTCGGGGATCCCGGTCGCCCTCGCGGCAGACGCCGTCGTTCTCTGTCTCACCCTGGGCAAGACGCCGGTGGCCGCGGCGCGAGAGACGCTGAAGCTGATCGGAGCACAACGGTTCGTGGGGTGCATCACCATCCCGTGACCGCGTCCTCCCCCGCCCCGGGCGAGCCCGCCGCTTCGGAGGTGCCGATCCCTGGCGGTGCATCGCTCGCCAGAAACGCCTTCCACCTCGTGCTCGGCCAGGCCGGCACGATGGTCCTGGGAATCCTCTTCAGCGCCGCGCTGGGGCGCACGCTGGGAGTGGGAGATTTCGGTCTCTACTTCCTCATCACCTCGTTCTCCAACTTCGCCCTCGTGCTGGTGGACTGGGGCCAGCAGTACTTCGGTATCCGGGCCGTCGCCCGCGCGCCGGAGCGGGGCGGAGAGCTGCTCGGAACGGGGCTGGTCCTCCGCGCCCTGGGCACGGCGCTGGTCTGCATTCCGACCGGGCTGAGCGCCTGGGCGCTGGGCTACGACCGGCGGACCATCTGGTTCGCGGTGGCCTTCGTGGCGCTGAACCTGCCGCTGTTCCTGGCACAGAACTTCGGCGTGGTGTTCCGCGGCCACGACCGGATGGGGCTCGACGCCACGGTGTCCGTCACCAACCGGCTGGCCGGGCTGCTGCTGGCGCTCCTGGCGCTGGGGCTGGGACTGGGCCTGGGAGGGGTGGTGATCTCGCAGGGGCTCGCCGGCTGCGTGGCGCTGGCCATGGCCGTATGGCTCTACCGCCAGGTGACGAGCGCTCGGTTGCGCTTCTCCAGGCACGCCGCCCGGGAGATCCTCGCCGGCGGCACGGCCCTGGTGACCATGAACCTGGCCACCAACGTCCAGCCGTACATCGACGCCATCCTCCTCTCGGAGATGGTCCCCAAGGAGGCGGTCGGCTGGTACGGGGCGGCCAAGACGTTGATGGGAACCTTGCTCGCCCCGTCGCTGATCCTCGGCGCGGCGGCCTTTCCCCGGCTCTCCCGGGCGGCGGGCAACGTGGAGCAGTTCCACCGCGAGATGCGCCTCGCCGATCGCCCCATGGTCTGGCTGGGCGGGCTGGCGGCGGTGGGCACCTGGCACTTCGCCGACGTGGCGATCCGGATCGTCTACGGCAGCAAGGGGCACTTCGCTCCGGCCGGAATCATCCTCAGCGTCTTCGGCCTGGGGCTGTTCCTGGTCTTCGTGGACGTGCTGCTGGGGACGGCCGCCACGGCCATCGGCAAGGCCACGGCCTTCTCCCTGATCAAGATCGCCACCGTGGTTCTGGCAACCGCCCTGGAGCTGGTGCTCATTCCCTGGTTCCAGCGCGGCTACGGCAACGGCGGAATCGGAGTGGTCACCGCCTTCGTCAGCTGCGAGCTCCTGGTCTTCCTGGGGCTCTTGACCCTGATGCCGGGTGGAACCGCCGGGCCGATCCTCCTGGACGGCGGGCGCGCGCTGCTCGCCGCGGTGGCCACCGGAGCGCTCCTGCACTGGCTGCCCCCGCTGTCTCCCTGGCTGGAGATTCCCCTCTGCATCGCGGTCTTCACTGTCCTGTCGATCATGGTGGGGCTGGTCCGCCGGAACGATCTGCGCCGTCTCCGGGCACAGTTCCGGCGTGACCCGGTGGAGTCACCGGCGACACCCGCGGTGGACATCCGCGCGCCCTGAGCGCGCGGTGGATCTCGACCCCGCTGCGGCGTCTTCCGCATGCTCTCGCACACGATTGGTTTGCGGGTACAGTGCCGCGCGCCAAGTCGGGGTGTCGTCGCGCGCGGGACGAGGGGCAGATGAGGATCCTGTTGACCGGAAGCCGTGGCTACATCGGGACCGTGATGGGCCCGTTCCTGGTGCAGGCAGGGCACGAGGTGATCGGCATCGACACCGATCTCTACCGCCGCTCGACGTTCGGTCCCTGGCGCGAGTCGGTGCAGACGGTGGTGAAGGACCTGCGGGCGCTGGAGGCGAAGGACCTCCGCGGCTTCGACGCGGTGGTGCACCTGGCGGCGCTGTCCAACGATCCGCTGGGCGATCTGAACCCGCAGCTCACCTACGACATCAATCACCTGGCCTCGGTGCGGCTGGCCGCCCTGGCCAAGGAGGCCGGTGTCGGCCGCTTCGTCTTCGCCAGCTCCTGCAGCAACTACGGCGCAGCGGGAGACGCTCCGGTCAACGAGGAGTCGGAGCTGAACCCGGTGACCGCCTACGGCGAGTCCAAGGTGCGGGTGGAGCGCGATGTCTCGAAGCTCGCCGATGATCGGTTCTCCCCCACCTTCCTCCGCTGCGCGACCGCCTACGGCGTCTCTCCCCGGCTGCGCTTCGACATCGTGCTCAACAACCTGGTCGCCTGGGCGTTCACCTCGGGCAAGGTGATGCTCAAGAGCGACGGGAGCCCCTGGCGGCCGATCGTCCACATCGAGGACATCAGCCGGGCCTTCCTCGCGGTGCTCAGCGTCCCCCGCGAGCGGGTGCACGCCCAGGCATTCAACATCGGCAAGAACGACCAGAACTACCGCATCCGGGACATCGCCCAGATCGTCAAGGAGACGGTGCCCGGGTGCGAGATCGCCTTCGCCGACGACGCTGGCCCGGACAAGCGGAACTACCGGGCCGACTTCTCCAAGGTGGCGCGGCTGCTCCCCGAGTTCCAGCCGCAGTGGGACGCGCGCAAGGGCGCCCGGCAGCTCCACGACGCGTACCGCGCGACCGGCCTGGTGCTGGCCGACTTCGAGGGGCCACGCTACCGCCGTATCGATCAGATCAAGCAGCTGATGGCCGCCGGCAACCTGGGACCGGATCTCCGCTGGCTCGCCGAGCCGGCGGCGGCCTGACGCAGCGAGGGACCACGAGTGATCTTCACCGAGACCAAGCTGAAGGGCGCGTTCATCATCGACCTGGAGCGTCGCGAGGACGACCGCGGCTTCTTCGCCCGGGCCTTTTGCCAGAACGAGTTCTCCGAGCACGGGCTGAAGCCGGTGATCGCCCAGGCCAACCTGGCCTTCAACAAGAAGACGGGCACGCTGCGGGGGATGCACTTCCAGTATCCACCGAAGGCCGAGACCAAGCTGGTCCGGGCCACCCGCGGCGCGATCCTCGACATCATCGTGGACCTGCGCCCCGAGAGCCCCACCTACCTCCAGCACGTCGAGGTCGAGCTCAGCGCCGACAACCACCGGGCGCTCTACGTGCCGGAGCGCTTTGCCCACGGGTACCAGGCGCTCGAGGACGCCACCGAGACCAGCTACCAGGTGGGCGAGTTCTATGCCCCGGGATGCGAGGGTGGGCTGTCCCCCTTCGATCCGCGGCTGGGCCTGAAGTGGCCGCTCCCGGTCACGGTCATCTCTCCCAAGGACGCCGCCTGGGCACCGCTCGACCAGGTGGCGGACGAGGTCAAGCGCAGGATGAGGGTGTCGCCATGATCATCGTCGACCGGGCCCTGAAGGCCCGCCAGGAGCAGGGGAAGCCGATCCGCATCGGGATGGTGGGCGCCGGGTTCATGGGTCAGGGGCTCACCAACCAGATCGAGAACAGCGTCCCCGGGATGCGGATGGCGGCGATCTACAACCGCCACCCCGAGCGGGCGTTCGGCGTCTATCGCTACGCGGGCAGGGAGCCCGTGGCCGCCGGCACCCAATCGGCCCTCGACGAGGCGGTGCGCAAGGGGCAGGCGGTGGTGGCCGAGGACCCGATGCTGCTCTGTCGCTCGCCGGAGATCGATGTCATCGTCGACGTCACCGGCTCGGTGGAGTTCGGCGCGCGGGTCATCCTCGAGGCGTTCGGCCACCAGAAGCCGGTGGTCCTGATGAACGCCGAGGTGGACGCCACCATCGGCCCCATCCTCCGGGTCTACGCCCGGAAGCACGGCGCCATCCTCTCCGCCTGCGACGGCGACGAGCCGGGCCTGCAGATGAACCTGGTCCGCTGGGTCCAGGGTCTGGGGCTCACTCCCCGGGCGGTGGTGAACGTGAAGGGTCTCCAGGATCCCTACCGGAACCCCACCACCCAGAAGGGCTGGGCCGAGCGGTGGGGACAGAACGCGGCGATGGTCACCTCCTTCGCCGACGGCTCGAAGATCAGCTTCGAGCAGACCATCGTGGCCAACGCCACCGGCTTCAAGGTCCTGTCCCGGGGCATGTCCCGCGGCCGCAAGTACGACGGGCCGATCATGGACCTGCCCCAGCTCTACGATCTGGAGACGCTCCGGGCCCTGGGCGGGGTGGTCGACTACACGGTGGGGCCGGCCTTCACCAAGGCCTTCGTCCTGGCCGAGCACCACGACCCGAAGCAGCGCCACTACCTCGAGCTCTACAAGATGGGCCCCGGCCCTCTGTACCCGTTCTGGGTGCCCTACCACCTGGTGCACTTCGAGACCCCGTTCTCCATCGCCCGGGTGGTGCTCTTCGGCGACGAGCTGGCGCCGCCGCTGGGGGGCCCGGTGGTCGAGGTCTGCGCGGTGGCCAAGCGCGACCTCCAGGCCGGCGAGCTGCTCGACGAGTACGGCATGTACACCACCTATGGCGAGGCGGTGAACGTGGAGGAGATGAGCGCGGGCCAGTACCTGCCCGAGGGCCTGGTCGAGGGGTGCCGCCTGAAGCGCCCGGTGGCCAAGGACCAGGTGCTCACCT
>JADGQZ010000010.1 GCA_017881345.1 Myxococcaceae bacterium | reverse complement strand
GCGGCAAGGGCGAAGGTGAAGGTCCCGTTGCCCGCGTAGAGCTCGAGTGCGCTGTCCTGAGGTCTTGGTGCGAGCAGCGAGATCGCCCGCTCGACCAGGAGTGGGGTCGCCTCGGCGTGGGCCTGGGAGAAGGCCTCCGGGCGAAGGAAGAGTGGCACGTCCGGCCGGAGCGGGGCCGGGCTGCGCAGCGTGGGTCGCCCGACGTCCTCGCTCGACCCGCGCTCGGGGCTGAGCACCACGCCGCGGACTCCGGAGCGCACGATGGCCAGCGCCACCTCGCGCGCCCGCGGGGTGATGCCCCCGTCCAGCTCGAGCGCGACCGAGACGCGCTCCCCGTCGGCGACGAGCCGGACCGAGCGAAGGACGCGTGCGAGCGGCGCGACGAGAGGGGCGAGACGCCCGGGCAACGCCGCGAGCGGCGCGACGAGGGCGGGACAGTGGTCGACGAGGACGGAGTCGTGGCTCCGCCGGTGCAGGTAGCCGAGACCGGTACCCGTCCAGGTCAGGTCGGCGCGCCGGCGGGTCCCCAGGTCGCCTGCGGCGAGGGTCGGGCGCCACGCGACTCCCGAGAGGTCGAGGCCGCCGAGGCGCTCCAGCGCGGCTCTGACCGCCACCTCACGCTCCCGGCGCTGCGCGGCAGGAGCGACGTGGAGCCAGTCACAGCCGCCGCAGGTCCCGGCGTGTGGACACCCTGGCGTCACGCGCTCGGGCGCCGGACCGAGCACCTCCAGAAGTCGACCCCGCTGCACCTTGCCCTCGTCGGCCGGGGCGACCCGGACCCGTTCGCCGGGGAGCGCGCCGGCCACGAAGAGCGCACGGCCCTTCCAGGAGGTGACCCCCTCCCCGTCTGCGGAGAGCCGATCCACGTCGACGTCGACCGGCGGCGCCTCGCGCGGAGCCCGGCCTGCCATCCGGCTCAGTTTGGCGGCTTGCCGCCGGAAACCGGTCCGGGCATCCGACCGGCCTCGGGCAGCTCGCGGCGGAGCTGCTCGACGAAACGCTGGATGCGGTCGCGCAGCTCGTCGGTGACGTCCACGAACTCGACGCCCATCCCGGGCACCTGGTTGGTGGGGTTGTCGAACTCCTGGACGCGGGTCACCCGCCCCCGCACCTCGAAGGGGACAGGGGCCCCGGGCAGCTGGAGGATGATGCGGACGGTGGTCCCGATCGGGAGCGGGTCCCGCGCGTTGATGAACATCCCGCCCTGGGAGAGGTTGGTCGCCCAGTCGGTGATGAAGCCGTCGACGGTGCGATAGGCCACGGGCAGCTCGTGCTCGAGCCGGTCCGCTCTCCGTCCACTCTTCGGGTTGTCGCTGGACATCCTGGACGTGCCTTCCGTCCAGCGAATCGTACCAGACCTGCGACCGTCCCCTCCACCTGGGCTGCGGCGGCCTGGACGGAGCCGATCATTGCGTCCTCGAGCCGCCTGCCCGAGGAATTCGTCTGCCGCCGCCCTGACCTAGACGCGCATCTCGCAGAGGTCGGGCGAGATGCGCAGCCGGGGCTCGGTGAGCTTCTGGACGTGCTCCGGGCTGACCCCGGGGGCCACCTCGCGGAGGAGGAGTCCCTCCGGCAGGACGTCGATGTAGGCGAGGTCGCTGACGATGTGATGCACACACTTGCGGCCGGTGAGGGGCAAGCCGCAGCGCTCGAGGATCTTGGGCTTTCCCTCCTTCGTGGCGTGCTCCATGGCCACGAAGACGCGCTTGGCGCCCATCGCGAGGTCCATCGCCCCGCCCATGCCCTTGACCATCTTCCCCGGGATCATCCAGTTGGCGAGGTCTCCCTGGGCGGAGACCTCCATCGCGCCGAGCACGGCCAGGTCAATGTGGCCCCCGCGGATCATCCCGAACGACGCGGCGGAGTCGAAGAAGGAGGCGCCCTTCACCGCGGTGACGGTCTCCTTGCCGGCGTTGATGAGGTCCGGGTCCTCCTGTCCCTCCAGGGGCCAGGGGCCGATGCCGAGGAGCCCGTTCTCCGAGTGCAGGAGGATGTCCATCCCCTTCGGGATGTAGTTGGCAACGAGGGTGGGCAGACCGATGCCCAGGTTGACGTAGTACCCATCGCGCAGCTCGAGCGCGATGCGGTGGGCGACCTGTTCGCGGGTGAGGGTCATGGTCGTCGTCTCCGGTCAGGCGCGCTTGCGGACCGTGCGCTTCTCGATCCACTTCTCGTAGTGGCGACCCTTCAGCACCCGGTGCACGAAGATGCTGGGGGTGTGGATCTGGTCGGGCTCGATCTCGCCCACCTCCACCAGGTGCTCGCACTCGACGATGGTGGTCTTCGCTGCCATGGCCATCAGGGGGGAAAAGTTCCGGGCGGTCTCCCGGAAGAGGCAGTTCCCCCACCGGTCGGCCTTCCAGGCGCGGATGATGGCGTAGTCGGCCCGGAGGGGCTTCTCGAAGACGTACTCCTTGCCCTCGATGGTCCGGGTCTCCTTGCCCTCGGCGATCTGGGTACCGACGCCGGTGGGCGTGAAGAAGCCGCCGATCCCGCAGCCGGCGGCGCGGATCCGCTCGGCCAGGGTGCCCTGCGGGTTGAGCTCGACGTCGATCTCTCCGGCGAGGAGCTGCCTCTCGAACTCCTTGTTCTCCCCGACGTAGGAGGCGACCATCTTCCGGACCTGGTGCGCCTTGAGGAGGACGCCGAGTCCGTGGTCGTTGGTGCCGCAGTTGTTCGAGATGAGCGTGAGGTTCTTCACGCCCCTCTTTGCCAGGGCGGCGATGAGGTTCTCCGGGTTCCCGCACAGGCCGAACCCGCCGGACATCACCACCGCGCCGTCGGGGATGTCCGCGACCGCGGCGTCGGCACTGGCCACCACCTTGTTCATGTCGTCTCCCGGATCAGCGCTCGACCATCAGGGCGATGCCCTCGCCGCCGCCGATGCAGAGCGAGGCGACGCCGCGCTTCTTCCCGGTGTCCTTCATCGCGTAGAGGAGCGTGATCAGCACCCGGGCGCCCGAGGCGCCGATGGGGTGACCGAGCGAGGTCGCACCGCCGCGGATGTTCACCCGGGACGGGTCCAGCTTCAGGAGCTGGTTGTTGGCGATGGCGACGACGGCGAAGGCCTCGTTGATCTCCCAGAGGTCGATGTCACCGGCGGTGGTCTTGGTGCGCTCGAACAGCTTCCTGATCGCGTCGGCCGGGGCGATGGTGAACTCGACCGGCTTCCGGGCGGCCGTGGTGTAGCCGGCGATCCGGCCGAGCACGGTCTTGCCCTCGGCCTTGGCCCGTTCGGCGGACATCAATACCACCGCCGCGCCCCCGTCGTTGAGCGACGAGGCGTTGGCGGCGGTGACGGTGCCGTCCTTCTTGAAGACCGGCTTGAGGGTGGCGATCTTCTCGGGCTTGGCGTTCTTCGGGCCCTCGTCGTCGGCCACCATCACCGGCTCGCCCTTCTTCTGCGGGACGGGAACGGGGACGATCTCCGCCTTGAACAGGCCTTCCTTCTGGGAGCGGATGGCGCGGTTGGTGGAGTCGAGCGCGAACTCGTCCTGGGCGGCGCGGCTGATCTTGAACTGCTCGGCGCAGAGTTCCGCGCACATGCCCATGTGCTGGTTGCTGTAGACGTCGGTGAGGCCGTCCCAGAGCAGGTGGTCCTTCATCTCGACGTTCCCCATCCGGGCGCCCTGCCGCATGTTGAGCGAGAGGTAGGGGGCGTTGCTCATCGACTCGAAGCCGCCGGCGACGATGACCTCCGCCTCGCCGAGGGCGATGGCCTGGGCGCCGGAGATGATGGCCTTCAGGCCGGAGCCGCACATCTTGTTGAGGGTGTTGGTGGGGACGGTGTCCGGGAGGCCCGCTCCCAGCGCCGCCTGGCGTGCGGGGGCCTGACCCTGGCCGGCCTGGAGGACGTTGCCCATCCAGACCTCCTCGACCTTCCCCGGGTCGACGCCGGCACGTTCGAGCGCCGCACGGATGGCGATGGCGCCGAGCTGCGGCGCAGGGAGAGAGGACAGGGTCCCCAGAAAGCTTCCGATAGGGGTGCGGGCTGCACCCACGATGACGACGTCACGGGCCATGAAATCACTCCGGCTGAGATCCGATGAACGGGATTGTCACGCGAGAGAGCCCCGGTCAACCAGATCTGGGGTGCCTGCCCGGAGAGTGCGGTCAGGGGCGCGGCCGGAACCGATTCCCATCGAAATCGAGCACCAACGTGCCGCCGCCGTTGAAGACGACGAGACGGAGCTGGGTTCCTTCCTCGCGGAATTCGGCCCGCTGCCCGAGGGCGGCTCCCGGCCTTCCGTCCCTGCTGTCCAGTCCCGACCAGAGGCGGCTCCCGTCGGTCACCAGCACCATCCAGCCCCGCGACTCGGTGGGTCCGAGCCCGAGAAGGACGATCTCCAGTGCTCCCTGTCGGGCGAAGACGTGGCGGATGACCTCGGCGATGAGCTCCAGCGAGCCCCACGTGCCGACGACGCAACGGCCGCCCTCCACAACGCGGAGTGCCCAGAGCACCTGGACCGTCTCCGGAAGCGGGGCCACCCAGTTCAAGCCGACGCCGCCGACGGTGGAGGCCCAGACCTGCCGGACGTCCCCCGCCCCGAGATCGCCGGGCTCGACGACGCCCTTCCCGGGCGCCGGAGTGACCCGATCTCCGACCGAGGACTCCGGCGTGACCACCACCGCCGCGGCACAATCCGGCGGCTGCCGCCGTTTCCCCATCCACTGGGTGGGCGCCCAGGCGTCCGCACGGAGCGCCGGAGGGGCCGGAGCGCAGCCGAGAAACGCCACTGCGCCGAGGATCACTGCCCGGTGAAGCCGCATCGGAGCGCCGAACGCTACCTCTCCCCGGCCGCGAGCCGCGCGCCCCCCTCCCCGAGGCGAAGGGGGGTCCGCGTCCAGAGGCTATAGCCACAACCCACACCGTAAGCGAAAGGACAGAACGAAAGATCAACTACTTATGAGGCCACATCACGCACTCTTCGTGTTAGTTCTTGCTATAGCCTCTGAGCGCGCGGACGTGCTCGCCCGCCGGTGCCCACTCCC
The DNA here is from genome assembly GCA_017881345.1 of Myxococcaceae bacterium. Classification (GTDB taxonomy): domain Bacteria; phylum Myxococcota; class Myxococcia; order Myxococcales; family Myxococcaceae; genus RPRB01. The sequence goes on along the minus strand of JADGQZ010000010.1, from coordinate 1,006 downwards.
GCCGCCGTTTCGAGCGGTGGCCTCTCTGCGCATCGCCCCGCTGCCCCGACTCACCCTCGCATTGGCAGCTGGGGCTGGGCAGTCCCCCCCGAAATCGGTCGCAGACAGAGAAAGGGCCGGGCCCTCTCGAGGAGAACCCGGCCCCGTCGTTCCGTCGAGCGGAGCGCCGTCTATCTGCGCAGCTTCGACGCCATGACGTCTCCGAGGCGCGCCTTCGACCCCTCGGCCTGCTTGCGCAGGTACTCGCGGTAGTCGTCCTCGCCCTCGTGCAGCAGCGCCTTCATCGACAGGGCGACCTTCCGGTCGGGGGTGTTGATGTCGATGATCTTCACCGCGACGTCCTGGCCCTCGCTGACGACGTCGCGCGGGTTCTCCACGCGCTCGTCCTTGAGCTCCGAGACGTGAACCAGCCCTTCGATGCCGGGCTCGATCTCCACGAAGGCTCCGAAGTCGGTGACCTTGGTGACCTTCCCTTCGACCTTGCTGCCCACGGGGAGGCGCTCGCTGAGGGTCTCCCAGGGATCCTGGGTGAGCTGCTTGATGCCGAGACTGAAGCGCTCGTTCTCGACGTCGATGTTGAGCACCATCGCCTCGACTTCATCGCCCTTCTTGTACAGCTCGCCCGGGTGCTTGATGCGCTGGGTCCAGCTGATGTCGGAGACGTGGACCAGACCGTCCACGCCCTCCTCGACGCCGACGAAGATGCCGAAGTCGGTGACGTTGCGGACCTGCCCCTTGATGATGGAGCCGATCGGGTACTTGTCCTCGAGCAGCGTCCAGGGGTTGGCCTCGATCTGCTTCATGCCGAGCGCGATGCGCTTGGCCTTGGGATCGATGTCCAGCACCACCGCCTCGACCTCCTGGCCGACCTCGAGCACCTTGGAGGGGTGCTTGAGGCGCTTGGTCCAGGACATCTCGGAGACGTGGACCAGACCCTCCACGCCCTGCTCGATCTCCACGAAGGCGCCGTAGTCGGTGAGGCTGACCACCTTGCCATGCACCCGGG
>JADGQZ010000107.1 GCA_017881345.1 Myxococcaceae bacterium | reverse complement strand
CGTCATCCCGTAGATCGCGTTGTTGACGAAGATGACGGTGATCGGGATCCCGAGCTGCGCCGTGCTCACGATCTCGGCGAGGCCGATGGACGCGAGGTCGCCGTCCCCCTGGTAGCTGATGACGATCGAGTCGGGGTTGGCCGTCTTGTGGCCGATCGCCACCGCCGGCGCGCGCCCGTGCGCCGCCTGCGTGTTCCCGACGTCGAAGTAGTAGTACATGAACACCGAGCAGCCGACCGGCGAGACCGCCACCACCCGGTCCTGGATGCCCAGCTCGTCGACGGCCTCACCCCAGTACTTGTGCACCAGGCCGTGGCCGCAGCCGGGGCAGTACGTCGTCGAGTGGGCCTTGATCCCCTCGGCGTGCGCGTGCCGCTCGAATTGGCGGTAGAAGACGCTGGACGGCATCAGTGCACCTCCTCGAGGCCCAGCACGTGCTGGACGATCTCGGCCTGCTGCGGGAGCATCCCGCCCATCCGTCGCACGTGGCTGATCGGCGGCGGCGCGTGGACGCCCGCATGGCTCAACGCCAGCCGCACCTCGTCCTCGAGCTGTCCGGCGCTCGCCTCCACCACCACCAGCCGCTTCGTCCGCGGGAGCAGCGGGAGGAGGGCGTCGATCGGGAACGGCCAGAGGGTGATCGGCCGGAACAGCCCGACCTTGAGGCCCTTGGCGCGCAGCTCCTGGATGGCGCTCTTGGCGAGCTGTGAGGGCGTATTGCACGCCACCAGCAGGGTGTCGGCGTCCTCGCAGCGGTACGGGTCGGCGCGCTGCTCCTCCGCGACCATCCGGGCGTACTTCGCGTTGAGGTGGATGTTGTGCTGCTCGAGGTCCGCCTCGGAGAGGTCGATCGAGCACATCAGGTTGCCCCGGTGCGACCGGTCGCCGTAGACCGCCCACTCGGGGATGCCCGGCTTCACCATCTGCCGCGGGAGCCGGACCTTGCCCGTCATCTGGCCGAGGTAGCCGTCGCCGAGGATGATCACGGGGTTGCGGTACTTGAAGGCGAGCTCGAAGGAGAGCATCGCGATGTCGAGCATCTCCTGCGGCGTCGCGGGCGCCAGGATGATGGCGTGCGTGTTCCCATGCCCGAGGCCGCGGCAGACGAGCTTGATGTCGGCCTGCTCGGGGGCGATGTTGCCCAGCCCCGGCCCGCCGCGCATCACGTTCACGAACACCGCCGGGATCTCCGAGCCGATCATGTACGAGATCCCCTCCAGCATGAGGCTGAAGCCCGGGGAGCTCGTGAACGTGATGCAGCGCAGCCCCGCCCCGCCCGCGCCGTACATGATGTTGACCGTCGCCACCTCGCTCACCGCCTGCAGGAAGATGCCGTCGAGCTTCGGCAGCACCTTCGCCATCAACTCGGCGCCCTCCGTGGAGGGTGTGATCGGGTAGCCGTAGACGTGGCGGCAGCCGGCGAGCAGCGCGCCGATGGCCGCCGCGTACGTGCCCTTGATGATGAGGGGCTCGCGCGCCGGCAGGGGGAGCGTGGTGTTCGGGAGGACCTCCGGCACCGGAGCGTCGAAGGGCCTGGGGCCGAGGAGCTTGGCCGGGTCCATCAACTCGAACTGCGCCTCCTCGCCCTGCGGCCGCAGGCCGAACGGCTCCGGGCAGGCGCTGATGCACAGGCCGCAGCCGTTGCAGAGCGTGAGGTCGAGGATGACCGGGACCAGGCCCGTCTGCGAGTTGATCTCGGTCCCCAGCGTGATGCAGTCCTTCGGGCAGGCGCCGATGCAGCGCGCGCACCCCTTGCAGAACTCCGGGAAGACGAACGGCTTCGGCCGTTCAGCCACAGCGGTCATGACATCACCTGGTCAAAGGCCACGGTTCGATCCGGTCCCGCCCCTGGCGAACAACGCCCTCGGCAGTCGGAGGGCGCGCGGAGATGGTGCTCGAGACGCTCAACTCGCAACCATCGTGCACCCGCGAGGTCGCATCCGGACGGCCGGCGAGCCCTCCGCGGGGCCCATCCGGGAGCCGGTAATCCATTGACCAGGTTCGATTTGCGCCATCCCAGCGACCAGCCGGATTCCCTCCCTGTGGACGTTCCCCGACCATCTCTCTCGGAAAGGAGAGCAGAGCTGTCCCGTTAGACAGGGGGGGGTGGGGCGGGTTTGCACGCGCGGGCGGGCGGCGGTGCACGAGGCGCGCAGGGAGCGGGTCCGAGGATCGTCGCTCGCGTCGCCCGCGTGCGGGCGGCGCGCTAGATTGGTGGTCCCCGATGGCCACCCGACAGTCCCTCACCCGCTACGCATGGCTCTCGATCGCCGCGGCGATCGCGACCATCACCCTGAAGGGGACGGCGTACGCCCTCACGGGGTCGGTGGGGCTGCTCTCGGACGCAGTCGAGTCGCTGGTGAACCTGGCGGCGGCGCTGGTGGCGCTGGCGATGCTGACGGTGGCGGCGCGGCCGCCGGACGACGAGCACCAGCACGGCCACGACAAGGCCGAGTATTTCGCCAGCGGCGTGGAGGGGACGCTCATCCTGGCGGCGGCGATCGGCATCGCGGCCGCGGCGGTGCTCCGCTTCCTGCATCCGCGGCCGCTGGCGCAGCCGGGGCTCGGGCTGGTGGTCGCGGCGCTGGGGTCGGTGATCAACTTCGCGGTGGCGCGGGTCCTGGCCGACATCGGCCGGCGCTTCGACTCGATCACGCTCGAGGCGGACGCGCGGCACCTGATGACGGACGTGTGGACCTCGGCGGGGGTGCTCTTCGGGGTGGCCGCGGTGGCGCTCACCGGCTGGCAGCGCCTCGACCCGCTGGTCGCCTTTGTCGTGGCGGCGAACATCGTCTACACGGGCCAGCGGCTGGTCCGCCGTTCGGTGCTCGGGCTTCTCGACACGGCGCTCCCGGTGCGCGAGGGGGATGCGGTGACCAGGATCGTCGCGGCGTACCGGGCGCAGGGGCTCGAGTTCCACGCGATCCGCTCGAGGCAGGCGGGCGCGCGCCGCTTCATCTCGATGCATGTGCTGGTGCCGGGCGACTGGTCGGTGCACCGGGGGCACCAGTTGCTGGAGCAGTTCGAGCGGGAGATCCGAGGCGCGCTCCCCAACTGCTCGGTGCTCACGCATCTCGAACCGCTCGAGGATCCGGAGTCGTTCGACGACATCGGCCTCGACCGCTAGGAGGGAACGGTGACGGCCCTGCTCCTCGCGCCAGCGGCGCTGAGCCTCCTCGTGCTCGGGGCGCACTTCCTGCGGGCCGGGCAGCTCGTGCTGCTCGTCCTCGCGGTGGGGCTGCTGGCGCTGCTGTTCGTGCGCCGGCGCTGGGCGGGGCTGACGGTGCAGGTGGCGCTGCTCCTGGGCGCGGCGGAATGGGTGCGGACGACGCGGGTGCTCACGGGCGAACGGGAGCGCATGGCCGAGCCGTACGGACGGATGGTGGTCATCCTCGGGGCGGTCGCGGCGGTGAGT
>JADGQZ010000106.1 GCA_017881345.1 Myxococcaceae bacterium | reverse complement strand
AGCCGAGGGTATCGGACCGCATGGACATTCGGGTCGGAGGCACTGGAGCAACTCCGGTGCCAAGCTCTGATCCTTGCGAGCACGCCGGTCGGCGGAGGTCGGCGAGGGCGGCCCACGGACAGGACGTCACGCCGCCCGGGTCCGTCGAGACCGGACGTCGCTCGGGGTAGTCGCGAAGAACGCCTTCCGTCTCACGCGTGGGGCCCCGCCCGGGGGAGCACTGCCGCGCGCTCAGAGGCTATAGCAACAACTTCGACCACCAGTGCGTGACCCACCAGCGTAAGCGCTCGGATGTTCGTTCCCGGGCTTCACCGACTGTCGCACTTGTTGCTATAGCCTCTGAGCGCCGACCCCCCCTCGGCTCCCGCGCAGGCGGAGGGCGATCGACGCGCCCGCGGTCGAGTCAGGGGCGCACGTTCGAACTCGGCTGAGCACTTGGACGCCATGAGCGCCGCGGCCGGCCTGCTCGGAGCCGGACCCCGAGCTCTGTCGCCACGTGGCCGCCTGCGCGCAGCCGCGGCTCCGGCGCTGTCGTGGCAACGATCACTCGCGGCCAGGGCGCGTAGGGGCACTGCTCGCCTCGAGCATGGGGTAGTGGCGGAAGACACCGTCCGTGCTGAAGGGGAGCCGTCGCGGCGAGGCAAGGTAGGCGGCGATCCGCGGACGCGTGCGCACTGACTCGGCGAGCGCGGCGAGGCGACGGATGCGCGGCTCGAGCGCGCCCATCGAATGGGGGAAGGCGTAACGCAGCCCCTCCATCACCTGGAACAGCGAGGTGTCCACGTAGCTCACGCGCTTCCCGAGAGCGAACCGGCCATCTGCAGCCTCGAGCACCCGCTCGAAGTATCCCAGGAACTTCGGAATGCGCTCGGAGGTGAAGTGGCGTGCGCGCCGGCGAGACTCGGGACGCTGCGCCTCGTAGGTGAGGTCCACCGAGATCGGATGGTGCGTGTCGTGCGCCTCGGCCACCAGGTCGGTCACGGTGAGCTGCAGCTGGAGCGCCCAGAGACGGAGCGCCGGGTCGCGGGGTACGAGCCCCAGCCGTGGACCGAGGAAGTGGAGGATGGCCGCGGTCTGAGCGACGACGACCTTGCCTGCGCGGAGCACCGGCGGGGCAAACGGGAGTTGCGGCCCGAGCGGTCCGCGGAGAACCCGGAAGATGGCCTCGATGCCCCCGCCCTTGCTCCGCGGTAGACGCGCCACGTCGACGTACGGGGCGCCAGCCTCCTCGAGGGCCAGCCGGACGAACTCGCCCCGCCCTTGGATTTCCGGCCAGTAATAGAGCGCGTACTCGGGGTCGGCCACTGCTCACCCTCCTGTCAGGAAGACCTGCTAGAGAATCGCCTCAGCAACCGGGCCGCAACGGTCCGGTTCTCGAACCGGAGGTCTACGAACATGGCTGGAGGAGTGAACAAGGTCATCCTGGTCGGCAACCTGGGTGCGGATCCCGAGGTGCGTTTCACGCCCAGCGGGCAAGCCGTCGCCAACTTCCGCATCGCCACGAGCGAGAGCTGGACCGACAAGTCGGGGCAGAAGCAGGAACGCACCGAGTGGCACCGCATCGTGGTCTGGGGAAAGCTCGGCGAGCTCTGCGGCGAGTACCTGGCCAAGGGCCGTCAGTGCTTCGTCGAGGGTCGCCTGCAGACCCGCGAATGGACCGACAAGGAAAACAAGAAGAACTACACGACGGAAGTCGTCGCCAACAACGTCGTGTTCCTGGGCGGTCGTGGTGAGGGCGCCGGCACCGGCCGCCCACGGGCGAACGGCGCGAGCGACTTCGGTCCGCCGCCGCCCCAGATGGAGGAGCTGAACCAGGCCGCCGGCGCGGCCGAAGACGACATCCCGTTCTGATCCGTGTCCGGGACGTTTCCCGGGCCGGCGCTCCCCTCGCTGGGGATTCGCCGGCTCGGGCCAGCAGACGCCTCCGTCCTCGAGCTCCTCGCGCGGGATGACGCCGACTTCGACCTGCGCGCAGACGGTCCTGCCCGCGCTCCGTTGAGCCGCGAGGCCGCCGAGGCTCACCTCTCCGATCCGCACGTCCTCCACTGGGTGGCGAGCCGAGACGGGGCGATCCTCGGCTCGCTGTTCTGTCACCTGCTGCCGATGCGCAAGCAGCCGGCGCAGGAGCTGCTGCTCTACGAGATCGGCGTGCGGAGCGCGTGGCGCCGGCGCGGCATCGGACGGTTGCTCGTCTCGGCGATGACCGACTGGATGCGGGCGAATGGCATCGTGACCGCCTGGGTGCTCGCGGACAATCCGGAGGCAGAGCGGTTCTACGCCGCCTGCGGCTTCGGCCCGGGCTCGGGTCCGGCGGTGTACCTCGAGCTCCATCTCTGATCCGGTCCGGGCCTGCCCGTGACCTGGCCCCTGTTCAGACGACTGCGCCGAACAGCCGGCCGACACCTGCCGTCACCGCCATGGCCATCGCGCCCAGCAGGGCCACCCGGATCGAGGCCGGGAGCACCGGCGCACGTCCGACGCGTGCGGCGAGCGCTCCCAGCACCGCGAGCATCACCACCGACGCAGCGATCAGGATCGGGACGACCCGCGGGCCCGGGAACGCCAGCGCCGTCAGGATGGGAACGGCAGAGCCGGCCGCGAAGCTGGCGGCGGAGGTGAACGAGGCCTGCACCGGGCGGGCATTTCCTTGCGGGGAGATGCCGAGCTCGTCCCGTGCGTGCGCGCCCAGCGCATCGTGGGCCATCAGCTGCTCCGCGACCCGGGCGGCGAGCTCGGGTTTGAGGCCGCGCGCCACGTAGATCGACGCCAGCTCCTGCTTCTCCAGCGCGGGCTGAGTCGCCAGCTCGGTGCGCTCGCGGCTCAGGTCGGCGTGCTCGGTGTCCGACTGCGACCGGACGGAGACGTACTCGCCGGCTGCCATCGACATGGCGCCCGCGACGAGCCCGGCGATCCCCGTGACGAGCAGCTCGCCTCGACCGGTCCCCGCGGCTGCGACACCGACCATCAAGCTGGCGGTGGAGACGATGCCGTCGTTCGCTCCGAGGACGGCGGCACGCAGCCAGCCGATGCGCTCGCTGCGGTGCAGCTCGGGGTGCGTCGTCCTGGGCATCGTTTCACCTCGCTGGAGTCAATGCCGAGAAGAGCCGGATCACTTCCCAGTTGAAGCGCGCCGGTGCCTCGAAGAACACCATGTGCCCGGCTCCGTCGATGATGACCAGCTCTTTTCGCGGGGCGCGCAGCCGCTCGAAGTACTCGCGGGCGAGCGACGTGGGCGTGTTCTGGTCGTTCGCACCCACCAGGATGAAGACCGGCACCGCGAACTCGGTGTGGGTGCGCTTGAGGTCCAGGGACCAGTAGTCGGAGGTGAAGTGCTGCCGCAGGCTCCTGTGGAAGCCGCGGTAGTGGTTCACCAGGTCCCAGAGTCCGTAGTGCGGCGAGGCGAGGAGCTCGGTGGTGGCGCCGCGCAGCGGCCATCCCGGTCCGGTGAACCCCGGCGTCCGTGCGAGGAGCCAACGCTCGGACATCACCGCCCGGTACGGGTCGGCGTAGGGTGGATCCCCGAACCGCTCGAGCCGTGCGACGGCGTGCAGGTCACCCCGGCGCGCATAGAAGTCGCGGACGTACGCTGCCGAGAGCTGCTCCTGCCGGGTGGCGTCCACCAGCGGCGCCACGGCGAGCAGGGCGTGGTACCGTTCCGGGTACCTCGCCGCGAGGTGGGCCCCGAGCAGACCGCCGTGCGAGTGGCCCACCAGGTAGATCTTCTCCTTGCCGAAGGCGCTCCGGAGCTGATCGGTGACCTCGAGCGCGTCCGCGACGTAGGTCTCGAGGTCGAGCGGCCCGGAGCGCCCGGCGTGGTAGGACTTTCCCGCTCCCCGCTGCTCCCAGTGGACGACGACGTACCGCTCCTCGAGCGCGCCCTGGTACCAGGTCCCGGCCAGGCCGGTGATCGGTGAGCCCGGGCCTCCGTGCAGGAACAGCACGACCTCGTTGCTGCGGTCCCTGCCCCGGATCAGCAGCCACTGCCGGGTCCCCCGGACGTCGATGAACCCCTTCCACTCGATGCCCTCCGGATCCCGGATGGCATCGATGGCGCGCTCCCGGGCGATGTGCGCCAGCCGGGAGACCGCCGCGAGCCCCACCACCCCTCCGGTGACTCCCGCGGCGATGGTCAGTGCTTTCCGGAACCTCGACATCGTGTCTCCCTGTCAGCGCTGCCCGCCGTCGCCGCGGTCGCGTGGCGCCGGCGCGGAGGTGTTGCGGACGAAGCGGCCGAGCACCCGCGCTCGGAAAGCCTGCCACTGGAAGGGGTTCATCCGCTCGGTCCGGAGCAGCTGGAGCTTGAAGCTCGTCCAGTCGTGGGAGTCGGGCCGCATGGACTCGGCACGGACCACACGCCCGTCGTCGCGTGAGAACCAGGTCAAGAGGGTGAAGCCCTTCCCGACCAGGCGGAACCGCCGGCACGCGACGTCCCCGACCCTTGCCTCGCCGAGCGCCTCCACCCGGATGGGCCCGTAGTCGACCAGCGGCGGCGCGGCATCGGTGACCGGATTCACCCCGACGAGGCCGATGATCGGCACGCCCCGCGTCTTCCCGAGACAGCGCGGCGCGAGGTCCATGCTCTGGAGATCGAAGCCATAGACGTGCAGCGGGCGACCCGAACCGTGCACCGGGATGGGTGCGATGCCCTGGCGGTTGAAGCCCATGCTCCGGCCGTCCGCGGAGAGCGCTCCCCACATCGAAAGGACCATGCTGCCGTCCTGGAGGTTCCACTGCTCCAGGTGCTGCGCCACGCAGCCCGCCGGATCGAGATCGGCGGTCACCTCGACGACCTGGCCCGGTTCCTCTCCCCACTTCAGCACGTCGAGCCGGCCGCTCGAGGAGACGTAGGTGGTGACGTGCCAAGAATCCGTGTCGTCCAGGTTCGACTTCACGTAGTGGTAGGCGACGCCCGGACGGAGCGTTCCGGTCGACTCGGCCGACGATGCCGCTGGTCCCAGCACGAGGATCGTGAGCAGGAGGAGCGGTCGCACTTGCACCTCGAAGGCCCGGGAGCTTTGACGGGAACCCGGGCAGGGGGACTCTTGCATGAAGACGGTCGACCTCCGGAAGCAACATCGGGCTCTGTATCAGGCGTCGCGCAAGACCGCGGAGCTGATCGAGGTTCAGGACCTGCCGTTCCTCACCGTCGACGGTCGTATCGAGCCAGGCGCGGCCCCTGGCAACTCGCCCGCGTTCGCTGCAGCGGTCCAGGCGCTCTACGCCTCGGCGTACACCCTGAAGTTCTCCTTCAAGAAGCGCAGGACCGGCGCTGTCGACTGGCCGGTGATGCCGCTCGAGGCGATCTGGTGGGTGGAGGGTGGGGAGTTCGACATCAGCAGACCCGACGAGTGGTCCTGGCGGGCGATGATTCTCCAGCCGGACCAGGTCACGGCCGAGGCGCTCGACGAGGCGGTCGCGCAGCTCCGGAAGAAGAAGCCCTCACCGGCGCTCGAGCAGCTCCGGCTGCTGCGCTTCGAGGAAGGCCTCTGCGTGCAGATGCTCCACCTGGGTCCGTATGCGACCGAGCCGGCGACGGTGGAGCGGATGCGCGCCTTTGCCAGGGAGCAGGGGCTCGTCGAGCGGCACGAGGTGGTGAAGGGCCGAGCAGGACTCGAGGTCCGCGACCACCACGAGATCTACCTCTCCGATCCGCGGCGGACCGCGCCGGCGAAGCTGAAGACGCTGATCCGCCACCCGGTGAAGCGGGCCCGCCGGGTGCATTGAAGGCAACCGAATCGACCTTGCCCGGCGCCGGCCCGGGCAGGGTGGCTAATGTGGCGTCGTTGCTGGAGGTGGCCGTGTCCGACCTGGGATCCTCGCTCGACGATCTGCTCCATCTGCTCGACCTCGAGCCGCTGGAGGTGAACCTCTTCCGCGGACAGTCACGCGACCTCGGGGGGAAGGCGGTCTTCGGGGGGCAGGTGATCGGTCAGGCGCTGGTCGCAGCGAGCCGGACGGTGGAGGACCGGCTCCCGCATTCGCTCCACGCCTACTTCCTGCGCCCGGGGGACATGGCGCATCCCATCGTCTACGAGGTCGACCGGGTTCGGGACGGGAAGCGGTTCACCGCCCGGCGGGTGCAGGCGATCCAGGGCGGGGAGGTGCTCCTGAGCATGATCTGCTCCTTCCAGGTCCCCGAGGAAGGGCTGGAGCATCAGGCCCAGATGCCCGACGTCGCGCCGCCCGAGTCGCTGCGGCCCCAGCGCGAGGTGGTGACGGAGTGGCTCGCGTCGGTGCCGAGCGTTCCTCCGCGGATCCGGGAGGCGTTCGAGCGCCGGGTCGCGGTGGAGTTCCGCCGGCTCGAGCCGCGCAACCCGCTGCTCCCGACGGTGGAGCCGCCGCGACAGGCGTTCTGGGTGCGCGCCAACGGGAAGCTGCCCGACGCGCCACTCGTCCACGCGTGCGTCCTCGCCTACGCGTCGGACTTCAGCCTGCTCTCCACGGCGCTGCTGCCGCACGGGGTCTCGTGGCTGACCCCCGGGCTCGCGGTGGCCAGCATCGACCATGCGCTCTGGTTCCACCGGACCTTCCGGGTCGATGAGTGGCTGCTGTACGTGATGGACAGCCCGAGCGCACAGGGCGGCCGCGGGCTGTCGCGGGGCCAGTTCTTCGACCGCGGCGGCAGGCTGGTTGCGAGCGTCGCCCAGGAAAACCTCATGCGGCGCATCGGGGGCTGAGCGGGGACGCCTCATGACCGGCTGCGGTGGACGCTCGCTCCACGAGCGGTAGAAGCTGGCCGAGCCCCCTGACCTCTCGTTACAGAGACCGGATGTCGGACGAGCTCTTCACCGCACTGCTTCCGGGCTCCGGGCTCCGGGTCGTGGTCGCGCTCACCACGCTGGTCTCCCGCGAGGCACGGCGGCTTCACTCGGCCGAGGCGGGCTCGGCGGCCCTGCTGGCGGAGACCCTGACGGGCGTCTCGCTCCTCGCCGCGCTCCAGAAGGAGAAGGCCCGGGTCAGCCTGCAGCTCGAGTGCGACGGCCCGGTCCGCGGCCTCTTCGTCGATGCCGACGGCGGCTCCCTCCGCGGGTACGTCAAGAAGCCCGGCCTGGCGGTGCTCGGAGCCGAGGGCGCGTTCCACTGGCGCCCGCTGCTCGGAAACCACGGCTATCTCTCGGTCGTTCGCGACCTCGGCGAGGGCGAGTTCTACCGGAGCAGCGTCGAGCTCGAGGCGTTCGAGCTGGGGCGCGACCTCGAGCGCTACTTCGCGGTCTCCGACCAGGT
>JADGQZ010000105.1 GCA_017881345.1 Myxococcaceae bacterium | reverse complement strand
GGGACCGAGTAGAGGTAGCGCCAGAACTCGGGGATCCAGCCCAGCGTGGTCTTGCCCGCGACGTGGGCGTTCCGGGGGACGATGTGGAACCGCGCGTCGCCCTCGTCCTCGTGCGAGGCGCGATCGGAGGTCGCCATCGCTGCCGAGCTTCCCGTGTCACCCGCGGGCTGGGCAGACGGCGCGACGCCGGTTCCGCAGCCGAACGTGAACAGGGTCCCGGCAGCGAGCAGCATGCGTGGAGCATCGAGTCTCATGGGCCACCTCCTCTGGTGGGCGCCGGCCGGAGGAATTCCGCCCGGTGCGAGGAGCCACGGTGGTCCAGCGGCCGGACCCCCTGGAGGGCCAGTCCCGCCAAAGTGGAAGGACCAGTTGCGCCGATCTGGTCTGGTCGACTTCTCCGGAACTGGTCCGTTTCCAGGGACCGGCTCGGGGTCCATACTCGCCCGCGCAAGGGAGAACCGCGGCGGCATGCGCTCCTGGCAGCACACGGTGGTCCTCGACGCGTCGCGGAGCGAGCCGCTGTTCCTCCAGCTGTCCGAGGCGCTGCAGCACGACATTCGCGCGGGGCTGCTCCGGCCCGGCACGCGGCTCCCGGGCTCGCGGACCCTGGCCGGATCGCTCGGTATCCACCGGAACACCGTCCTCGCGGGTTACGGCGAGCTCATCGCCCAGGGGTGGCTCTGCACCCGTCCAGCGGGAGGCACCTTCGTGGCCCGCGATCTGCCGCCCGGGGCGACGCGGGTGCCACGCGAGCGCATCCGATCCCGGCTCGCGGCCGCACCGGGATTCCCGCTCGGGCCACCCATCCCCACGGCCCGGATCCCGGACTTTCCCGCGGGGGTGCTGGTCGTCGCCAAGGGCGCGCCCGACGTGCGGCGGATGCCGGCGGCCGAGCTCTCACGCGCCTACCGGCGCGCCCTGGCCCGGCACGGCCGCTCCCTCCTCGGGTACGGGGACCCGCGGGGCCATCCGCGCCTTCGCGCCGCGCTGGCGGAGATGCTGGCCTCGACCCGCGCCCTCCCCGCCTCGGCGGAGACGGTGTTCGTCACCCGGGGAAGCCAGATGGCGCTCGACCTCATCGCCCGCGCGCTGCTCGGTCCGGGCGACGTGGTGGCGGTGGAGGGCCTCGGGCATCCCGGGGCGTGGGCGGCGCTCCGGCTCACGGGGGCCTCGCTGGTCCCCGTTCCGGTCGACGCCCACGGCGTCAACGTGGCCGCGCTGGCGTCGCTGGTCGAGCAGCGACCGCTGCGAGCAATCTACCTGACGCCGCACCACCAGTTCCCCACGACGTCGGTGCTCCCGGCAGCGCGGCGGATGGCGCTCCTCGAGCTGGCACGGCAACACCGCACCGTCATCATCGAGGACGACTACGATCACGAGTTCCACTACGACGGCCGTCCGGTGCTCCCGCTCGCCAGCCGCGACGAGGCGGGGGTGGTGATCTACGTCGGCACGCTCTCCAAGGTGCTCGCCCCCGGCCTGCGCATCGGCTACCTCGTCGCGCCCCAGGCGGTGATCGCTCGCATCACCGAGCTGCGCGTGGCAACGGACCTCCAGGGAGACCAGGCGCACGAGTGCGCGGTGGCCGAGCTGTTCGAGGATGGCGATCTGGTCCGGCACGTGCGGCGGATGCGGCGGATGTACCGGAGCCGGAGAGATGCGCTGGTCGAGGCGCTCCGGCGGCACCTTGGCTCGGCGATCCACGTCGCCCCCGCTGCGGGAGGGATGGCGCTCTGGGCGCGGACGGATCCGGCGCTGGACCTCGACCGCTGGGCCGAGCTCGGAGTGGAGCACGGGGTGGGCTTCCTCCCGGGCCGCCGCTACGCCTTCGACGGCGGCCCGGTGCACGCGCTGCGGCTCGGCTTCACCCCGCTCGAGGAGCAGGAGCTCGAAGAGGCAGCCAGTCGGATGGCGGCAGCGCTCCGTGCCATGGCGCCCAGGTCATCCCACCTGCGCGACGCGTCCCAGAGCTCGTGATCCGCGTGGCCAGAGCGACCGAATCCCTCAAGAATCCGGCGACGCAAGCGTGACCCTGCAAGAGTGGAGCACTTTTCCACTTTGCTGGTTCTTTTCCCGTGCGCCAGATGGACGAACCCGTCCCCGGTCGCGACGATCTCGACGGACTCACCCTTCGTCCTCGAGAGCTCGAGACACCTCGCGCTCCAGCAGCATCCGCCCGGTATCCCGAGCGGGCGCGGAGTCAAGCCGAGAGCGCGACGCCCGTCAACGACGAACTGCATCGGCCGCAGGTGGGGAACGATGCGACCGACGCACCGGCCTCTCGGTCGCACGGCCTGGCGCGAGTCGACCTGGTCACGAGTAAACAGTCAACAATTTGGAGCGACGCTCCTTCATCCAGGAGAAGCAGCCGGGCTTCTCGCCGCGATGGATGCGGCAGCCGGACGGACTGACGTGCGCTCCCATCCCGGAGAGTCGTGAACATGAGATCGGCATTTCTCCTCTGAGAATCGGCGGCGCGGGGTGCGCACAGAGGGTCCAGTGCGCGCCGATGTCGGCGGATGTGCCGGGCAACCTAAGAAGCGAGCCCTGAGCTTCTCGCTTCTCGCGTGGGTCCCTTCCGACTGTCTAAGGGAACCGCCCATGCGAACAACACGGCTTGTTGTTTTACCCTCAATCGTAGTTTTTATTTTGGCCGCATGTTCCGGGCAGGTGGGCACCGCACCCAACCTGGGCGTCGCCCCGTCCCCCGTCGCCCTCGAACCGGGCGAGGCACTGGCCTTCGCCACCACCGGGAAGGTGGGCACCGGTGCATCCGGGGCCTTCACCTGGTCCGTCGAGGAGAGCGGCGGCGGCACGGTGGACGCCGCGGGCAACTACACCGCACCGCAGACCGAAGGAACGTTCCACGTCGTGGCCGCCAGCACGGCCGATGCCCGGCAGAAGGCTACCGTCACCATCTGGGTCAAGAGGAGAGGGATCCGCGTTCGGATCACTCCTTCGACGACGTCGATCAGCACGGGTGATTCGGCCACCTTCAGCGCGCTGGTGAGAGGAACGTATCCCGGGCAGTCCACGGCCGTGACCTGGTCGGTGCAGGAGGGGGCCAGCGGCGGGAGCATCGACACCTCGGGCAACTACACCGCTCCGGGGAACCCCGGTACCTTCCACGTGGTGGCCGCCAGCGTTGCGGACCCCTCGAAGAAGGCGACCGCCACCATCACGGTCACTGCCGGCCAGGGCATCGCCGTCGCGGTCTCGCCGAGCAACGCATCGACGAAGGCCAAGGGCACACTGAGCTTCAAGGCCACGGTGACCGGCGTCAGTAGCGGTCAGTCCAGCGACGTCACCTGGTCGGTGCCTGAGGGGGCCGGCGGCGGCAGCGTGGATCCGTCCGGCAACTACACCGCGCCTGCGAGCCCGGGGGCCGCCCACGTGGTGGCCACCAGCGTCGCCGACGGCTCGAAGAGCGCGAGCGCCACGATCGCGGTCACTGCCACGCCGGCGGTCGCGGTGTCGGTCTCACCGGCCACGGCGTCGGTCCTCGCCGGAGGCGTCACGACCTTCAGCGCCACGGTCACCGGTGTCGCCGGAGGTCAGTCCACCGACGTGACCTGGTCCGTCCAGGAGGGCGCGGGCGGAGGCAGCGTGGACGCCTCGGGCCGGTACACGGCGCCGGGCGCGGCCGGCACCTTCCACGTCGTCGCCACCAGCGTCGCCGATCCCTCCCGGAGCGCGGCCGCCACCATCACCGTCGCGACCGCACCGAACATCACCGTTTCCGTCTCCCCGGGCTCTGCCTCGACCCCGGCAGGTGGGACGGTGAACTTCACCGCCTCGGTGACGGGGACCGGCGGAGGCCAGTCCACGGCCGTGAGCTGGTCGGTGCAGGAAGGGGCAGCCGGCGGCACTGTCAACGGGTCTGGCCTCTACACCGCGCCCACGAGCGCGGGGACCTTCCACGTCATCGCCACCAGCGTCGCCGACAACACCGAGAGCGCCTCGGCCGCGGTGACTGTGACCGCCAGCTCCCCGCAGCCGCCGCCGTCCGGATTGCTCCCCGCGGACCGGATGACGGTCTGGAATCCGGGCGTGGCCGGAGGCATCCCGGCACGGACGACGGTCTGCCGGACGGTCAGCCCGCCCGGCGGCGACGCGACGGCCACCATCCAGGCCGCCATCGACGCGTGCCCGGCCGGGCAGGTGGTCCAGCTCTCGGCAGGGACCTACACCATCAACGGCGGGAACTACGTGCTCATCAACAAGGGCATCACCCTCCGCGGTGCGGGCCCAGGGCAGACCACGCTGCAGAAGACCGATGGAGCCAAGCCTGGCCAGGAGCAGACCGGCGCCAATCCCTCACCGCTGATCATCGTCGGTCCGGCCCGCTGGGACAGTAACAACGAGCGATCGACCAACCTGAGCGCCGACGCGGCCAAGGGCGCCAGCTCCATCACCGTGGCCAGCGCGGCCGGCTTCAGCCCTGGGCAGGTCGTGCTCCTCGATGAGCTCTCGGGAGCCAGCTGGCAGCCCGATCCGGGGGGTCGAGGGCAGATCTGGGCCTCTCCCGACTTCCGCGTCGTCTGGCAGCGCCACAACCCGAGCCAGGGAACCGACGATCCGTTCCCGGATGCCGCCGGTTGGTTCAGCCGCCAGGACCGGCCCACCAACGAGGTCAAGCAGATCGATCACATCAGCGGGAACACCATCTTCTTCAACACACCGATCCACATCTCGTACCGCACCTCGCACACCGCGCAGCTGACGGCGTTCAGCTACGCCCACACCCAGAACGCCGGGGTGGAGAGCCTCACCGTCATCGGCGGTGACCAGGGGAACATCCGGTTCGAGTGGGCCGCGAACTGCTGGGCGAAGAGCATCGAGAACACGGTCTGGCACGACGAGGGCTTCGCCCTGAGCCGGTCGTTCCGGATCGAGATTCGCGAGTCCTACGTCCATGACGCGGCCTGGGCCCAGCCCGGCGGCGCCGGCTACGCGATCAGCCTGTCCGACGCGACGTCCGAATCGCTGGTGGAGAACTCCATCATCGTCAAGGCCAACAAGGTGATGGTCGCCCGCTCCTCCGGCGCAGGCTCGGTGTTCGGCTACAACTACGTCGACGACGGCTACATCAACACCAACACCAGCTGGATCGAGGTGGGGCTCAACGCCTCACACATGGTGGGGCCGCACCACGTCCTCTTCGAAGGCAACTACGGCTTCAACTGGGACTCGGACAAGACGCACGGCAACGCCATCTACCACACCATCTTCCGCAACCATCTCCGAGGCATCCGCAGGGACTTCGGCGACAGCGGCGGAGGCAACGGGCCGAAGCGGGCCGCCGGCGCCGCGTACTACTCGTACTGGCACAGCTTCGTCGGGAACGTGCTCGGTGCCGCCGGACAGATGAATGGATGGGTCTACGAGAGCGGCAACATGGACACCCCGGCCATCTTCCTGCTCGGCTGGGACGACTGGGCGCCCTACCCCGTCGACCGCCAGGTCGCCGCCACCACGATCCGTCACGGGAACTTCGACTACGTGACCAACTCGGTGAAGTGGGATCCGAACATCTCGACCCAGACTCTCCCCAGCTCGCTGTACCTCAGCGGAAAGCCGGCCTTCTTCAACGCAGGCAGCGGCTACACCTGGCCCTGGGTCGATCCGACCGGAGCGACGAAGCTCTACACGCTCCCGGCCAAGGCACGATTCGACAACGGAACTCCTTTCGTCCAGCCCTGAGTCGAAGGACCGGTCGGCCTCGGGCAGCTGTCGCTGACACTGCCCGAGGTCCGCCCGCCGATGACGTCTAGATGTCG
>JADGQZ010000104.1 GCA_017881345.1 Myxococcaceae bacterium | reverse complement strand
CCAGATGGTGCCCGAGGAGGTGTCAAACACCTCTGCAACTGCCTCTGCAGCTACCGCTGAGCGGCGACAGCCCGGCCGGTCTGGAGCACCGCGTCGAGGAGCACGTCGAAGTCCTCGTCCAGGCTTCGGTGGTTCACGATGGCGAGCCGGATGACCGTCCGTCCCCGGAGCCGGGTGGTCGACGGGACCGCCACTCCCGACTCCTGGATGCGCATCACCACCTCGGCATTCAGCGCATCGAGGTCGGCACCCTCCAGCCCCTGCCCGCGGTAGCGGAACGTCACCACATTGAGCGGCGCCGGCGCGGTCAGCTCCAGCTCGGGCTCCTGACGCACCCGCGCCGCCACCCGCGCCGCCTGCTCCACGTTCTTCTCCACCACCTCCCGGAGCCGGTCCAGGCCATGCTCCTGGAACGCCATCCACGGACCGAGGGCGCGGAAGGGACGGCTCAGCTCGGGCCCGAGCTCGTGGCCGGCGTAGTCGGCCGCCGAGACCCCACGCGGGTGCGGCGCGAGGTACGCCGCCGAGGCCTGGAATGTTCGCCGGTGCGCCTCCGCGTCGCGCACCAGCACGCAGCCCACGCCGTACGGCACCGCGCCCCACTTGTGCAGGTCGAAGGCGATGGAGTCCGCCCGCTCGAGCCCCCGGACCTGATCGGAGAGCAGCGGCGAGATGCGCGCCCAGGCGCCGAACGCCGCATCCACGTGGAACACGAGCCCGCGCGCCCGGGCAAGATCGGCCAGAGCTTCCAGCGGATCGGTCGCCCCGGTGTTCACCGTCCCGGCGCTCCCCACCACGCAGAACGGCCGAAGCCCTGCGCGAAGGTCGTTCTCGATGGCCCGCTCGAGCGCCGGGAGTGACATCCGCAAGCTCTCGTCCACCGGGATGCGACGGAGCGAGGCGTTCCCGAGCCCCAGCACCGCGAACGCCCGCGCCACCGAGCTGTGCGCCTCCTCGGAGGCATAGCCCACCAGCCGCCCCGGCACGGACTGCAGCCCTTCTGCCTTCACCGCGGGGCCCCCTCGACTGTCGCGCGCCACCTGGAGCCCGATGAGGTTGGCCAGGCTGCAGCCGCTGGTGAGCAGCCCGCTCGCCGACGCCGGGAAGCCCATCAGCTCCTTGAGCCAGCCCACCACCTGCGCCTCGACGTGCACCGCCGCGCTCTCGAGCCCCGAGAGGTTGTTGTTCATCGCCGCCGCGGCCATCGCCGCCAGCACGCCGGTCACCGTCCCCGTGCCAATCACCCGGGCCCAGAAGCGCGGGTGGACGTTGCCCAGACGGTATGGCAGCACCGAGCGCTGGAGCTCGGCCCACGCGGCCTCGAGCCCCCGTCCCTGCCGCGGCGCTGGCGCCTGGAAGCGAGCCTTCACCTCCGCCGGCATCGGCGACCAGGCCGGCCCGTGGCGGACGTCGCGCAGGCCGTCGACGAGCGTGTCGACCATCCGGTGCCCGACCGAGCGGACCGCCTCCCAGTCCGTCGGGTCCAGCGTCCTGCCATCGTCGCTCATGCCTTCTCCAGGGCCCTCACCAGCGCTGGGCGCACGCCGGCGTCGGCGAGCAGCGCCTCCAGCCGCTCCCGGGCCGGCCTCCACTCGCCACGGATCTTCCGTCCGAGGATGAGCTCGTTCTTCAGCGAGTGCTCCCACCCGGTCAGCTCGGTCACCGTCACCGAGTAGCCGTGCGCCTCGAGCACCAGGGCCCGGATGACGTTGGTCAGGTGCGAGCCGAACTCCCTCCGGTGCCAGGGATGGCCGGCGAGCGCGGCGAGCGAGGACGCCGGCGGCGCGTGCTCCTTCAGCTGCCGGGCCAGCTCCGCCTGACAGCAGGGAACCACCGCCACCTGGTCCACCCCGTGTCGGATGGCTGCGGCCAGCGCGTCGTCCGTCGCCGTGTCGCAGGCGTGCAGCGCGGTCAGGAGGTGGAACCGCTCCGGCCACGGCGCCGCAGCGAGCGGGGCGGTGACGAAGCGCATCCGCGAGAACCCGAGACGGCGCGCCCGCTCCTCGCCTCGCGCGGTGAGCTCGGGCTGCGCCTCGATCGAGACCAGCTCGCCCTTCTCCTCGGCCTTGAAGAAGAGCTCGTACAGCACGAACCCGAGGTACGCGTTGCCGCTCCCGGCATCGACGACCAGGGGATTGCCGAACCGGGCGAAGACGTCCTCCAGCGCCGGCCGGAGCAGCCCGACCAGGTGGTTCACCTGCTTGAGCTTGCGCAGCGCGTCCGCGTTCAGGTGCCCGTCCCGGGTGAGCAGGTGCAGCTCGCGCAGGAGCACGGGCGACTGCTCGGGGAGGAGCTCGCGTCGGACCTCGGGCGCTTTGACCTGGCGTCTCACGACTGTGGCAGGTCCAGCGCGCCCGGGAGAGGCGGCGCGGCGACTAAACCGGAACGACCTCGACCACCTCGGGAACCACCTCGCGGAGCCGGTTCTCGATGCCCATCTTGAGGGTCATCGTCGACGAGGGGCAGCCGGCGCACGAGCCGCGCATGTGGAGGTAGGCGACGCCGTTCTCGAACCGGTCGAGGGTGATGTCACCGCCGTCCTGCATCACCGCCGGACGAATCTCGAGGTCGAGGATCTGCCGGATCCGTTCTTCCACCGCGGTGCCGGTCGCGACCGTGCCGAGCTCTTCCAGGGCCCCCGGAGCAACCACCGGCTCGTCCGCGCCGAGGTGCGCATCCAGGGTGGCCATCACCGCGTCGTTCAGGGTGTCCCACTCGCCCGCTTCGCCCTTGGTGACGGTGACGAAGTTGCTGCCCAGCATCACCCCGCTCACCCCCTGGATGCCCATGAGCTTCGAGGCCAGCGGAGATCGGGCGGAGGCCGCCTCCCGGGTGGTGAAGTTGAGCGCGCCCCGCGGGACCAGGGTGCGGTCGACCACGTACTTGAGCGTGCTCGGGTTGGGGGTCCACTCGAGCTGGATATTCACGGACATGGGAGTGCTTTAAGGCCGCCGGGCGGCGAGTTCAACCCGGGCAGCTGGGCGGCAGGGGAACGTGACGTCGCTACCTCCCCCACGGGAGCCCCCCCCCCGTCTCCAGCCGGCGGAAGCGACGTCACGTCCCCGTGTCGCTTCTTAAGACGCTCGACCGGCTGGTTTTCCCTCACCGATCCCGGTGCCCTCGCACCCACCGGACCGTTCCCAGGCCGGCGAAGGCCACCACGACCCCCGCCAGGACCAGCGGGAACGCTCCCGGACCTTCGTCCGCGCGGGGCCGCGCCCGGGAGTCGCCGAGCAGGACGACGTCGGCCCAGGCCGCCGGTGGATCCCCCCGCCGGATGCCCTCGCGCTTCGCCGCCGTCACCGCCTCGCCAAGGCTCACCCCGCGGCCGAGGGCCCGGTACATCGCGGTGAAGAACACGCTGGCCTCGTCGTCCCGGGCGCGGTCCAGGGTCCCCACCACGGCGATGGCCCCTGCGCTG
>JADGQZ010000009.1 GCA_017881345.1 Myxococcaceae bacterium | reverse complement strand
GGTCGGTGACGCGGCAGCGAGCTACTCCATCGGCCTTCCAGCCGACAACTCTGTCGTGCTGACAAACGGGAGAGCCAGCATGACCGTGACACATTTCGCGAGTTCTCCAATATCTCAAGGCAGCCTCACGGGCGGCTCGCAGGTGCTCTTGGTTGGCGCCACGCTGCAGGTCGGAAACGGCCAGATCCCCGGAGCCTATACCGGATCGTTCGAGGTTACGGTCAACTATGAGTGACTATCGTCAGGCCCGAGGCCGGTGGGAGCCTATGGCACGGCTGTTGGCCGGGCTCGCGGTGGCGGTCGTATTCCTCGCTCCGCGCATCGCGCAAGCGGACCAGGATCTCCTGCTCTTCCCCACGCGCATCGTCTTCGACGGTGGCCAGCGCTCGGCGCAGCTCAGCATCGTGAACCGCGGGGTGACGGCCGCTTCGTTCCAGGTTGCGCTGGTGGAGCGGCGGATGAGCGCGACCGGCGAGTTCGAGACAGTGACCGAGCTGTTGTCGGGCGAGCGTTCCGCGACACCGCTCGTCCGCTTCTCGCCACACCAGTTCACGGTCGCCCCGGGCGGTGAGCAGATCATCCGCGTGCAAGTCCGCAAGCCACCGGAGCTCGAGCCCGGCGAGTACCGTTCTCACCTTCTCTTGAAGAGGGCGCCCGACGGCGCTCCCCAACAGCGAGGGAGCGGTGAGGGTATCTCCATCCAGCTCCACGCCCTTATCGGCGCCTCCATCCCCATCATCGTCCGCCAGGGGCAGCTATCGGCCGCGCTCGTGCTGACGAACCTCGAGGTCCACCGCGCGCAGAACGGCCCGGCTTCCCTGTCGGTCGACCTGAACCGGAGCGGTGAGCGCTCGGTCTACGGCGATCTGGAGGTGTTTGCCTCTTCACCCGGGAAGCCCGAGCGCCTGGTGGGGAAGCTGCGCGGCATGGCCGTCTACGTGCCCAACGCCATCCGGCGGGCCTCGGTGACCATCGAGCGGGAAGCCGCCGCCCAGCGTCTACGCGTCACCTTCAGCGAAGACCTCAAGAGCGGGGTCCGGCCACTCGCAGAAGCTTCAGTCGAGCCCCGCTGAGGCTAGGTGACGACCGCTCGCGCCGGCCTGGGATGGATCTCCGCGAGCGCCTCGGTCGCCGCTCTCCTCTTGCTGACCGGCGCCGGGTCGGCGCAGGCCGAGGCCCCGCGGGCGGATGATTCCCTGCTCCTCGAGGTCCAGCTCGGGGGGGTCGTGGTCTCCGATGGCGTGGCGGCTTATCCCTCCCGGTTCGGCGTGCGGCTCCCGCTGTTCCAGCTGGCCCAGGCCCTCTCGATCGACATCCGCTCGTCGCCGCTTCCAGGCCTCGCCCAAGGCTTCGTGGTCGACGAGCAGCGCACCTTCAGCCTGGGGCGTGGCACGTTCACCCTGGCCGGGCGGAGCGAGTCGTTCGACCCCGAGATGATCGAGCTGCGGGACGACGACATCTTCGTTCCGCTCCCGCTCCTCGAGCGCTGGCTGCCCGTCAAGCTGACGGTCGAGCCGGAGCTGCAGCTCCTGACCATCGCAGCGCTCGAGCCGCTCCCCGTCCAGGCTCGCCTACAGCGCGAGGCGGCCGCCGCCCGACTCGGCAGGAGCGCGCCGCACACCGGGAATAACCCTCGCCTCGCGGATGAGCGGGACCTCCTCTCCGTCCCCACCGTCGATCAGACGTTCGCCGCGGAGGCCAGGCGCGTGGGCGGCCGCACCCAGCTCGGCCTCCGCTCGGCGACGTACGCCACGGGCGATCTGCTGGGCATGGAGGCGGCGGTGTACGTGGCGGGCACGAACGGCCACTTCCCCGAGGACGTCCGGCTGGTGCTCGCGCGGACGGACCCGAACGCGCAGCTGCTGGGCCCTCTGCACGCGAGCTACGTCGGGGCGGGCGCCGTTTCCGTCCCAGGGGTCCGCAACGTGTCCTATGCGGATCCGCGCTGGCTGGGGGCGACCGTGAGCAGCTATGCGCTCGACGCCTCCGGACCGTTCGACCGCTATAGCCTGAGCGGATTGCTGCGCCCAGGCTGGGATGTCGAGCTGTACCAGAACGGCGCGTTGGTGGGGTACCAAGCCTCACGGCCCGACGGCACTTATGCCTTCGAGGAGCTTCCGTTGGTGCTCGGTCAGAACGACTATCGGCTGGTGTTCCACGGCCCCTGTGGTGAGCGAAGCGAAGAGACCCGATCGATGTTCTTCGGGCCGAGCATGAGCCGCCCCGGCCAGGTCCAGTACCGTCTTACCGCACAGCGCGATGACACCTCTGCCCTGCGGACGAGCGCGATGCTCGACCTCGGCCTGTCCCGACAGCTCTCGATCGCCGGCGGCGCGACGGTCATCCCGATCGAGGGGAGCGCGCGTGGATACACGTTCGCTGGCCTGCGAGCCAGCGTGGGGGGGGTGTTCGCTCAGGCCGACGTCGACCTGGCGTCGGACGGTGGCACCCTGGAGGAGGTGGCGCTGAACGCGCGATGGCTCGGGCTGAACCTGAGGGTCGCCGAGATGCTCGCCCAGGGATTCACGAGCGAGGTCCTCCGGGCCCGAGTCGATCCGTTCGCGCACCGCACGTCGGCTCGCGTCGATGGCGTGATCCGGGCGCGCTTCCCGGTGGCCTTCTCGCTCGATGCGCAGCGGGACACGCTGCGCTCGGGAGCCGCCGAGGATCAGGCCAGCGGCAGGCTCTCCGCCAACGTGGGGAGCATGTCGATATCCCAGACCCTCCGGTGGATGTCCGCCGAGCAGGTGAGGCTCCTGGATGCGGTGTTCCGCGCCAGCCGGCGGCTCGGGGAGTGGAGCGTCGCCGGGCAGGCTGCTTGGGCGCTCCGCCCAGCCGCGCGCGTCGAGTCCGTCGACCTCCGCCTGGAGCGGCGACTGGGCGACTACCTGATGCAGGGCAGCGTCGCGGCCGAGCCCGAGAATCACCTCGGCCGGGTCGCCCTCGCCGCGGTGCGGACGATCGGCGCCTTCGGGCTCCAGCTCCACGCCTCCTGCTCCACGGCGAACGAGCTCCTGGTCGGGATGCAGGTCTTCTTCTCCCTGGGGCGGGAGGCTGGGTCGGGCGCCGTCCTCGCCGACGCGCAGCCGATGGCCGGGAGCGGCGCGCTGTCCGCGCGG
>JADGQZ010000103.1 GCA_017881345.1 Myxococcaceae bacterium | reverse complement strand
GGTGACGGTGACGCCCTCCAGCGGGTCACCGGCCACCGTCCGGACGAGGCCCTGCGCCATCAGCGTCCGAGCGGCGGGAGCCGGACCCTGGATGGCGATGGACCTCCGGGCCTGCGCGCTCCGGCCCTTTCCGTCGACGACGGTGAGCGTGACGTCGCGGGCGCCCCCCGAGGTGAACACCTGGGCGATGGTCCGTCCGCCGCCGCGCCGTCCACTGCCGAAGTCCCAGGCGTAGGAGAGTGGGCTCCCGTCGGACGACCTCGAACCCGAGGCGTCGAACACCACCGCTGCCTGCGCATTGGCGGTGGCCGGGGCGGTGAAGGCGGCGATCGGACCTCCGGTCCCCCCGGGCGGCGGCGTGCCCCCCGGGTCCTTCGAGCCGCACCCCGGGAGTGCCGCTCCAGCCCAGGCGACGGCAGCTCCCAGGAACACCGCCCCGACCACCCTCATGACGGCTCCCCCCGCGTCGGCATCTCCATACGGCACCTACGGAAGGTGCCGACAGAACCGGCCAGCCGGGCAGACGGAGCGTTGAAATCCGGCCATACTTCGGCCGGACGCTGCACCCTGGGAGCCTGCCTAACCGGCCGTGGACAACGCCGACGCACCGCTGACCGATCTCCTGCAGCTCGCCGCCCGCGGTGAACCGGGTGCACTGGATGAGGTCTTTGCCGTGCTCTATCCGGAGCTGCGGCAGATCGCGCACGCCCGGCTCCGCTCACAGGGCGGCGTCGCGCACCTCGAGACGACCGCTCTCGTCCACGAGAGCTTCCTGCGCCTGGTGGACGCACAGCGGCTCGCGGTCACCGGCCGCAAGCACTTCTTCACCTATGCGGCGAAGACGATGCGGAACATCATCGTCGACTTCGCGCGCGAGCAGCTCGCCGAGCGCCGTGGGGGTGGCCAGCCCACGCTGCAGCTCACCCCGACGCTCGCGGGCACGGTCCGCTCGGGCGACGGGGACGCCACGCTCATCCGCATCAACGACGCTCTCCTCGAGCTGGAGACGGTGGACCCCCTGCTCACCCAGGTCGTGGAGATGAGGTACTTTGCCGGATACACCGAGGTCGAGATCGCCGAGCTGCTCGGCTCGTCCGAGCGCACGGTGCGACGGCAGTGGGAGAAGGCCCGGGCGTTCCTGCTGGTCAGTCTCCAGCCCTAGCAGTCTGACCGGTTCCGGGGCCGCGTTCCGTACGTCGGAGGACGGACCGAGAGTCCGATGAACCTATCGCCCGAGACCTGGCACAGCCTCTCGAACCTGCTCGACCAGGCGCTGGACCTCGCTCCGGACGAACGGGCGGCGTGGCTCGAGGGAGTGGCCCGGACGCAGCCCACGCTCGTGCCGACCCTGGCCCGGCTCCTCGAGGCCCACGCCTCGGGCGCGAGGACGGACGTGCTCGGGAGCTCGCCGGCCGTGCCCTTCGCGGCGAGCATGCCGGGCGAGGAGAACGGCCTCGAGGCAGGCGACCGCGTGGGGCCGTACCGTCTCCTGAGGCCGATCGGCTCCGGCGGCATGGCGGACGTGTGGCTCGCCGAGCGGGACGACGGCGCGTTCGCCCGGGAGGTCGCGCTGAAGCTGCCGCTGGTGAGCCGGCTCCGGCGGGACCTCGCCGTCCGCTTCGCCCGTGAGCGGGACATCCTCGCCCGCCTCGAGCATCCGCACATCGCGCGCTTCTACGACGCCGGCATCAGTGCGGATGGGCTGCCATATCTCGCAATGGAGTACGTGGACGGACGTCCCATCACGATCTGGTGCGACGAGCACCGGGTGGACCTGGCGGGCCGGATCCAGCTCTTTGCCCAGGTCCTGTCCGCGGTGCAGTTCGCGCACGCCAACCTCGTCATCCACCGGGACCTCAAGCCGTCGAACATCCTGGTCACGGACGACGGGCAGGTCCGTCTCCTCGACTTCGGAATCGCCAAGCTGCTCGCCGCGGACGAGGAGCGGGCTCCGGAGACCCAGCTGACCCGGTCGAGTGGTCGGGCGTTGACCCCGGAGTACGCGAGCCCCGAGCAGATGCGGGGAGAGGCGCTGACGATCGCCAGCGACGTCTACTCGCTGGGGGTCGTCCTCTTCGAGGTCCTGGTCGGGTCGCGCCCGTACCGGCTGAAGATCGAATCGCCCGCCCAGCTGGAAGAGGCCATTCTCGCCGCGGACCCGCTCCGGCCGAGCGCGAACGTGACCGACGCGGCCGCAGCATCGCGTGGAGTTTCGCCGAGCCGTCTGGCGAAGCAGCTCGCCGGGGACCTGGACACGGTCGTTCTCAAGGCGCTGGCCAAGGCGCCCGCCGGCCGGTACGCGACCGCGCTGGCGCTGGCCGAGGACCTGGAGCGCCACCTGCGCGGTCTGCCGGTCCTCGCCCAGCGGCCTTCGGCCTGGTACCGGCTGCGCAAGTTCGTGGGCCGGAATCGCTGGCCGGTGGTCATCGGTGCCGGCGCCGCATCGGCGCTGATCGCGGCGACGGGCATCGCCCTCGCGCAGGCGCATCGTGCGACCGAGCAGCAGCGGGTGGCTCAGACCGAGGCCCGCAAGGCGACGGCCGTGAAGGACTTCCTCGTGGGCCTCCTGGGGGCCGCCGACCCGGGCGGGACGAGCGGGAAGCCTCCAGCGCAGATCACGCTCCAGGAAGCAATCGACGCCGCCACGGCTCGGATTGGATCGGCGCTTGCAGACCAGCCAGAGGCGAAGATGGCGGTC
>JADGQZ010000102.1 GCA_017881345.1 Myxococcaceae bacterium | reverse complement strand
CTCCTGGCGGTGTGCCCTGCCCACGCCGCCCGCCCCTACCGCGGGGGCGTGGTGGCCAGCGCCTATCCGGGCTCGGCCGAGGCTGCGCTCCGGATGCTCGAGCGCGGCGGGAACGCCGTCGATGCCGCCGTGGCCGCCGCCTTTGCCGCGGGGGTGGTCGGCCCGTACCACAACGGGCTCGGCGGGGGCGGCTTCGCGGTGGTGGCGCTCCAGGGCAAGGAGACGCTCGCGCTCGACTTTCGCGAGGTGGCCCCGGCTGCCGCCACCCGCGACATGTTCCTCCGCGACGGCAAGCCAATGCCCGGGCTGGCCACCGACGGAGCCCTCTCGGTCGCAGTGCCCAACGCGGTGAACGGCTACCTGGCGCTCCTCGAGCGGGCCGGCTCGCTCCCGCGCTCGGTCGTGCTCGGCCCGGCGATCCAGCTCGCCCGCGACGGCTTCCTCGTCAACCCCAAGTATCGGCAGACGACGACCGACCGCCGCGAGTGCCTGCGGCGAGACCCCGATGCCGCGCGCATCTTCCTCCGGCCAGGTCCGGACGGTCGCCCCGACGTGCCGGCGCTCGGGACGCGCATCCGCCAGCCGGAGCTCGCCCGCACGCTCGAGCGCATCGCCGCCGGAGGTGCCGCCGTCGTCCGGACCGGTCCGGTTGCCCGCGCCATCGTGCAGACGGTCCGCGCCGGGGGCGGCATCCTCACCGAGGAGGATCTGCAGCGGATCCGGCCCCGGTGGAGAGCCCCGCTCCTGGGCAGCTACCGCGGACACGCCATCGCCGCGTTCCCTCCGCCGTCCGGGGGAGGCGTCATCCTGCTCGAGACGCTGGGCATCCTCGAGCGGCTCCGCCCGGAGCGCTTCGAGCGGCGCGCCTCCACCGACGTGCACCTCTACGTCGAGGCGCTCCGCCGCGCGTACTTCGACCGGGCCATGACGGTGGCCGACCCGGACCAGGTGGACGTCCCCGTCGCCCGGCTGCTGTCCGCCGAGCACCTCGCCGCGCTCGCCGGGAGCATCGATCCCGCCCGGGCCACGCCCTCGGCATCGCTTCGCCTCGGACCCGGCCTCGCGGCGCCGGCGAGCCCGTCCCCGGAGTCGAAGCACACCACCCAGGTCTCGGTCATCGACCGGGCGGGAAACGCGGTGGCCCTCACCACCACCCTGAACACCTGGTTCGGAAGCTGCCTCGTCGCCCGCGGGACGGGGCTCTTGCTCAACGACGAGATGGATGACTTCTCCATCCGCCCCGGCGTTCCCAACACCTACGGCCTCGTCTTCGGCGAGGTCAACGCCATCGCCCCGGGGAAGATCCCGGTCTCGTCGATGGCCCCCACGCTGGTCTTTCAGAAGGACCGGCCCGGACGGGTGCTGCTCGCCATCGGCGGCTCCGGGGGTTCGTACATCCCCACCGGCGTCATCCAGGTGACGATGAACGTCATCGATGCCGGGCTGAACCTCGCGGTGGCGATGGGCGCGGGCCGGGTCCACCACCAGTGGCTGCCGGACACCGTCACCGTGAATCCGGACGGCCTCGACCCGGCAACGCGGGCCGCGCTCGAGGCGATGGGGCACACCGTCCAGGTGACCGACTCGCCCCTGGCGGACGTGGAGGCAGTGATGGAGGACCCGGTGACCGGGCTGCGCTACACCGCGTCCGACCCGCGCGGCGAGGGCATCGGGCTCGGCCAGCCGTAGGTACGGGGGGCCGCAGTCGAGGTCCGCGGTCAGCCACCAGTGGCGGGCGCGACTGCCTGCCCGGAGTGCGCCAGGACCATCCGCCACCCGGTCCCCGTGCGCACGCAGACGTCGGTGAAGAGCTGGAGGTCCTCCACCTCCACCCCGTCCTGCAGCTTCACCCGCGAACGCTGGAGCCCGGTGAGGACGCCGACGCCGCCGACCACGTGTGCCCGCAGGTGCTGGGCCGACAGCTCGAGCAGCTCGCCCGGAATGTCGGTGGCGCCGCGGAGGAAGGCCTCGCGCCGGGTCTCGGTCCCGTCCGGCGAGAGCAGGAAGAAGTCCTCGGTCAGACAGGCGGCGAGCGCGGACGGGTCGCGGCGACGAATGGCCTGCAGCACCGCGTCCTCGAGCTCGAGCAGGGCCCGCTCGTCCGGCGTGAGCGACGCGCGGGGGTGTTCCATCTCAACCCTTCTTCCGGCTGTAGATGCCCTCGAAGAGCAGCGTCCAGTTGCGCCCGTCGTCCGAGGACTGCTCCCAGCGCTGACGGATGCGATCGCCGTCGATCTTCTGCCAGGTGATGCGGTTCAAGAAGCTGCTCCCGCGGGCCCCGGAGCGCCGCCCGCTGAGCACCATCTTGCCGTCGCGAAGCTCGCCGTCCAGCACCAGCACCATCCCCAGGTCGTCCACGAACGTCTGGGTCCACCGGCTGGCCCCCACGTCGTAGCTGCTGAGCGAGGCACCGTGGCTCCCGTCGGTCGCCGTCCAGCTCTCGCGGAGGGCACAGCCGTCGAGGATCTTCTCCACCTTGTTCTCTCCGGCCGCCGTGCCCTTGGGCGTCTGCACCTCCCAGTCACCCACCCAGAAATCGAACTGGCGGTGGCCCGCGGTCGAGCAGGGCGGGCCCTTGAGCGAGGTCGCGCCCAGGGCCTTCTTCTTCTGCGCCGAGGCAGTGAAGGAGACGAGCACGGTCAGCAGCACGAGGGCGCGCATCGAGCGAGGACACCCCCGGCGTGAAGCAGTGCGCGCCGGGGTGGCACCCGAGCAGAATAGACGTCGGCGGGACACACTGTCTCGCCAGATGCCGTGCTCTTCGACGCCCACCTCCACCCGGAGACCCTGTCCGACCTGGATCTCGAGTCGCTGCGCGCGTTCGGCGTCGAGCGGGCGGTGGTGCTGGGCCATCACTTCCCCGAGCCCACCTCTCGCGGGCTGCGCGCCCACTTTCGCGACCTGCTTCAGGTCCAGCTGCCACGGCTGGAGCGAGCCGGCATCCGGGGGTACGTCGCCCTGGGTGTCCACCCCCGCGCCATCCCATCGCGCGGGCTTCACGACGTGCTGGCCGCGCTGCCGGGGCTCTTCCGCGGCGGCCGGGTGGTGGCGCTCGGGGAGATCGGCTTTCACCGCGGCGGGCCCGACGAGGAAGAGGCGTTGATCGAGCAGCTCGCGCTCGCGCGGCGACTCTCGCTCCGGGTGGTGCTCCACACCCCCGCCCTCGACAAGGAGCGCTGGACGCGGAGGCTCCTGGCCCTGGTGCAGACGCACGGGCCCGACCCGGGGCGGGTGCTGGTGGAGCACGCGAGCCTCGGCACGGTGCCCCTCATCCTCGCGCGAGGGCACTGGGCCGGGCTGACGGTGCAGGTGGGTGAGCTCACCGCCGACCGGGCGGTGCAGCTGGTGCGCAAGCTCGGGAGCCGCCGGCTCACGCTTGGCAGCGATGCGGGGGATCGCCCGGGAGATCTCCTCGGTCTGCCACGGGCCGTGCATCTGCTCGAGCGCGCCGGGCTGGGGACGACTCTCGTGCGACAGCTCGCGTTCCGGAACGCGCGGCGGTTCTTCGGGATCGAGGAGGCGTGAGCCCGGGAGGGGTCAGTGGACCGAGGCCACGACCTCGCTCGGCGTGCCGACGTCCGCGAGCTCGAGGCGGGGAGACTCACGCGGTGCGTCCAGCTCGAGCGCGCTGCCGAACTCGGCCGCGTCGAGCAGGCGCTGCGTCCGCTCGTCCAGCTCGACCGCGACGAGGATGGACAGGCCGGTGCCGCTCACCGCGATCTGCTGGTAGCGCGCCCAGCGTCCGTCGCCCAGCTTCACCAGCTCCCCGATGTCGGCCAAGGGCACCTCCGCACGCCGCGAGAGCGTCAGTGTAAGCAGCGAGGTGTCAGGCCGGCAAGCCCACCGAGTAAAAGGCGTGCAACTCTTCGTAATCCCGAGGTTCGACCCCTCGGGACAGGGGCTGGCGGCACGCTCTGCTTCTGCGGTGGGGTCAAGCTGTCAACGCTCGGCCATGTGAAGCGGTGCATGGGTCAGGGAAGGCCCTGACGCATCAGGACTTCGGACGGATTTCGGTGCCGACGAGCTGCTCGAAGACGGTGATGACGGCGCCGATGTCCTGCTTTCCCTTCCCCGCGGCGCGCGCGAGCTCGTAGCACTGACGGACCGCGGCGGTGGCGGGCGTGGGGACCTTGTATGCGGCGGCGCTGTCGAGGAACAGCCCCAGGTCCTTGTCCATGAGGTCGATGGCGAAATGGGTCTCGAAGTCGCGCCGGAGAAGTGCCTGACCCTTGAACTCGAAGTAGGGCGAGCGGTAGCCCGAGGCCTGCACCACCTCCAGGACCTTTGCCGGATCCACTCCGGCGCGCGTGGCGAGCAGCATCCCCTCGCCGAGCGCCTGGAGCATCGCGGCGATGAGCGCGTTGCCGGCGAGCTTCACCTGGCTCCCCGAGCCCACCGGGCCGCAGTGGATCCACTTCTCGCCGACGGCGCGGAAGATCGGCTCGGCGCGCCCGAGCGCCGCGTCGGTTCCGCCGGCCATGATGAGCAAGGTGCCCTTCTCCGCGCCGGTCTTGCTTCCGGTGACCGGCGCCTCGACGAAGTCCACGCCCACCGCCGCCGTGCGCTGCTCGAGGCCTCGCGCCTGCTCCGGCCCGATGGTGCTGAAGTCGATGAGCAGCTGTCCGCGTCGTGCCACCGACAGGAGGCCGTCCTTTCCCGCCACCACCTCCTCGAGCGCCGCTGGCGTCGCCACG
Organism: Myxococcaceae bacterium; assembly: GCA_017881345.1. GTDB lineage: Bacteria > Myxococcota > Myxococcia > Myxococcales > Myxococcaceae > RPRB01. The sequence goes on along the minus strand of JADGQZ010000102.1, from coordinate 11,932 downwards.
CAGGTGCAGGCCACGTCCACCGCCGCCATCAGCTGGGCCGGCGTGTCCGCCACCTTCACCCCGAGCGGCTCGAGCGCCGCGGCGCGGTCGCGGGTGCGGTTCCACACCGTCACCTGGAAGCCCTTGGTGGCGAGGTTCTTCACCATGCCCCGGCCCATCAGCCCGAGACCCAGAAATCCGACCCGTTGCCCACTGGCCATCTCTTCGCCGCCTTTCGCCGAAACCGTCGGGGTGTGATTAAGGTGCATCCCGTGAAGTTTCCAAGCCTCCTCCGTCCAGTCCGCGACCGATTTCTGGCGCCCCTCGGCCACGCGGACCAGGCCGAGCGCCTGCTGGCCGAGACCTTCCGCACGCTGGGTTCGCTCTGTACCCGCCTGGCGGACATGGTCGAGGCCCAGCGGCTGACGCGCGCGGGGTACGACCGGCAGGGACGCTTCCTCGAGCGTCTCGACCGGGGCGGCCAGCAGCGCCCACCCGAGTAACCCCCCCGGTCCCGTCCCGGAGACTCCTCCCGGGAAGATCTGCGGGCCCCGTCCGACTCCTGGTCACCGAAGGCCGATGAACGGCCGACCGGTGCCGGGGGCGAGCGGAACCGATGGGGTCTGGACTCGAGGAGCGGAGCGTGGACGATGCCCGGATCCGCCGGGCAGTGCGCAGGGGCGACATCGATACCGCCTTGCGCATCCTGATGGGCGCGTACGGGACGCAGCTGTTCGCGGTGTGCGCGCGGTTCATCCCCGACCGGGCCCTGGTCGAGGACGTGCACCAGACCTGCTTCGTGCAGGCCTACCAGTCACTGCACCGGGTGCTGGAGCGAGAGTCGATCGCTGCCTGGCTGATGGCCATCGCCCGGAACCGCTGCCTGGACGCGCTCAAGATCCACCGCCGCCGGGGCCGCTGGCAGGTCCCTCACGCGAGCCTCCCCGAGGTGCACGACGGGAGCGCGTCCGCGGAGGACGAGGCGCACCGCGCGAGCCTGCTGGAGCGGCTCCGCCGGGCACTGGACGTGCTGTCCTCCGAGGCCCGCCGGGCGGTCGAGCTGCGCTACGGGGAGATGCTCTCGTACGACGAGATGGCCGATCTGTGCGGCGCGCGCCCGGGCACCCTCCAGATGCGGGTCACCCGGGCGATGCCCCTCCTCCGCCGCTCGCTCGAGGCGCAGGGCATCTCGAGCATCTGACCGCGCCTCACTTCAGAGCGGATTTCAGGAACCGCCGCGCCGCCTCGTTCGCGTCCTGCGCCGCCGGCGGGTTGTACCGGCCGCCCGTCGGGTTGGCGAAGGCGTGGTCGGCGTCGTAGCTGCGGAACTCGTGCTTGATGCCAGCGTCCTTGAGCGCGAGGTCGAAGGCCGCGACCTTCTCCGGGGTGATCCACCCGTCCCGCTTCGCCCAGATGCCCAGCACCGGCCCCTGCAGCTTCCTCAGGAGGTTCACGTCGGTCACCGGAAGGCCGTAGTAGATGACGGTCGCCGAGACCTTCGCCGGGCTGGCCAGCGATGCGTTCAGGCTCTGCCCGCCGCCCATGCACCATCCGAGCGTGGCGAGCTTCTTGCCCTTCAGCTCCTGGGTGAGCCAGTCGATCCCCGCCACCTCCACCTCGGTGGCGTGCTTCTCGTCCAGCTCGGACATGAGCTTCTGGGCCTGCTCGGGGGTGGTGGCCACCGAGCCGCCGAAGAGGTCCACCGCGAGCACCAGGTAGCCCTGCGCGGCGTAGCGGTCCGCGTCCGACTTCACCCCGTCGTTGAGCCCCCACCACTCGTGGACCACGAGGAGCCCTCCGTGCGGTGCACCCTTGGGGCGTGCGACGTAGGCGGTGCTGGTCTTTCCTCCGGGAAGCGTGAGCTCGACGGGCTTGCCGTGCGGGGTGGGCGGCCTCGGATCCACCGGGTGGCGCTCCTGCGCTGGCACCGCCGACCCCGCATCCGCGCCGTGGACGTGCGGAGGCTCCTCCCCGAGGGCGACCCCGGCGAGGAGCATCGAGAGCACCTGCGCTGCGCGGACCGACACTGGCCTACCTCCTCGCCCCCGGGGAAGTGACCGAACTTCCTAGCACTCCTCGCGTCCACTCACGAGCGAAGCGAGTTGCCGCGGGGCCAGGCCCGGTACCATCTTCCCCTCCGGCGTCCGGAACGCCCCCCATGTCCTTCGTCCTTGTCGTCGATGACGACGCGAGTCACCGCACGTTGATCTGCGACCTCCTGGAGGAGATGGGTTACCGCACCCGGAGTGCCAGCAACGGGCGAGAGGCCCTGGACGTCCTCGAGGAGGAGATACCCCAGGCGGTCCTGCTCGACCTCCGCATGCCAGTGATGAGCGGCTGGGGCCTGCTCGAGGCGCTCAAGAAGCTGCCCCGGGCGCGTGGCCTTCCCATCATCATCATCTCGGCCTACGGGTTCGAATGGGAGGCCGAGCTCGTGGGCGCGAGCGGCTACGTGAGCAAGCCCGTGGACCTGGACCGGGTTCGCGAGACGGTGACCCGCATCCTCGGGCCGCCCCCGGAGCCGCAGGTCCTGCACTAGGTCAGGGCGGCCGCAGTCGAGGTCCCTGTCGGGGTGAGGTCAGGGCTGCAGTCGGCGACGTCAGGGCGGCCGCAGTCAGCGAGGGGGCGGGGGTGCCCCTCAGAGATTCGGGGCGTGGCCCTTCGGGCCGCCGTGGCCCTCACCGCCGCCCTCACCCGTGGCCGACTCGAGCGCCATGTTCCACGGCTCGACCGGCAGGTTCGGACCGGAGGTCCAGGTGTTCATTGCCCAGCCCGTCTCGGGGGCGAACGTCTGACCGAAGGTCCAGCTCTCCTTCGTCCCGAGCAGGGTGACCATCGGCCTCGCCTCGGTCGTCAGCGGCGAGGTCTCGCCCTGGACGGTCCCCGGGATGGCCTCGGCGGGGTTCGCCGGGCGCCACACCAGGCCGGTCGAGGTGCTGACCATCGACTCCGAGAAGCGACCGGCATTGCCGAGGCTCGTCGTGTCGGGCTTGTCCGCGAGAGGCCCGTGCTCGTAGGAGCAGCCGACCGCGAAGGCACCGAGCGCGAGCGCGACGACCAGGGGACGGTGGAGAAGGGGCATACGGGCCGGGGGCCTTAGCACAAACGGCCACGGCCGGAACGACCGACCGTGGCCGCGTGTGAAGTTCCGCGAACCAGGTGCTGCGCTGGCTAGCGGCCGCTGGTGCTGCTTCCGGTGGAACCCGCGCTGCTGCCCGTCGAGCCGGTCGAGCCGGCGCTGTCGGTGCTGGACGGGGCCGCGCGAGTGCTGTCGGTGGCCGGGGGCGTGGCGCTGCTGTCGCCCAGCGAGCCCGTGCTGCCCGGGTGGTCGAGGTTACCGACGTCACCGCCGGTGCTGGTGCTGTGCTTCTTGGTCTTCTTGCTGTGGGTCGTGGTCGCCGTGTCACCCGAACCGCCGTAGGTGCTCTCGGTCTGGGTGCTGGTGCTCGAGCTGTCGTAGGAGCGCTGCGTCTTGCCAGTCGAGCCGCCGCTTCCGGTGGAGCCCGGGGCGCTGGTGTCGCTGCCGGAGCCGCCCATCGACGAGCCGCTGGTGCCGCTTCCGGTCGTGCCGGTGGAGCCAGTGCCACTCGAGCCGGTGCTACCCGAGCCGTAGGACGAGCCCGAGCCCGTGCTGCTGCTCCCGGTGCCGGCCGAGCCGGAGCCACCGTAGGTCGAGCCGCTCCCCGCCGTGCCGGTCGAGCCGGTGCCGCCCGAACCGTAGCTCGAGCCGGTGCTCCCCGAGCCGGTGGCGTTCGGGTCGGTGCTCGAGCCTGTCGAGCCCGTCGAGCCGGTGCTGCCGCTGGTGGAGCCCGACCCTGTCGTGCCCGAGCCAGTGGTGCCGGAAGACTGGGCGAACGCAAATGGCGCCGCGCCCAGCATCCCGATGAGAACCATCTTCTTCACGAATCCGTTCATCGTTTTCTCCAAGAGGGCAGCCGCCGGTGGTCGGGGCTACCCGAGGTCGGCAAGGAGGGTTGGGCCTGCCGCGGGGCGTCACCACTGATCTGCGGGCCAAGCGCGCGCCGCGGGCCCCGCGTGGCCGGAGAGCGACCCACCGGCCCTCCAAGAATTCCGGGCTCCGGGGCAGAGTGATGGCACTTCCTTGCGCGTCTTCCACTCCGACCACCACGTCGTCCCGCTTCCGCCCGGTCACCGTTTCCCGATGACGAAGTACCGGCTGCTCCGGGAGGCGTTGGTCGCCTCGGGCGTGCTCCAGGCGACCGAGCTGGTGCCTGCAGAGCCAGCCGCGCTCCCCACGCTGCTGCGCGTCCACACCCCGCGCTGGGTGAATGCGGTGGTCGAGGACGGACTCACCGACGCCGAGCAGCGACGGCTCGGGTTCCCCTGGAGCCCCGAGCTGGTGCTCCGCTCGCGCGCGGCCGTCGGCGGAACGTGCGCCGCCGCCGAGCGCGCGCTGCAGGAGGGCATCGGCGGAAACCTGGCCGGCGGCACGCACCACGCTTTCCCGGACCACGGTGAGGGCTACTGCGTCTTCAACGACATCGCGGTCAGCATCCGCGCGCTGCAGGCCGCGGGCAGCATCCGCCGCGCGCTGGTCGTCGACCTCGACGTGCACCAGGGGAACGGCACCGCCGCAGTGTTCGCCGAGGACCCGGACGTCTTCACCTTCAGCATGCACGGCGAGCGCAACTTCCCCTTCCGCAAGCAACGCTCGAGCCTCGACCTCGGGCTGCCCGACGGCGTGGGAGACGAGGTGTACCTCGACGTGCTCGCGCGCCACCTCCCGCGCGTCCTCGAGGGGGCCAGGCCCGACATCGTCTACTACCAGGCCGGGGTGGACCCGCTCGCCGAGGACACGCTGGGTCGCCTCTCGCTCACCCACGCCGGTCTCGAGGAGCGTGACACCTTCGTGCTCGAGGCGGCCCGACGCTCCGGGGTGCCGGTGGTGGTCACCCTGGGGGGCGGGTACGCCCGGCCACTCGAGGCCACGGTGCGTGCACACATCGGCACCTATCGCGCCGCGCGGTCGGTGTGGGGGTAAAATCGGGAGTGATCGACCGTCGATGCGCGAGCTGACTCCCGAGGTTCTGGCGACCCTCTACGCCGAGAGTCCCGAACCCGTCTTCGTCTTCGCTCCGGTGCGGGACGGGGGACGGGTGGTGGACTTCCGGTACGTGTACGCCAACCCGCCCGCGCTGCAGGCAGTGAGCGCACGCCTCGAGGACAAGGTCGGCCAGAGCCTGAAGGCTTCCGCCCCCGACGCCGAGCGCTCCGGGATGCTCGCCAGCTACGTCAGGACGATGGAGACCGGCGAGGCGACCGAGCTGCGCATCCACTACGACGACGGGCGGATCTCGGGCTGGTTCCGCATCCAGGCGAGCCGGGCGGGCGACGCCCTGCTGGTCCACTTCCGCGACGTGACCCAGGAGGCGCGCACCGACGCCGTTCTCCGGCAGACCGAGGCCGAGCGCGATCAGACCGAGCTCCGTCGCGCCGCGCTCGAGTCGCTCCTGGCGCAGGTGCCAGCGGAGATGGCGTACCTGCGCGGGCCCGGGCTGGTCTACGAGTTCGTCAACGACCACTACCGGGCGCGACACCCCGGGCGCGAGTTCCTCGGCCGCGCGCTGCCGGACGCCCTCCCCGAGTGGAGGGACGACTCGCTGCTCGGCGCGATGCGCGACGTTCTCCGCTCGGGCGCACCGTACCGTGACCAGGAGCACCCGCTGCGCGTCGAGACGCCCGAGGGCGCCGAGCGCCGCTGGTTCGACCTCGCGTTCCTCCCGGTGCGCGGGTCCGACGGTGACGTCGAGGGCGTGCTCTCCTTCGCCACCGATGTCACCGAGCAGGTCTCGGCGCGCGCGCACAGCGACGCGCTCGCCCGGGAGAAGGTGGCGCTCGCCGACGAGCTCGAGGGTGAGCGGCGGCGGCTGGCGGTCGGCGAGGAGCGCTTCCGGTCCATCGTCGAGACCCACGCCGACATCGTCTGGGTGGCGGACTGGAACGGGCACATGCGCCAGCCCGTCCCCACCTGGTGCGCGCTGACCGGGCAGAAGCCCGAGGAGATGCTGGGGCTCGGATGGATCGACGTCATCCACCCCGACGATCTCTCCCGCACGTCCCAGCTGTGGGCGGACGCGGTGGTGCAGCGCCGGCGGTTCGAGGCCGAGTTCCGGGTGCGCAAGGCGACCGGAGGCTGGGCCCGGGTGGCCTCCCGCGGTATCCCCCTGTTCCAGTCCGACGGACGGATCCGCGAGTGGGTGGGCACCACCATCGACGTCACCACCCGCGAGCGCGAGGAGGAGGCGCTGCGCATCCTCTCCGGTGGCGCGGCCGAGCTGTCGGGGACTCTGGACTACAAGGCCACCCTCCGCGCCGTCGGCGAGATGGCCATCCCCACCTTCGCCGACGTGTGCGTCATCGACCTGGTGGACGACTCGGGCGCGCTCCGCCGGGTGCTGGTCTCGGGGCACATCGAGGAGGAGGAGCTGGAGGAGCTGCGCCGGATGCCCGCGCGCACCGACCCCGACTCGCCGGTGATGGAGGCGCTCCGCACCCGGCGCTCGGTGCTGCGGGAGCGAATCCCGGCGGCGGTGAAGCTGGAGATGGCGGGGGATCTCGAGCGGCTGCGCATCTTCGAGCGGCTCAGCCCCACCTCGCTCGTCTGCGCGCCCCTGGCCGCGCGCGGGCGCACGCTCGGCGTCATCAGCTTTCTCACCGTGCGCAGCGGGCGTCGCTTCGAGCGGCTCGACCTGGGCCTGGTCGAGGAGCTCGCCCGGCGAGCGGCACTGGCCATGGACAACGCCGAGCTCTACCGCCGCGCGGAAGAGGCGAGCCGGGCGAAGGACGAGTTCCTGGCCACCGTCAGCCACGAGCTCCGCACGCCGCTGGCCTCCATCCTCGGCTGGACCCGCCTGCTCAGCCGGGGCGGGCTCAGCCCCGAGAAGCAGGCCCGGGCGCTGGAGACGCTGGAGCGCAACGCGCGGGCTCAGACCCGCCTGGTGGAGGACCTGCTCGACGTGAGCCGCATCGTGTCCGGCAAGACGCGGCTGAACATCGAGACCGCGGACCTGATGCGCATCGTCGAGGCTGCGGTGGAGTCGATGCGGCCGAGCGCGGAGAGCCGCGGCGTCCGCCTCGAGGTGTCGGGACAGCCCTGCGCTCTGGCCGGTGACCCGGAGCGGCTGCACCAGATCCTCTGGAACCTGCTCTCCAACGCGGTGAAGTTCACCCCGCGTGGAGGCCAGATCTCGGTCTCGGTCGCGGAGCGGGACCGGACCGCCACCCTGACGGTGAGCGACACCGGACAGGGGATCCGGCCGGACTTTCTCCCCCATGTCTTCGAGCGCTTCCGCCAGGCCGACGCCACTGCCACGCGGGTCCACGGCGGCCTCGGGCTCGGCCTCGCCATCGTTCGGCACCTGGTCGAGCTGCACGGCGGGACGGTCGCGGCGAACAGTCCTGGAGAGGGCCAGGGCGCCACCTTCACCGTCCGGCTCCCGCTCGCCCTACCCGCCCAGCTCGAGCACCCTCTGCTCGAGATGGCGCCCGCGTCCACCCGCGTGGACCTCTCGGGCCTGCGGCTCCTCGTCGTCGACGACGAGCCGGACACCCGCGAGATGCTGGCCTCCACGCTCGAGGCGCACGGGGCCGAGGTCGTCCAGCTGCAGGACGCCGAGGAGACGCTCCGCTGGCTCGGATCCAACCGCGCCGACATCCTGGTCTCCGACGTGGCGATGCCCCACATGGACGGCTGCGCGCTCATCCGGGAGATCCGCCGCAACGGCCCCGGCGCAGCGGGCGGCATGCCGGCGGTGGCGGTCAGCGCCTTCGCCCGCCCCGAGGACTGCCGGCGCGCGCTCGACGCCGGGTTCCAGGACTACTTGACGAAACCCGTGGAGCCGGAAGTGCTGGTGGCGCGGGTCGCCGCCCTGGCAAGGCCCCGCGTGGCGGCATAACCCCCCGCCACTCGCGCCCTCAGGTGGGGGGGTGGGATCCCGTCAGGTGCACGCCTTAGCATCGGGGACCTGGTCGTCCGGTGGACTCCTCCCCTTTCCACAGCGGTCCCGCTCCCGCGGAAGCTCCGGCCTCGCACGCGCTCGCGCTCTGGCGGACGCTGCTGGAGGCGACCGGGGATGGAGTCCTGGTCATCGGCGCGCACGGACGGGTGCTCGCCACCAATCCCGCATTCTGTCGTCTCTTCACCCTCCAGGAGCCCGCGGGGGCCCTGACCGGGGTGTCGCTCGGAGAGCTCTGCGAGCGCCTCGGCGAGGCATTCGCCGATACCGCGCACTTCCTCGGGCGCGCCGCCGAGCTCCACCGGCAGGACGGACCGGTGATGGGCGAGTGCTGGGCCATGAGTGACGGGCGGGTTCTCGAGTGCGACGTGGTCCCCGTCGTCGTCGACCAGCGGCGCGACCAGCAGCTCTGGGTCTGGCGCGACGTGACCGACCGGGCCCGGCTCCGCGCCGCCGAGGGGCACGGACATCCGCACGAGGCGAACCTCACCTACCTGGACGAGCTCACCGGGCTGTACAACCGCCGCGGCTTCCTCCGACACGCCCGGGCGCAGCTGGACGCGGCCGCGCTCGCCCACCGGCCGATGCTCCTCATCTTCGTCGACCTGGACGAGCTCAAGGACATCAACGACCGTCTCGGCCACGCCGCCGGTGACCGCGCGCTGGTCGACACGGCGAAGGTGCTCAAGTCCACCTTCCGCGAGCGCGACGTCGTTGCGCGCCTCGGCGGGGACGAGTTCGTGGTGCTGGTGACCGACTCCTCGGTGGTGCGCGAGAAGGATCTCCTCTCGCGGCTCTCCTCGCGGCTCGACGCGCTGAACACCCACGCAGGCCAGGACTACCGGCTCGGCTTCAGCACCGGAGTGGCGACGTTCGACCCGGCCGCGCCCGAGCCGCTCGAGGACCTCCTGTCGGAGGCGGACAGCCGGATGTACCTGGACAAGCGGCGCCGCAAGGACGCCTCCGCCCACTGAGTCAGGGCGGCCGGAATCGGCTGCCCTAACTCACGCCTTCGCCAGCTGTCGGAGCACGAACGGCAGGATGCCGCCGTTGCGGTAGTAGTCGAGCTCGTTCGGCGTATCGATGCGGCAGGTCGCGGTGAACTCCTTGCTGCCCTGCTCACCGGTGGCCTTCACCGTGAGCCGCTTGCCGGGGGCCAGCCCCTCGGCGACGCCGAGGATCTCGAACGTCTCCTTCCCGGTGAGGCCCAGGGTCCCGGCGTCCACGCCGGCGTCGAACTGCAGCGGGAGCACGCCCATGCCCACCAGGTTGCTCCGGTGGATGCGCTCGAAGCTCTTGGCCAGCACGGCCCGAACTCCGAGCAGCAGCGTTCCCTTGGCCGCCCAGTCACGCGAGCTTCCGGTGCCGTACTCCGCGCCGGCAATCACCACCAGCGGCGTCTTCTCGGCGGCGTACTTCATGGCCGCGTCGTAGATGCTCATCCGCTCGCGGGTGGGGAGGTGGACCGTGACGCCACCCTCCACGCCCGGGACGAGCAGGTTCCGGAGCCGGATGTTGGCGAAGGTGCCGCGCACCATCACCTCGTGGTTGCCGCGGCGGCTTCCGTACGAGTTGAAGTCCTTCGGCTCGACGCCCTGCTCCATCAGGTAGCGCGCCGCCGGGCTCGCCTTGGCGATGCTTCCGGCGGGGCTGATGTGGTCGGTGGTCACCGAGTCGCCCAGCAGCGCGAGCACGCGCGCGCTCTTGATGTCCTGCACCGCGACCGGCTCCTTCGAGAGGTTCTCGAAGAACGGCGGGCGGCGGACGTAGGTGCTCTTCTCGTCCCAGGCGAAGGTGTTGGAGGCCGGGACCCGGAGGCTCTGCCAGCGCGCGTCGCCCTCGAGCGCGTGCGCGTACTGGTTCCGGAACTGCTCGGGCTTGACGTGCGCGGCGATGGCCTCGCGGATCTCCTGGTCCGAGGGCCAGATGTCCTTCAGGTAGACCGGACTGCCGTTGCGGTCGACCGCGAGAGGCTCGGTGACGAGGTCGATGTCCATCTCGCCCGCCAGCGCGTAGGCGACCACCAGCGGTGGGCTGGCGAGGAAGTTCATCCGGACGAACGGGTTGATCCGGCCCTCGAAGTTCCGGTTGCCCGAGAGCACCGCGGCCACGACCAGGTCCTGCTCGGTCACCGCGCTGGCGATGTGCTCCGGCAGCGGGCCCGAGTTCCCGATGCAGGTGGTGCAGCCATAGCCCACCAGGTGGAAGCCCAGCGCCTCGAGATAGGGCACGAGGCCCGCCGAGCGCAGGTAGTCCATGACCACCTTGCTGCCCGGGGCGAGGGACGTCTTCACCCAGGGCTTGGTCCCGAGCCCGCGCTCGACCGCCTTCTTGGCCAGGAGCCCGGCCGCGAGCAGCACGGCGGGGTTGCTGGTGTTGGTGCAGGAGGTGATGGCCGCGATGACCACCGCGCCGTGCTGGAGCCGGTAGCTCAGCGTGCCCTGGTTCACCACCGCGCTGGCCGAGAGCTTCGACGGACCGGAGACGGGCTGCGCCGGCTTGGGCGAGGCCGCGGTGGGCGCCGCGTCCTCGTCCTGGGGCGGCGCGGTGTTCACCATGTCGAGGAGGCTCTTCTCGAAGATCTTCTTGGCGTCCTTGAGCGGCACGCGGTCCTGTGGCCGCTTGGGGCCGGCGAGGCTCGGCTCGACGGTGCCGAGGTCGAGCGAGAGCAGGTCGGAGAAGACCGGCTCCGGCGTCTCGGCGGTGTGCAGCAGGCCCTGCGCCTTGCAGTAGGCCTCGACCAGCTCGACCTGGGCGGCGGGCCGGCCGGTGAAGCGGAGGTACGCCAGCGTCTGGGCGTCCACCGGGAAGAAGCCGATGGTCGCGCCATACTCGGGCGCCATGTTGGCGATGGTGGCGCGGTCGGGCAGCGAGAGCTCGCCGATGCCCGGGCCGAAGAACTCGACGAACTTCCCGACGACGCCCCTCTTGCGGAGCATCTGGGTGACGGTGAGCACCAGGTCGGTCGCCGTCGCGCCGGGGGGCAGCTTCCCGCTCAGCCGGAACCCGACCACCTGGGGGATGAGCATGGTGAGCGGCTGGCCGAGGAGCGCCGCCTCGGCCTCGATGCCACCCACGCCCCAGCCCACGACGCCCAGGCCGTTCACCATGGTGGTGTGCGAGTCGGTGCCGACCAGCGTGTCCGGGTACAGGCGGGTTCCGTCGGAGAAGGCGACCTGGGCGAGGAACTCGAGGTTCACCTGGTGAACGATGCCGGTGTTCGGCGGCACGACCTCGAGGTTGTCGAACGCCTTCTGGCCCCAGCGGAGGAAGGCGTAGCGCTCGCGGTTGCGCTGGAACTCGAGCTCGGCGTTGCGCGCGATCGCGAAGCGGCTGCCGAACTCGTCGACTTGAACCGAGTGGTCGATCACAAGCTCGGCGGGAAGGAGCGGGTTGATCTTCGCGGGGTCGCCGCCAAGGTTGCGCATCGCGTTGCGCATCGCGGCGAGATCGACGATCGCGGGGACGCCGGTGAAGTCCTGCAGCAGAACGCGCGCCGGCGTGAACGAGATCTCGCGCGACGGCGTGGCCTTCGCGTCCCACGAGGCGATCGCCTCGACGTCATTGGTGGTGACTGTGATGCCGTCCTAGCGGCGGAGGGCGTTCTCGAGCAGGACGCGCAAGGTGTACGGCAGCCGGAAGACGTCGAATCGGCTCTGCAGAGCGTCGAGCCGGAAGATCTCGAACTCGCGATCGCCGACCGAGAGAGTCGACCGAGAGCCGAAACTGTCCGGATGCGTCACACCTCGATTCTGCCTGCTGCGGATGGCATCTCGTCGAGATGCGCGATGGCTGTGCCGGCCGCCGCTAGATTCGGGGCATGTCGTTAGTCCGTCTGAATCCGCCGGGACTCCACGAGACGCCGGGCTATCACCACGTCACGGTGGTCGAGGCTGGGCGGCTTGCGTTCCTGGCCGGGCAGTGCCCGCTCGATAGGCAGGGCGATCTTGTTGGCGCCGGCGATCTGCTGGCGCAGG
>JADGQZ010000101.1 GCA_017881345.1 Myxococcaceae bacterium | reverse complement strand
TTCGCTAGTACCAGGGTGTCAGTGCTCCGGAGCCAGGTCCCGAGGGCTCTGCGCCTAGCTCACACCACCGCGTCCGGAGGCTCCCGGCCGGCGAAGAGCCCATCCACGTTGTCCAGCGCCCGGAACCCCATCGCCTCCCGCGTCTCGATCGTCGCGCTCCCCATGTGAGGCAGGAGGAAGGTGTTCGGCAGACTTCTGTATCCCGGATGGAGCGCCGGCTCGCCCTGGAAGACGTCCAGTCCGGCCGCCCCCACCTGGCCCGAACGCAGGGCGGCGATGAGCGCCTCGTCGTCCACCAGGTCTCCGCGGGCGGTGTTCACCACGATGGCCCCCCGGGGAAGCAGCGCGAGGCGCCGCGCATCGAGCAGGTGGCGCGTCTCGGGCGTCGACGGCGCGTGCAGCGAGAGCAGCTCGCTCAGCGGAAGGAGCGCGTCCACGCTCGGGTGAAAGATGGCGCCCTCCTCCTTCTCGGGGGGGAGTCGCCGCTGGTCGGTGTAGTGGATCTCGACGCCGAAGCCCCGCGCGCGCCGGGCCATCGCCTGGCCGATCCGCCCCATGCCCACGACGCCGAGGCGCTTGCCGCTCAGCTGCCGTCCCATCAGCTGCGTCGGTCCCCAGCCGGTCCAGCCACCGGACCGGAGCAGCTCCTGGCCCTCGTAGGCGCGGCGCGCCGCCCCGAGGAGCAGGAGCAGCGCGATCTCCGCCGTGGCGTCGGTCAGCACCTCGGGGGTGTTGGACATCACCAGGCCCCGCGCCCGGGCCGCGGCGAGATCCAGGTGTTCGGTGCCCACCCCGAAGCTGGCGACGATCCGGACGCGAGCCGACAGCCGGGAGACGACGCCGGCATTCATCTTGTCGGCGACGGTGCACACCACCGCGTCCACGTCCTGGCTCCGGGCGACGAGCTCGTCGGTGGTGAGCGGGTGATCGTCCGGGTTGGCGATGAGCCGGTAGTCGCGTGCCGCGCGGCGCTCCACCGCATCGGGCAGCTTCCGGGTGAATAGGACCGAGTGCTCAGCCATTCACGTTCACGACCACGCGGCCGCGCACCTGGCCGTCGACGATCCGGGGAGCGAACTCGACCAGCTGTGACATCGGGACCTCCTGCGTGACCTCGTCGAGGTGCAGCTTCCCGACGTGGTCCACCAGAAGCTTCCAGGCCCGCTTCCGCTCATCGTTGGGCGTCATGTCCGAATCGCAGCCGAGCAGCGCCACGTTGCGGAGGATGAACGGGAAGACGGTGCCCGGGAAATCCGACCCGCCCGCCAGACCACAGGCGGCCACCGCGCCCCGGTACGCGGTCTGGCTGCAGAGTGTGACCAGCGTCTGTCCGCCGACGGTGTCCACGCCTCCGCCCCAGCGCTCGGATGCGAGTGGCGGACCCTTCTGCGCGAGCACGTCGCGGCCGATGATGTCCGCGGCGCCCAGCTTCCGGAGGTAGTCCGCCTCGGCGGTCCGTCCGGTGGAGGCAACGACCTTGCGCCCGAGCGCGGCGAGGAGCGCCACGGCGATCGAGCCCACCCCGCCCGCGGCGCCGGTCACCACGAACTCGCGGTCCGTCTTCAGCGTGCCGTGGTCCTGGAGCGCCATCACGCAGAGCGCGGCGGTGAACCCGGCCGTGCCGATGGCCATCGAGGTGCGCGCGTCCAGCCCCGGGGGGATGGGGAGCACCGCCGACTCCTTCACCCGCGCGCGCTGGGAATACCCTCCCCAGGTGCTCACCCCGAGGCCGTTACCGGTCACCAGCACCGCGTCGCCGGGCTTGAACCGCCCGCTCGTGCTCGCGCGCACGCGGCCTGCGAGGTCGATTCCGGGCACCATCGGCCACTTGCGAATGACCTTCCCTCGACCCGTGAGCGCGAGTCCGTCCTTGTAGTTGAGCGAGCTGTAGGCGACGTCGATGGTGACGTCCCCGGGAGGCAGCGCCGCCTCCTCGAGGGGCGTTCGCTTCACCACCGTGCGCCCGTCCGCCTGCTCGGCAACCAGCGCCGTGAACGTGTCTGCCATGGCCGCGGCAACATCGCGCCGGCGGGGATGAAACTCCAGTCAGACTCCGGAAAATGTTGCCCTCGTCGACGGGGGGCCCGGCTCGTCCCCCTCGTGGAGAGGCCTTCACCCGGCTGGCCCGCCGTTCGCAAGGAGAGAGCCCAGGGCGGCGTCGGGGTGGATGGTGGCGTGGCGAGGCGTGGGCGGTTGCCTGTGAAGCGATTGCTGACCAGACCGGTCGGCGAGCAGGCGCCGCCCACGTCTTCGCCCACGCGTTGTCAGGCGAGCAGGGCGGAGACGTCGTTCGCCACGGCAGAACTGCGCTCGGGCTCGACCCAGTCGAGATCGGTGTCGACCTCGGGGAAGACCATCGGGCTGCCGTCGTATCTCTCGCGGCGCCCTGGATAGACGAACGTCCGCCACGCGTATCGGAGCAGCGAGGGCTGCTCGAGCGCCGGATGAACTCCCGGGCGGAGAAGCCGCTCGTGCGCCTCGGGCAGCAGGCTCCAGTGAAGCAGCGGCTCCTCGTGATGCATCCCGTGGTAGCCGTTGTTCAGGGCCACATAGTTCAGCAGCCGCCCGGTGAAGTTCCGGGAGTGGTTGATGGGGTGATCCGCGTCGCAGCCGTCGTGCCAGAGGAAGTTGATGCCGACGATGCCCAGGTTGGCGATCAGCTGCGGCAGCAGCACGAAGGCGAGCGTCTTCCGCCAGTCGATGGCGAGGAGGACCAGCTTCAGTCCCCAGACGATCGCCACCTCGAGCAAGCGCTGGCGCCGCCACGTCGCGCTGCCCTTCATCCTGGCGTAGCGCGCGTTGGTGCGGAGGATGGCGGGCGTGACGGCGAAGGGGAACGCCAGCGCGTTGAGCAGGTTCCAGCGGAAGCGCACCTTGGTGGTGCGCATCACGTCCTCGCGCGCCTGGAGGAACCGGTGGTGCGAGAGGTTGTGCCCCGGGATGTAGTCGCTGATCGGAAATCCGTACGAGAGGCTGACCCACACCTGGAACGCCGAGTTCATCCACCGCCGGTAGAAGACGGGTGTGTGAACCGTGTTGTGCGCGACGACCGCGCACAGCCAGCTCGAGTACCCCAGAACGGCGATCGCCGCGATCCCGGCAACCCCCGTCGGCGCGATCGTCCAGGCGACGACGACGAGCGCCGCGTAAGTCGACAGGATTCCGAGGGTTCGTCGGTCGGCGCGGTGACGGAGCAAGGCGCCGGCGCGGGCGGGGACTGGGACGGGGACCGACGACTTCACGCAGTGCACCAAACAGGGAAAGTTGGCCTTTGTCCACAAGTTTACGGGGAGCTTCCTCGCCTGCTCAGGGCCGTGGGTACTTGAGCAGGGAGACGACGCGGTCCGCGCCAAGACGCTCGGCGCCGCCGAGGTACTCGAGCTCGACGAGGAAGACGAAGCCCACCACCACGCCTCCACAGCGCCGGATCAGCTTCTCGGTCGCCAGAGCAGTGCCGCCGGTCGCGAGGAGGTCGTCCACCACCAGGACCTGGGCGTTCCGGACCAGCGCGTCGGTGTGGAGCTCCAGCGAGTCCGCGCCGTACTCGAGGCCGTACGCCTCCCGGTGTGCCTTCCGGGGCAGCTTTCCGGGCTTGCGCACCGGGACGAATCCACGACGCAGCGTGGCAGCCAGCGCGCCGCCGAGGATGAAGCCCCGGGCCTCGATGCCCACCACCTCGGTGATGTCCAGGGTGGCCACCCGGGCGGCGAGTGCCGAGACGACGCCGTGGAACAGGAGCGGGTCGGCCAGCACCGGCGTCAGGTCCTTGAAGACGATCCCGGGCTTCGGCCAGTCCGGGACATCCCGGACGCGTGCGGCGACGGCCTCGAGCAGGGGAGGGTTCATGGCCTGCAGGGCAGCATATGCCGCGCCCAGGGGTGGTATAGGCCCTCGCGCCATGACCGAACCGGCCTCCAGGCGCGGGCGCCCGACGCTCGTCAAGGAACCCCTTCCGCTGGACCGCCAGCTCCTCGTCCGCATGCACGACCTGATGGTCGAGTCGCGGGTGCTCGAGGAGCGGCTGATCCAGATGTACCGCCAGGGCCACGGCTACTTCTGGATCGGCGGTCCCGGCGAGGAGGCGTTCAACGTCGCCCTCGGGCTCCTGATGAAGAAGGGTCAGGGACCGGCGTTCGACTACCTCCACGCCCACTATCGCCAGAGCGCGACGCTGATGGCGCTGGGCGAGGACCCCATCGGCGCGCTCCGCCAGATGAAGAACACGGCGAGTGACCCGTACTCGGGTGGGCGGAACTTCGCCGGACACTTCAGCAAGCGCGCGTGGAACATCGTCCCGGTCTCGAGCCCCATCGAGGTGCAGTATGCGATGGCCCCCGGGACGGCGATGGCGCAGAAGCGCCACGGCGGCGACGCGATCACCATCGTCACCGGTGGCGACGCAGGCACGGCCGAGGGCGAGTTCGCCAGCTGCCTGGTGTGGAGCAGCCGACCCGGCGGCGAGCTCCCGATCCTCATCGTGGTCACCCACAACCAGTGGGGCATCTCGACCGCGGCGGCGACCCAGCAGGGATGCCGGACCATCGCCGACCGGGGCAAGGCCTTCGGCATGGTCACCAAGACCATCGACGGCAACGACCCCGTGGGCAGCTACCTCGAGCTGCAGCAGGCGATGGCGTACGTGCGGAAGGAGCGGAAGCCCTTCCTGCTGGAGGCCAACGTCTCGCGGCTCTACGGCCACTCGAGCGCCTCGGGAGCAAACCTCGTGACCGTGGAGCAGGACTGCATCGTGGAGTTCGAGAAGCGCCTCGAGGCGCATGGCGTCCTCACCCGTGCCGAGATGGACCAGGTCCGCGCGCGGTGGACCGAGGAGATCGCCGCCAAGGCCCGGCAGGTCCGCGACGAGCCCATGCCCGACGCGTCGAGCATCTGGAAGCACGTCTACGCGGAGGACCGCTGATGGCCAGCATGGCGCAGGCGATCCGGCTGGCGCTCCACTACGCCGAGGAGCACCTCGGGGTGACCGACGTGTTCGGGGAGGACGTGGGTCCGCCGCTCGGGGGCGTGTTCACCGCCACGCAGGGCCTGAAGACCGCGTGGAACAGCCCGCTCGACGAGCGCGGGATCATCGGCTGCGCCATCGGCCTGGCGCTCGCCGGGCAGCGGCCGGTCGCCGAGATCCAGTTCTGCGACTACATCTACAACACCATCGACCTGCTCAAGATCGCCGGGAACACCTGCTGGTCGAGCAACGGCGACTGGAACGTGCCGATGGTCGTGCGGACCCCGGTGGGCTCGGGCATCCGCGGCAGCATCTACCACTCGCACAGCTTCGACGCGGTGATGACCCACATCCCCGGGTGGAAGATCGTGATGCCCTCCACCCCGCTCGATGCGTACGGGCTGCTGCTCTCGGCCTGCCAGGACCAGAATCCGGTGATGGTGCTCGAGCCCAAGGCGCTGCTCCGGATGAAGGGCGAGGAGCCCATCCCCGGCGAGCCCGGCGACGACCGCGTGCTCTCCAAGATGATCGACGCGCCGCTCGGGGACCGCTCCCAGTGGAAGCCGCAGTGGCCCGAGCTGCAGCCGTTCACGGTGCCGATCGGCAAGGGGAAGCGGGTCCGCGAGGGCACAGATCTCACGGTGGTCAGCTACGGGCGCACGCTCCCGCTCGTTGTGAAGGCCGCCCAGGCGCTCGAGGGCGAGGGCATCTCGGCCGAGGTCATCGACCTGCGGTCCCTCTGGCCCTACGACTGGGAGATGATCGCCAGCTCGGTGAAGAAGACCGGCCGGGTGCTCTACGTGAACGAGGACACCGAGGTGACGAACTTCGGCGAGCACCTCATGCGGCGCGCGGTGGAGGAGCTCTTCTACGAGCTGCTCGCGCCGCCGCGGCTCCTCGCGGGGAAGTTCTTGCCCGGAATCGGCCTGGCCGACCCGCTGGAGCTGGCGAGCGTGCCGCAGCTCGGCGACGTCACCGAAGCGATGCGGGCCGTGGCCCGCGAGCAGCCCTGACGGACGGGCTCACTTCCTCGAGTGCAGCCCCACCATGTTGCCCTCGGTGTCGTAGACCAGGGAGATGAAGCCGTACTCGCCGATGGACTGCTTCGACTTCTCCACCCGGCCCCCGAGCTTCTTCACCTTGGCCTCCTCGACCGCGCAGTCCTCGCAGGTGAAGTAGACCAGGACGCTGTTCTTGCCCGAGGGGAAGCCCTCGTACTTGCAGAGCGCGCCTGACGAGCCCT
This sequence comes from Myxococcaceae bacterium, assembly GCA_017881345.1. Classification (GTDB taxonomy): domain Bacteria; phylum Myxococcota; class Myxococcia; order Myxococcales; family Myxococcaceae; genus RPRB01. Next base: position 5,653 of record JADGQZ010000101.1, on the reverse strand, counting down.
TCCCCTCGCGCTCCATCGGGAACATCCAGTACTCGAACTCGGGGCTCGGCATCTCTTCGAGCTTGACCCCCAGCACCCCCTCGTAGAACGCCTTGGCCCGCTTCATGTCCTGCACGTAGATCTCGAACCAACCCACTGGATTGCTCATGTCTTCCTCCTGGCTCCTTTCTTGACGCTTGGCGGCGGTTCAACCGGACGCGAGCGCGGCCCTGACAGCCTCGGGGACCCGGACCTTCTCCTGGGTCGCGTAATTGATGAGAACCACCACCGCCCGGCCCCTGGCCACGATGCGTCCTGGCTCGCCGGCGTGCCAGATCTCGTGCACCAGGGTCATGCTCGTGTTCCCCAGGCGCTCGACCCGGACGCCCACCGTGACCCGCGCCGGGTACTCCACCGGCTCGAGGTAGTCGTTCTCGATGCGCGCCAGGATCGGCCCGACCGGATCTCCAGGCCGGGTGGACATCCCTAGCTTCTCGAAGAAGGCGATGCGCGCCGTCTCGGCCCAGGCGATGTACCGGACGTTGTTCACGTGGCCGAGGGCGTCCATCTCGCCCCAGGCGACATCCAGGGAGACCTCGACGCTCCACTCACCCAAGTCGGCACCTCCGCGGCGCTGCCGCACGGCCGTCACCCCGGCGGCCAACCGCAAGAAACGTTGCACCGGGCAGGGCGGCACGACAGGATCGAAGTCGCCCTGCGGGGCGAAAGGAGGTGATGCCTTGACCGAGCATAATCAAGGCGTCGCCTCTCTGGGCGCGGCGTAGACCAAGCAGGGCCGCGCGCACGAGAGCGGCGCACACGTTTCAAGCCCGCCCCCTGGTGGCTGGAGGCGCAGTGTCTGGCCACCGGGGAGGCGGGTTCTTGTTCGTGCCGGCGCCCACCGCCTGGCCTCAGATCCTCACCGTCTTCCACGCGCCGCGACGGAACACCGCGCCGCTCGCCACTGCCAGGAGCGAGAACGCCGCCAGGCAGGCGAGGAAGGCGCCCGTGGTCTCGAGCCCCGCGTGGACCGCCAGCACCCACGCCAGGGGCAATTCGAAGGCCCAGAAGCACAGCCCGTTCAGCCAGGTGGGCGCCCAGGTCGCGCCGGCGCCGTTCAGCGCCTGGGTGAAGGTCATGCCGTACGCATAGAACGCGAACCCCGCGGCGATGATGCGGAGCCCGCGGACGCCGTGGGCGAGCACCACCGGGTCGAGGGTGAAGATGCCCACGATGTGTGGCGCCAGGGCGATGAACAGAAGCCCCACCGTGCCGAGGAACAGCGCGCCCACGTGTCCGGCCTTCCACGCGGCACGCTCCGCCCGTTCCGGCTTGTGCGCGCCGAGGTTCTGACCCACCAGCGTGGCCGCAGCGTTCGCCAGGCCGAAGGAGGGAAGCAGGGCGAAGATGACCAGGCGAATGGCGATGGTGTAGCCAGCCACGGCCTGGCTCCCGAACCGGGAGATGATGCGCACGAGGAAGATCCAGCTCGTCATCCCCACCACGGTCTGGAGCGTGCCGGCGCCCGAGAGCCGCAGGACGGAGAGCATCGTCGCCGCCTCGAGCCGCACGTGCCGTAGCCGCACCGTGAGGCGCCCGTCGCCCCGGGTCAGCCGGTAGAGCTGGTACAGCACGCCGGTGGTGCGTCCGATGGACGTGGCGACCGCCGCGCCCACCACGCCCATCCTGGGGAAGGGGCCCACGCCGAACACCAGGCATGGCCCGAGCACGATGTTGATGCCGTTTGCGAGCCAGAGCACGCGCATCGCCGTGGCCGCGTCTCCGGCGCCGCGGAAGATGGCGTTGATCAGGAACAGCAGGCAGACCGAGACGTTCGCCCCGAGCAGCACCCGGGTGAAGTTCACGCCGTGCTCGAGCACCCAGGGCGAGGCCCCCATCGCGGCCAGGAGCGTGGGGGCGAGCACCGCGCCGGTGATCGAGAGCGGGACGCCGAAGAACACACCCAGCGCGATGGCCTGCACCGCCGTCCGTGCCGCGGCCTCCTCGTCCTTCTCGCCCATCCGGCGGGAGACCAGCGAGGTGGCCCCGATGGAGAGGCCGAACGCCAGGGCGTAGACCGTGGTCTCCATGGTCTCGGTGAGGCCCACCGTGGCCTGCGCCTCGGCCCCGAGCCGCCCGACGAAGAAGATGTCCGTCACCGCGAACACCGACTCCATCACCATCTCCAGCACCATCGGGACGGCGAGGACGAAGATCGCCCGCCCCAGCGGCGCCTCGGTGAGGTCGCGGTGTGTCCCCCGGAGCGCGTCCCGCAGCTCGGCCCAGAGCGAGTTCTGCGGGGCGGGCTGGGAGGTGCTGACTGCGTCCATGTGAACTCCCGAAGGGCTTGTCTCGCTCTGGCCGGGGCGAGGCCCGCCCACGGCTTGCGGCGAGCGGGCGGGCGCTAGAGCGGTGTCAGACGGGCGTAGGCGCGGTTCTGGTACAGCAGCGTCCGGTCGGTGTCACCGCGATGGATGGCCGTGACCTCCGCGAGGACCAGCAGGTGGTCTCCGCGCTCCTGCCGCTCGACGATCCGCGCGCTGAACGCGCCGGTCGTGCCGGCCAGCAGCGGTGAGCCCTGCGCGTCCGCCGTCCACCGGAAGCGCTCCCAGGCGTCTCCCCGGTCGCGGTGGTGCCGGGCGAAGGCGTGGCTCACCTCCGACTGCTCCTCGGACAGGAGATTCACCGCCAGGTGGTCCGCGTCCTCGAGGAGATCGTCCGCTCCCGAGTCTCGGCCCACGCCGAGCGCAAGGAGCGGGGGCTCGAGCGAGAGCAGCATGAAGGCCGTCGCGGTGAAGCCGTCCACCTCCGGTGCTTCGGGGGTGATGGCGTCCGGGCGACGGCGGGCGGTCACCACCGTGACCGTCGCGGCCCAGGTGCGCGCCAGTGCGAGGAAGGCGTCGTTGTCCACAGCGCAGGCTTCTAACCGCCCACGCGGAGCTTGACGAGCGGTCCGGGACGGAGTCTGGAGCCCTCTCATGCGGCTCGCCAGCTGGATTCATCGGGGACGGGAAGGATTCGGGCAGGTGGTGGACGGCGGGGTGGTGGACGCGGTGCCCCGGCTGGACGGGCGCTATCCGACGCTCCGGGCTGCGCTGGCGTCCGGCGCGCTCGCCGAGGTCCGCCGGGCGACCGATGGGGCTTCGGCCGACCATGGGCTCACCGAGGTCACCTGGCTTCCGCCCATCCCCCATCCGGAGAAGATCCTCTGCGTGGGCGTGAATTACGTGGCCCACCGGGAGGAGACAGGCCGGACCGAGAGCGAGTTCCCCACCCTCTTCACCCGCTTCGCCAACACGCAGGTGGGCCACGACCAGCCGCTGGTGCGGCCGAGGGTCTCCACCGAGCTCGACTACGAGGCGGAGCTGGCGGTCGTCGTCGGCAAGCCCGCGCGGCACGTGCGGAGAGAGGACGCGCTCGGGGTGGTCGCGGGCTACTCCTGCTACCAGGACGCCACGCTCCGGGACTGGCAGCGGCACACCAGCCAGTTCACCCCGGGGAAGAACTTCATCGGGACCGGCGGCTTCGGCCCGTGGATGGTCACCGCCGACGAGATTCCCGATCCCTCCCGGCTCACGCTCGTCGGCCGGCTGAACAAGGTGGAGATGCAGCGCGCCACCACCGACCTCCTCATCTTCGACATCCCCGCGCTCATCGCCTACATCACGACCTTCACCGAGCTGCTGCCGGGGGACGTCATCTCCACCGGGACCCCGGGCGGCGTGGGGAGCAAGCGCCAGCCACCGGTGTGGCTCAAGGCGGGCGACGTCTTCGAGGTGGAGATCTCCGGCATCGGCGTGCTGCGCAACCCGGTCGTCGACGAGGCCCGCTGACACACCCCCCGGGTTGCAGCCGACCTGTCGCTTTGGTCTCCGGGCTCCGCTGACCCTCCCTGGGGGGTCCTAACCCCTCGTCGGGTCAGGACTTCCGGCCGGATCGGCGGTTGCAGACAACCCCGGTCGTGAACAGCCGGATCGTCCTCCTCGGGACCGAACAGAACTACTTCCTCCAGCTCCTGGAGATGCTCGCACCGGGCGGTGCCCGGGACGTGGCGCTCGAGGCGGAGGAGTTCGCGGTGCCGCCACCGCCGCCCGAGGCCGCGCCCTTCGAGGTGTGGTTCGCCTACCGCGGCACGGACGGGCTCGACGAGATTCGCCGGCTTCGCCGCATCGGCGCCCACCCCGCGGTGGCGATGATCGATCTGTCGGACGATCCCGATGATGCCCTGGAGATCGCCGGCCGGCTCCTGGTGGACGACCCGCGGCTTCAAGTTGTCCTGGTGGCGCCCAGCACCGAGGAGGTCTGGGACGCCGCGGCCGATGCGCTCGGTCACCGCGATCAGGTGGTCGTCCTCAAGCGCCCGTTCGATGGGGTCGAGGTTCGCGAGCTGGCCCACGTGCTGGTCCAGCGCTGGACCGAGATGGACCGGGTGCTCTCGCGCGCCGCCCGCCTCGTCCCCGGCGAGACCTCGGTGGTGAACACCGGCGCCACCCCCGCGTTGACGCCCTCCTCCGGCGTCGAGGTCCTCCGGGACGCCTTCCGGGCCATCCACGGCCTCGTGGCAGCCCTGAGCGAGCGCTGCGAGCTGCTCGAGCCCGCGGCCCGGGCCGAAGCCCTCCACCAGGTCAGCGCGGTTGCCGAGGCGGTGGATCACCTCCGTCGCGTCGAGCACCTGGTCGCCCCGGTCCCGGCCAAGCCGGCCGACGACGTCTAGGTCAGGGCGGCCAGATCTCCACCAGCGGGCGCACCTGCTCGGCGAGCTCGGTGTCCGGCAGGTGGGTCCAGTCCTTGGCGATGCTCTTCCGCAACCGGTCGGCCAGTCCGCGCGGCAGCGCGTCGCGGAGGAGCCCGAGCATGTGGGGCTCGGCCACCAGGACGAGACTTCGGAAGCGGTTCTCGGCCGCACCATGCTCGAGCATCTGCACCAGCGCGTGCACGAACCGCTGCCGCTCGTGCTCGGGGTGCGGATCCGGCCCGTGCGTCCAGCCGTGCTCGGGCGGGTGAGAACCGCCCTCCGGGGGTGGTGGCTGGACGGTGCTGCGGAGCCGCGGGGGCAGCCCTGCGTCCTCGACCTCGAGCACCCGGGCGTGGCGACCGTCCGCGACCAGCACCCAGGTGGTTCCCTGACCCGTCGACATGCGGTGTCACCTCCGGTGGTACGCGGCTGTCATCACCATCGCCCGCGCCCGGTCAAGGCGCCGGTCAGAAGCGGTAGCCGAGATAGGCTTGGACGGTGATGCCGCTGAAATTGTAGTTGGTCGAGGTCGTCGCCCCGCTGAGGGTGAAGTTCGGGTTGAGCCAGAAGAACTTGGCGTCGGCACCGAGCAGGATCGGCCCGAGGTAGAACTCCAGGCCCAGGCCGATCATCGCCTCGAACGCCGCGGTGCTGCTCCCTCCGCCCAGGCTGCTGATGGCGACTCCCGCCCCGAGCTCGCCGTACGGGGCGAGGATCTCGAGGGGCAAGCGCAGCTTGGTGACGGCGAGGATCGGCCAGGTCTTGAAGGCGGTGCTGCCGCTGCCCGTGTTCAGGTAGCCGGCGTCGAGCTCGAGTGCGAAAGGCCCCCACCAGTGGCCGATGGCCCCGTCCGCCTCCCATCCCGTCGGCCAGGTCTGGGTCGCTCCCGTCGCTGTGTCGATGAGGTTTTGCGCGGTGGGGAAGTACGGGCCGAACTTC
>JADGQZ010000100.1 GCA_017881345.1 Myxococcaceae bacterium | reverse complement strand
CCGCCGGCGCAGGAGCCAGGTGCCGGCGAGCGCCACGCAGAGGAGCGCATCCTGGAGCCGCAGTAGCACCGCGAAGCCGAGCAACGCGGCGCCGAGGATCCGTTCCCGCCTCGTCGCGCCGGCCGGGAGCGCCCAGGCCAGGCCGAGCGTCACCGGGAAGGCGGAGAGCGGCTCGGAGAGCCCGCGCGGGGCGAAGTAGATCGCCGGCGCGGCGAGCGCCCAGAGCGCCCCGGCAGCGGCGGACTCGAGGGGGCCCGCTCCCATCCGCCGCGCGAGCCGCGCGGTGGCCCACGCGGTCGCCACCCCGACTGCGGCGAAGACCAGCTTGGCGGCGGGCACGTAGAGCGCCGGGCGCGAGAGGCCCAGCGCGCGGAGGAGCTCCAGGAGGCCCGCGACCAGCCCCGGCAGCGCCCAGGTGCGGAGCCCCTCGCGGAACTCGAGAGGCACCCAGCCCCGCCCCCACACCAGCCGGTGCGCCGGCTCCAGCGACTGGTAGATCTCGTCCGGCCAGGCGATGCCCTGGTCGGTGACGGCCAGCCAGCCGCGCAGCGCCGCCCCGGCCGCCAGCGCCGCGAGCAGCAGCCACCACGCGCGCCGCGTGTCGTCGGCGGTGTCAGCTGGAGCGTCGGGCGGCGGCACGTGGGGGAGCCCCGTGATACATCAAGGTCATCCGTTCATGGGTTCGATCAAGATCGCGCGACTGCTGGAGGACCGGGACTACGGGCTCCAGCTGACCCTGGTGACCGGCGCCGAGGGGCTCGGCCGGGCGATCACCAGCTCGCGCATCCAGAAGCCCGGGCTCGCCCTGGCCGGGTACACCGAGCACCTCCACCCCGAGCGGGTCCAGGTCTTCGGCAACACCGAGATCGCCTACCTCAACACCCTGGACGAGGCGACCCAGCAGGAGGCGCTCCGGAAGCTGAGCGACTCCAACCTGGCCTGCGTGGTCGTTACCAAGGACCTCCCCATCCCCCGCTTGCTGGTGGACGCCTGCAGCGCGTCCCAGCTCGCGCTGATGAAGACCCCGCTCTTGAGCTCCACCTTCATCCAGCAGGTCACCGCCTTCCTCGAGGAGGCGCTCACCGAGTCCGCCAGCCTGCACGGGGTGCTGATGGACGTCATCGGGGTGGGCATCCTCCTGCTCGGCAAGTCCGGGATCGGAAAGAGCGAGATCGCCCTCGACCTCGTCACCCGCGGGCACCGCCTGGTCGCCGACGACATCGTCGAGGTCACCCGCCGCAAGCAGGACACGGTCTACGGGTCCGGGAATCCCATCATCAAGCATCACATGGAGATCCGCGGCCTCGGCATCATCAACATCAAGGACCTGTTCGGCGTGGCCGCGGTCCGTGACCGGAAGAAGATCGAGCTGGTCATCGAGCTGGTGGAGTGGGATCCCCACCGCGAGTACGACCGGCTGGGCGTCGAGGAGCGCTTCTTCAACGTGGTGGGCGTGGACCTGCCGCTCTCCACCATCCCGGTCCGTCCAGGCCGGAACATCACCACGCTGGTCGAGGTCGCTGCCCGCAATCACCTGCTCAAGCTCCAGGGCCACCACAGCGCCAAGGAGTTCGCCGAGCAGCTCAACCGCGCCATCGCCGAGGGCGCGATGCGGAGGACCCTGGGCGAGGAGGTGGAGTGATGGACGCTCCGGCGAACGAGCGCCGGCGCATCGTCATCCTCACCGGCCTGTCCGGGTCGGGAAAGTCCACCGCCGTCCGGGCGCTCGAGGACGTCGGCTTCTTCTGCATCGACAACCTCCCGGTCGTCCTCCTGCCCCAGCTCACCGGGCTGGCCGAGCTGGCACAGCCCGACACGCGGCTGGCCCTGGTCGTCGATGCCCGTGAGGGCGAGATGCTCCGCCAGGCGCCCGGCATCCTCGCCCGGCTGCGCGCCGAGGGGCACCACGTCGAGCTCGTCTTCCTCGACGCCTCGGACGAGAGCCTGGTCCGGCGCTTCTCGGAGACGCGGCGCCGGCATCCACTCGCGCCCGAGGACAGCGTGCCCGTCGGCATCGCCCGCGAGCGTGAGCTGCTCGCCGACCTCCGCGACCTCGCCGACCAGACCATCGACACCTCGGAGCTCAACGTCCACGACCTGAAGCGACTGGTGATGGCCCGGTTCGGCGAGTCCGGAGCGGCCGTCCCGAGCCTCACCGTCATCTCCTTCGGCTACCGGTACGGCGTCCCGCCCCAGGCGGACCTCGTCTTCGACCTGCGGTTCCTGCCCAACCCGTACTTCGTCCCCGAGCTGAAGCCCCTGACCGGGCAGGACCCGAAGGTCGCCCGATACGTGCTCGAGCGGTCCGAGACGCAGGAGTTCCTCAATCGCATCGTGGACCTGGCGCAGTTCCTCTTCCCCCGCTACCAGCGAGAAGGGAAGGCGTACCTGACCGTGGCCCTGGGCTGCACCGGCGGGAAGCACCGGAGCGTTGCCGTGGCAACGGCCCTCGCCCAGCGTCTCGGCGCCGGGGGGGCCGGCGTGCAGCTCCAGCACCGGGACATCGAGAAGGAGTGAGACCGAGCAGGCAGGCTCAGCCCGCTCGCTCCGGCAGGGTGCTCCAGGCCTGTTACTGGCGCGCAGAAGATTCGCCGAGGGTCGTTCCAACCCAGGGGTCCCTCTGGACGCCGGCTGGCCCCCCCCCGATCTCCGTCTTATCCTCCGGGTGATGTGAAGATCCGGTGCGGTGGGTGTGTCGAATGGTTGCAGCGCACGGCAACGAAGGAGTAGGAGCCGCGTCGGACTGCAGAGAGGTG
>JADGQZ010000099.1 GCA_017881345.1 Myxococcaceae bacterium | reverse complement strand
GGGCGCTGCTGCTCGGAGATGGCAGACCCTTCGTCACCGCCGCGGTCTTCGTCCCGCGAGAAGAGCTCCGCCGGCTGAAGGAGCAGGGGAAGGATCCGGCGGAGGTGCTCCTCCCCGTGGCGCTGGAGCCCCTGGGCGCCTTCTCCGACTACGAGAAGCCGAAGAAGCTGCTCATCGTCCCGGGTAGCCCGACCGACTACCCCGAGCTCGTCACCCCGACGCTGAAGCTGCGGCGGAAGGCCGTGCTCGAGCTCCTCGGCCCGCAGATCCCGGCGCTCTACGCTCCCCGCGCGCCCGGAGGCTGAGGCGAGCACGGCCTCGGTTCGGGCTTGCGCTCGGCCCGTCGGAGCCGCGGGCGCGGTCGCCCGAGGCGCCAGCCGTCTTTCGGTGCTATGAGAGGAGGGTGACGGCGATCGCGCGACTTGCAGAGCTGTTCGCGAACGCCCTCCCGGGGTGGCGCGGGCTGGCGCGCCGCTCGTGATGCACGCAGCAGCGGAGCCGTCTGCACGCACGCGATCGCAAGGTCGTGTGGGTGCAGGATGGCAAGAAGATGGCGTGGGCGCTCTGGGGCGCCGAGCACGGCTTCTTCGAACTGCACTGGGCGGGCCGGCTCCCGTTCCTGAGTGCAGTGGCGGTGGCGTGACGCCGCCGTCGTCGTCGCCAGAGCCACATCGATCGAGCACACCCGGACGGGCGCAGGTGCTCAGGAGCCCGCTTCCCCCGTCCGCAGCGAAAGGACCGTCCGCATGGCAAACCGATTCAACGTGAAGCTCCCGTGGAGCGAGGACCCGGAGCGCAAGGAAGTGGTGCAGGCCCAGGTGCCCGAGCTCGCGGAGAAGGACTACGAGGCGCAGGTGGTCGGGGCGGGACTGCCGGTGGTGCTCGACTTCTACGGGACGGAGAAGGCGTCCCACGACCTCGGCCCACGGTTCGCGGCGGTCGCCGAGAAGTTCGCCGGCAAGGCCCTCTTCCTCAAGGTCGCGCGTCAGACCAACGCAGGGCTGGCCGAGAGGCTCGGCGTCACCGCCAGCCCCACGCTCCTCTTCCTCCAGGGTGGCAAGGAGAAGGCGGAGCGTCTGAGCGGCGAGGACATCAAGCGAACCGCGCTCAAGGCGCGGGTCGAGGAGATGCTGGGACTCCCGGCGGCGAAGCCGGTGGCCTGAGCCGGCGCCGGCGGTCGGCGCGGCCTCGCTAGACGGCCCCGGAGTGGGAGATGGAGGTCTCTAGCGCATCGAAGTGCGCGTCCGGGTTCTCCATCCACTCCCGCAAAACCTCCGAGATGCGCGCGGCATGGAAGCCGTCGATGACCCGGTGATCCATCGTCGCGTTCACGTTCATCGCCATCCCGACCACCGGCTGTCCGTTCTCCACGAGCACGTGCTCCTTTGCCTCGCCGATGGCGAAGAGCAGGGGCACGCGCGAGAACGGGACCAGCGGGGCGTAGGCGGTGTCGAGGCCGAGGCTCCCGATGTTGGTGATCATCAGGCTGCCGAACGGATCGGAGGCGATGCCGAATGCGCGAAGATCCAGGTTCAGGGTGTAGCAGAAGAACGAGAGCAGCCTGAGGAACGGCCTGAGAAGCAGATAGGGGATGTTCTGGAACGTCCCACGCGTCTTCTCCAGCGCCGGGTCCTTCCGCTGCCGCACCAGGCCCACCTTGGCCTCGAACTCGTCGACGATCTCCCGCAGTGACTTTCGCTCCAGGTCATAGAGCGTCGCGCCGGAGAGGTCGGCCTTCCCGTCGTCGCTCATCAGCACCTGGAAGAAGACGCCGATGCGCTGCCGGAGGTAGATGCGGTTCCAGCGGAGGATCGCGTTGGCCTCGGGGCAGGCCTGGAGCGCCATGGCCGAGGCCTTGGCCATGAGGTGGCTCACGGTGAGGCGGCGACCGGTCCGGGCGCGAAACCGCGCGACGTAGTCGAGCGCGCGGTCCATCCGCAGGACGAGCGTTCCGTAGATGGACGGGTCGTATGCGGTTCGCCATGTCCCGAGGGCGATCTTCCGGAAGGACGACAGGTCCTTCATCGGGACGAGCGACAGGTTGGGCATGGCGCTCCGGACCGTACACCTCCGGGGGGGTACAGGAGGGCCCGCGCGGCACTCCGCGGCGCGTAGGCCCTCCGTCCAATGGCGCGCTCCCTCGGCGGAGGTCTCGCGTCAGTGCGTGGTGACGCCGCCATCCACCGTGAGCACCTGCCCGATGACGAATCGCGCCCCGGGCGAGGCCAGGTAGAGCACGGCCTCGGCGATGTCCTCGACCAGACCGGGGGTGCCCGCGGGCACCTGCGACCTGGCGAACTCGCGCAATGCCTCGAGGCCGCCGAAGATCCGCGAGGCCATGTCGGTCTCGATCGGCCCGGGGGAGACCGCATTGACCCGCACACCCTGCGGGATGAACTCGATGGCCGCGGTGCGGGTGAGGGCGTTCACCGCACCCTTGGTCGCCGAGTAGATCGTGGTGTTGGGGAACCCGATGTCTGCGACCACCGAGCTGTTGTTCACGATGTTGCCCCGGGTCTTCGCCAGGTGGGGGAGGGCGTGCTTCATCGCAAGCCAGGTGCCACGGACGTTGACCCCGAAGGTCTGGTCGAAGTCCGCCGCGGCGAGGTCGGCGATCGGGGCGTTCTTCCCCTCGATGCCGGCGTTGTTGAACAGGACGTCGAGCTGGCCGAATGCCTTCACCGTTCCGTCGATCGCCTCCTTGACGTCGGAGTCGCGCGACACGTCCGCGCGGATGAACTTCGCCGTTCCACCTGCCTTCCGGATCGCCTCCACGACGGCGACGCCCTGCTCCTCTCTGCGGGCCGAGACCACCACCCTGGCGCCCTCGCGGGCGAACGCCTCCGCTGCCGCCCGACCGATGCCGGAGCTGCCACCCAGGACGAGCACCACCTTGGAATCGAAACGCTTCATCGCTTTCTCCGTGCTCCCGCATCCCCGCCCGGAGCGAGATGGCCCGTGGCTGGACGCGGGGCCTTGGATGCAGATACTGGAACGATCGTTCCGAAACATCGGTGTGACGAAGGCTGCCGCCCGGAAAACGTGGGGTTAGACTGAGGAGTCATGGCCCGGCCGAGGGAATTCGACGTGGACGCGGTGCTCGACCGCGCGACGGACCTCTTCTGGAGCCGGGGCTACGAGGCGACCAGCGTGCAGGAGCTAGTGGACACCCTCGGGGTGAACCGCGCCAGCCTGTACGCGACCTTCGGCGACAAGGCGCAGCTCTTCGAGGCGGTGCTCCGCCGCTACGGAGAGCGGGTGAACGGGGCGTTGCTCGAGACCCTGGGCCCACCGGGAGCGGGCGCCGAGGCGGTGCGGGCCTGGTTCAAGGTGCTGATCGAGAAGGCGACGCAGCCGGCGGGGCCTCGGGGCTGCCTCATGCTGAACACGCTGACCGGCTGCACGACGGTGCCCGATGCCCTGATGGACAAGGTGGTTGCCGGAGTCCGGGCGACGACCGATCGGCTCCAGGAGGCGCTCAGCCGCGACCCGGCTCTCGCCTCTCGCGAGAACGTCCGCACGCTCGCGCGCTTCTTCGCCGCCGAGGGCCACGGTCTCGCGGTCCTCGCCCGCGCCGGCGTTCGCCGCCAGGAGCTGGAGATGGCCGCAGAGGTGGCACTCCGGGTGCTTCCGGCTCCGGCACGCGCCAGACACTGACAAGCCGGCCTTGCACCCCAGGACGGGGCCGTATACATATGCGCCCGACATGCATAAGTATGCCATCGGGGTGATCGGCGCGTCCGGCTACTCCGGCATCGAGCTCTGCCGCATCCTGACTGCCCACCCGGGGGTCGAGGTCCGCTTCGTCGCCAGCGACCGCTGGGAGGGTGTGACCGTCCAGGCGAGGACCGGCATCGGCGGGGCCGTCGGCACGCTGGCGTACGTCCGGAATGCCCAGGCGCTCGAGGCGTCGCAGGGCTGCGACGC
>JADGQZ010000098.1 GCA_017881345.1 Myxococcaceae bacterium | reverse complement strand
GGCGAGACGCCCGGCGAGGTGGTCGTAGCAGACCCGCAGGTCGCGCACCTGCCGCTGCGCGGCCGAGTGCTGGACCTGGACCGGCGGCAACACGCAGCCGAGGGCCTCGATGGCCTCGGCGACGGCCACGCTTCCCAGCCGGAAGTACCTGTGTCGCCCACGCGGCTCCACGGCGACGAGGCCGAGCTGGACCAGCCGTGCGAGGTGCGCACTGGCGGTCGAGGCGCTGACTCCGCCGAGCGCAGCGAGCTCGCCCGCAGGCCGCGAGGTCCCATCGAAGAGCGCCGAGACCATGCTCGCTCGCGTCGGGTCGGCCAGCGCTCCTGCGAGCTCGGCCAGTCGGTGGGGTGAGACCATCGCCGGCACTTCTACCTCAATGCCGAGGGGGTTCGTTTCGTCGGGCGACGAAGCATCCGCCCCACGTCCGGGCGCATGATGGGTGCGCCATGCAACTCCACCTCGACGCGCCCTCGATGTGCTGGACCCACTCCAGCGGGCGCGACGCCCGGACGCTGCTCGAGCATCCCGGGCTCGGGGTTCGCCCGGCCGACGCGCTCGTCCCACCGGCGCTGGCCGACACCTCGATCGGCGAGCTCTGGAGCCGCTGGGCCAGGATGAACGACGGACCGCAGCACGCGAAGCTCCGGGCACACATCGATGCGTTGCTTGCACCGTGGGACGACGCCGCGGTGACGGACGCGACCGAGCGCGTGACGGAACGTCTGCTCGCGATCCATCCGCCCCGCGGTGCCTCGCTCGATCGACTGCTGGAAGCGCTACCGGTCAGCGTCGTGGCCGGGCTGCTCGGGTTTCCGCCGCAAGTTCACCCGGAGCTCGTCAGGCGCGTTCGATTGCTCCTGCAAGCCACCGCGCCCGGCGCCTTGCCCGAGCGGATCGCCGAGGCGGACGTCAGCACGCGCGCGCTGGTCGCGCTCGTCCAGGCACAGCTCCATCCGGCGGAGCCCGACCAGACGGCCAGCGTCGTGGCGCTCTGGTGGCAAGGCTTCGACTCGATGGTGGGCCTGGTGGGCAACGCCGTCCTCGCGTTGCTGCGCGGGCCGCACGCGGAACACGCGCCCAGCGAGGCATCTCTCGCTTCGAGCCCACCCATCCTTCTCACCCGGCGATACGCGCTGCGCCCCCTCGCGCTCGGGAGCGCACAGCTCACGGTAGGCGCCTGTGTCCGGGCGGATCTGGATTCCGCCGTCGCCTTCGGCGCGGGCCCGCATCGCTGCCCTGGAGAGCGCCTCGCCCGGCGACTCTGCGACGTGGCTGCCCCGAGGATCGTCGCGGCCCGGACCGACTGGCCACGTCTTGAGTCGCGGTACCGCCCGTCTCACAATGCACGCCTCCCCAGCTTCGCCGACATGGAGCCGCGATGATCGCCGTCATCTTCGAGGTCACGCCTGCGGCCGGCCGGCGCGACGAGTACCTCTCGCTCGCCGCCGCGCTCCGCCCCGAGCTCGAGGCCATCGAGGGCTTCGTCTCCGTCGAGCGCTTCGAAAGCCTCACCAACCCCGGCAAGATCCTCTCGCTCTCCATCTGGGCAGACGAGGCAGCGGTCGCACGCTGGCGCACCCAGCACCATCACCGCGAAGCCCAGCAGGCAGGGCGTCATGGTGTGTTCCGCGCGTACCGCCTCCGGGTGGCCCACGTCCTTCGGGACTATGGCCTCGAGGACCGGGCACAGGCCCCGGACGACAGCAAGGTCGTTCACGGGTGAAGCAGGCGAACGAGCCGATCGTGAGCGCTTGGCTGCCCCGCCCACTCGTGAACCCTCTCCGTCTGTCGTAAACCGTTCGCTCGAGGTCGGCGGAACGGCCGTCCCGGTGGAGAGGTCTTGAGCGCAAGGCTGTCCGAGTTCATCGAGCAACGTCGAGAGAGCATCGCCAACCGCTGGGTCGACATCCTGGTGGCCGAGTCCGCATCGGAGGCGCTCTCTCGCGACGAGATCCGGAACTCGATCATCGAGTTCCTCCAGGACGTGGCCGACGGCCTGCGGGACGAGGCGGCCAGGCCCTGGAAGAACCCCCGTCCGGGCGAGGCGACTGCCCAGGCCAAGCACCACGGTCAGCAACGGTTCCGGCTGGGCTACAACCTGGACGCCCTGATTCGCGAGTACGCGACCCTGCGGGACGTCCTCTACGAGGTGATGACGGCCGAGGATTTCCACCCGCAGCCCGCGGAGTCGCACGCGTTCTCCCGGTTTCTCATCGAGGGCATCGCCAACGCGGCCACGCAGTACGCCCAGGAGCGGGACACCGAGGTGCGCAACCAGGCAGCCCAGCACATGGGCTTCCTGGCCCACGAGCTCCGGAACCCGCTGCAGAGCGCATCACTCCGGCTGGAGATCGTCGAACGCCGCGGGGGCGTACCCACCGCCGCGGACCTGGCGCGCGTGCGTCGGGCGATCAAGGAAGTGAGCGAGCGGCTGGACAGCGAGATCTCCAGCGTCCGGCTCAAGGGCTCACCCACCATCGAGCGTCAGCGCATGGTGCTCAATCCGATCCTGGAGGCGCTGGCCGAGGATGCGGGTCCCGACGGCAACGGGAAGGACGTGCAGGTGCTCGTGGAGGCCGAGCCCGAGGTCACCCTCGATGCGGATCGGCGCCTGCTTCAATCGGTCCTCTCGAACCTCGTCCGCAACGCGGTGAAGTTCTCCCACCCCGGGAGCGCCGTGCGCGTGCGCGCAAAGACATCGGACGAGCGGGTGGTGGTCGAGGTGGAGGACGCCTGCGGTGGGCTGCCGGAGGGCTCGGTGGAGAAGATGTTCGACCCCTTCGTCCAGCTGGGGCAGGACCGGAGCGGCTTCGGGCTCGGGCTGGCGATCGCCAAGCAAGCCGCCGAGTTGCATGGTGGCGCCCTGCGCGTCCACGACCTGCCAGGGCGGGGGTGCGTGTTCGTGCTCGACCTTCCGCTCCGTGACACGGAGCTGCCGGGCAAATAGGGCTGTCATATGGACGGCCGCCTCGCGCGACCAAGCCCCCGGGCACGACGCCCAGATGTGCTCGGGAGGCTTCCATGCAGCGAGGTCCGTGGTTCGCGTTGTTCGTCTGTACCGTGGGTTGCGGCGGGGGAACGGGGTCGAGCGAGTCGTTTCTGACCGCCCTTCCCTCCCGGCAGACGCTCGAGGTCACCGCTCCCACCTCTCACGCTCCCGCCGCGCTCAGCGCGCGGTCCGCGGCGCTCGTGGGCCAGACCGCCAGCCTCTACGTCCTCACCCGGCAGATGACCGGACAGGTGAACGGATTCGTCGGCGGCGCGCTCGACATGCTCGGGACGATCTCGCGGACCCCGCCCGCTGCCGTCGGGCCTGACTCTGCGGCCTGGGGACCGTTCACCGACGCGCTCTCTCCCGTGGCCGGGCGCCTGATCATCGTCCGGGTCGGCCCGGGCGCGCACACGTTCCGCCTCGATTTGCGACCGAAGTCCGGAGGCGATGCCGAGTTCCAGCCCTTCCTCCAGGGCGCCTCGACCGGTGCGGCGCCGGGCGGCCCGAGTCAGGGAGCCTTCTCGGTCGACCTGGACCTCGCCCACCGTCTCGACCCGGTCGCCAATCCCACCGAGGGCCACGTCGTCGCCGGCTGGGCACTGACTCCGGGCCAGCGCGAGGTCCAGGTCCACCTCGGCGACGCGCATGGGCCGACGGATCCGCCAGCCAGCGCCGACATCGCGTCCGTGCTGCGCGCCGACGGCTCGGGCAGCCTCGTCTTCGACGCCCTCGCCAATCTCGCCGGCAGCCCCGACTCGCTCGAGGCCGGTCAGGTTCGCTCGCGCTGGATCCCCACCGGCGCCGGGCGCGCGGACGTGGAGCTCCACGGCGGCGACGCGGCGGACGGTGCGCAGATCACCGAGTGCTGGGATGCGAGCTTCGGCCGCGTGTACGCGAACGCGACGACGCCCGACGGCGGCATCGGCACCGAGGGTGAGGCGAGCGCCTGCGTCTTCGCAGAACCCTTGCGCTAGCGTGCCCCATGGGCCCGACGCGTGGCACCGGACGACCTCGAGCAGCAGATGGCTGCACTGCACCCGGCGAGCTTCGCCTGGGCTCTGGCCTGTACCCGGTGGAACGCAGCAGAGGCCGAGGAGGTCCTCCAGTCCGTGTACCTCTCCGTCCTCGAAGGCCGCGCGCGGTTCGACGGTCGCTCCACCCTCAAGACCTGGCTCTTCTCGGTGGTGCGCAACACCGCCGCGCGCGCCCGCAGGCGACGGTGGCTGGAGGCGCGTGCTCCGTGGAAGCTCTTTCTCGGTACCGCGCCGCCCGATGCGGGTCCGCTCGACGCGCTCGCCTCCGAGCAGCGCGGGGCGCGCATCCGGCGCGCGCTCGGACAGCTGCCGGCCCGCCAGCGTGAGGTGCTCGATCTGGTGTTCTTCCACGAGATGACCGTCGAGCAGGCCGCCGAGATCATGGGCGTGACGCTGGGAACGGCGCGCGCCCACTACCACCGTGGCAAGCTCCGCCTCCTCGAGCTTCTCGGACCGGAGGACCTGCGATGACGCCCGGAGACGACGAGGCGCGCATCCGCGCCGCCCTGGCCGAGGCGCACCGGCACGACGCCGAGCGCGCTCCCTCGTTCCAGAGTGTGCTCTCCGCCGCGCGCCGGACGCCGCGTGCCTCGGCCGGCCGGCGTGTCGTGCTCGTCGCTGCGCTGAGCGCCGCCGTCGGGGTCGGGTCGTGGTTCGTCGTCCGGCCGCACCCGGTGCCCGCGTGGCAGCCCATGGGCACGCGATGGGTCGCCCCGACCGACTTCCTGCTCGAGACACCCGACCTGGGCACCGTCCCACGACGAGGCATTCCATGACTTGCCGTGCTCTCTGGATTCTCCTGGCATGCCTCGCGCTCGCCCCTCCGGGCCG
>JADGQZ010000097.1 GCA_017881345.1 Myxococcaceae bacterium | reverse complement strand
CGCCGACGGCAACGAGCGCCCGCGCCATCGCCAGCGCGTCGTCGGGCGTGCGCGCGCCGTCGTCCACGCCCGGGAGCAGATGACAGTGCAGGTCGACGAAGCCGCTCATCGCTCGGACGGATCGTCCGCCGACGGAGGGGTCTCCTCCCCGTCGGCCGGCCGCGACGGGACCCGGTACTCCTCGCCGAACCACCGTCCCAGGTCGACGCGGCGGCAACGGTCGGAGCAGAACGGAAACGACGGGTTCTTGCCGAGCGGCTCCACCGGCTTCTTGCACACGGGACAGGGGGCGATGCGTTGATGGGACACGGCGGTTGTCTGTTCTATGGCCGCGGACGCCCCGGTTCCAGCGCCTCGGCCTGGCGAGCCCTGCGGAGGCGGGCTGCCCGGCGCCGCGGCACAAGCGACCTGCCCTGCAACGCGAGCAGGCCCACCCCGGCGACCACGATCGGGAGCAGAAGGCTCACGTGGTAGAGCAGCACGAAGGCGAACGCCCGGTCGTGTGGCACACCCCCTGCGGCGAGGGCGAACGCCCCGGCGGCCTCGAACGAGCCGGCGCCTCCCGGGACCGGCACCACGGTCCCGAGGTTGGCCGCGGTGAGCATCGCGAAGGCGAGCATCGGCGAGAGCGACAGCCCGAGCGCGTGGCCGGCCACCATGATGACCGGGACCTCCCAGAGCCAGGGCAGCGGGGCGAGGAGCCCCTCGATGACGAGCAGGCTGCGCCGGTCGTGTGCCCGGAACCCCGACCGCAGCTTCTGCAGCCAGCGTGGACCCGGGTCGAGGCGGGGAGACAGCCGCCTCAGCACCGGAAGCTGGGCGATGACCACGAGCGCCGCCGAGCCGATGACCAGGAGGGCGAGCACGCCGATGGCGTGGAGGAGCCAGCGCTGGGGAGACTCCTTCCACCCGGCCCACGAGACGAGGCAGGTGACGACGAAGGCCAGGAGCCAGCCTGCCTTGTCGCTCCAGTAGTCGAGCAGCTCGGTGCCGAGCAGCGTCACCCGGCTCGTCCCGGTGCGCTTGCCGAGGTACTGCACGCGGATGAGATCGCCGCCGCGCGCCGGGATGAGGACGTTGAATGCCGACCCGACCAGCATCGCGGAGAAGGCCTCGCGGTACCGGAGCGGCAGCACTGGCCGCACCACCCACCACCAGCGGAAGGTCTGCAGAGCGAGCAGCACGAACGTTCCCCCGACGGCGGCGAGCAGGGGGAGCGGGCGCGCGCTCCGGAGCGACCCCACCAGGTCGCGCAGGTGGATGCCCATCAGCCGGGCCACGAGCACGGCGCTGCCCACGCCCACGACGATGCCTCCCACGGTGCGGAGCGCGGAGACCCAGCGTGGGCGCTCGGGCCGCGCGGGGCCCTCGATGTCCTCGGCGGCCATGGGGGTGGAAAGCTGGGGCTGCCACCCCGCTCTTGCAATCCGGGCGGAAGCAGGGCACGCGGGTCGCCCCGAGGAGAGAGCCACCATGCGAGCCGTCCGCATCGAGCAGCCCGGGAGCGCCCGGGGCCTGCGCCTGGTCGAGGTCGAGGAGCCCGTCCCCGGACCGGGAGAGATCAGCGTCGAGGTCCACGCGACGGCGCTGAACCGGGCCGACTGGCTCCAGGTCCTGGGCAAGTACCCGGTGCCGCCGGGGACGCCTGCCGACCTCCCCGGGATGGAGTACGCCGGGACGGTGCATGCGGTTGGCCCCCGGGCATCTCGCTTCCGACCGGGTGACCGGGTGATGGGGCTCGTCCCCGGGGCCGCGTTCGCCGAGCGGCTCGTCACGCACGAGCGCGAGGCAGTGCCCGTGCCCGAGGCGGTGTCGCTCACCGACGCGGCGGCGATCCCCGAGGCCTTCTTCACCGCCTACGACGCGCTGGTGCTCCAGGGCGGACTCGGCGCGGGCGAGCGGGTCCTGGTGCACGCGGTGGCGAGCGGCGTGGGCACCGCTGCTGCACAGATCATCCAGGCGTCCGGCAGCACGCTCCTCGGTACCGGGCGCTCCGCGCCCAAGCTGGAACGGGTGGCGGCACTCGTTCCGTTCACGTCCATCCTGGTGGCCCGCGACACGCCCCGCTTCGCCGACCAGGTCCTGGAGCTGACTGCCGGCGCGGGGGTCGACCTGGTCCTCGACCTCGTGGGCGGCCGCTACACCGCGGAGTCGCTGGCCTGTCTCGGGCCGCGGGGACGGATGCTCCTGGTGGGGACGGTCGACGGAGTGAAGAGCGAGCTCGACCTCCGGCTCGTGCTCGGCAAGCGGGCCCACATCACCGGAACCGTGCTCCGCGCCCGCCCGCTCGAGGAGAAGATGGCGCTCGCCCGGGCCGTCGAGCGGCACGTGCTCCCGCTCTTCGCACGGGGGATCTACCGGCCGGTGGTGGACCGGGTGCTGCCCATGGACCAGGTCGCCGAGGCGTTCGAGGCCCTGGTGGCGGACCAGAACGTCGGCAAGCTCGTGCTCGCCTGGAGGGGACGATGACCTTCGACCCCGGCGCCCCGGGACTCCCCGGCCACGCCTTCGGGCTGCCCCACTCGGTGGACGACGCCCGGGTGGTGCTCGTCCCCGTGCCGTTCGAGGCGACCACGAGCTACGGCGGCGGGGCGGCGGAGGGCCCGGCGGCGGTGCTCCGCGCCTCGGCCCAGGTGGACCTCTTCGACCTGGAAACCGGTCGCCCGTACCAGGACGGCATCGCCATGCTCGCCGAGGAGCCCCGGGTGCGCGCCTGGAACGCCGAGGCGAAGCGGCTGGCGGCGCCCATCGTCGAGGCCGGCGGCGCACCGGCCGGGGATGCCGGCCTGGCGAGGGTGAACGCGCTCTGCGAACAGCTGAACGGCTGGCTCGAGCGCACCGTCTCCGGCCTCATCGCCGACGGGAAGCTGGTGGCCACGGTGGGCGGCGACCACGGCAGCGTCTACGGCGCAATCGCCGCCCACGCGCACGCGTATCCGGGCATGGGCATCCTGCACCTGGACGCCCACGCCGACCTCCGCGACGCCTACGAGGGCTTCACCTGGTCCCACGCCTCCATCTTCCACAACGTCCTCCACCGGCTCCCCGAGGTGTCGGCGCTGGTGCAGGTGGGCCTGCGTGACGTCTCGGAGGACGAGCACCGGCTGGTGGAAGCCTCCGGGGGGCGGGTGATCATCCACACCGATCCCGAGCTCAAGCGTCGCGGGTTCGACGGCGAGCCCTGGGCGCGCCAGGTGGACCGGATCGTCTCCGCCCTGCCCCGATCCGTATACCTCTCGTTCGACATCGACGGGCTGGATCCCACGCTGTGCCCCCACACCGGGACTCCGGTGCCCGGGGGGCTCTCCTTCCCCGAGGCGACCGCGCTCATCGCCGGCGTCGTGCGCTCGGGGCGCCGCATCGTGGGGATGGACCTCGACGAGGTCGCCCCCGGTCCCGAGGGCGACGAGTGGGACGGCAACGTGGGGGCCCGGCTCCTCTACAAGATGATCGGCTGGGCGCTGCGCTCGCAGCGCGGGGGTGAAGGACGCTGATGCGCCGGGCGATGGTGCTGGCAGTCGCGTTGCTCGCCACAAGTCCGGTCCACGCCGACCTGGCGCGACGCCGCTCGGCGGTGGTGGACGTGGTCCAGAAGGTCGGGCCCGCGGTGGTGTTCATCGGCACCGAGCAGGTGGTGGACCGGCGGATGCGGGGCTCGCAGCTCGAGGAGTTCTTCTTCGGCGAGGGCGGCCGGCGCGAGCGCCAGACCGTGCAGTCGCTCGGCTCGGGGGTGATCATCGACGCCGGCGGGACCATCGTCACCAACGACCACGTCATCCGCGGCGCCTCGGCGGTGCACGTGGTCCTCGCCGACGGCCGCCAGCTCGACGCGGAGGTGGTGGGGGCCGACGCGGCGAACGACCTGGCGGTGCTCCGCGTCGCCTCGAAGACGCCGCTGCCCGCGGCGAGGCTCGGCACCTCGGCGGATCTCATGATCGGAGAGACGGTGGTGGCCATCGGGAGCCCCTTCGGGCTCACCAAGACCGTGACCTCGGGCGTGCTCTCGGCGGTGGCCCGGAGCTTCAAGGCCAACGACCAGCTCTACATCGACTTCCTGCAGACCGACGCGGCCATCAACCCCGGCAACTCGGGCGGCCCGCTGCTCAACCTCGACGGGGAGGTCATCGGCATCAACACCGCCATCTTCAACGGCGCCCAGGGCATCGGCTTCGCCATCCCCGTGGACAAGGTGCGCCGCATCGTCGCCGAGCTGCGCAGCTTCGGGAAGGTTCGGCCCGCCTGGGTCGGCATCAACGCGGTCGACGTGACCCCCACCCTGGCGCGGCGGATCGGCTGGGAGCGCAGCGAGGGCGCGGTGGTGGAGTCGGTGGACCCCGCCAGTCCGGCCGCAGCGGCCGGGGTGCAGCCCGGAGACGTGGTGGCCGAGCTCGGGGGCAGCCCGGTCCAGGACGCCGACGAGCTCCAGGCGCGCCTCCGCGGCTATCCGGCGAAGGCGGCGATCCCGCTCGTGCTCTGGCGCGACGGGCGGAAGATCCCCCTCACGCTCACGCCGGTGGAATTCTCGGCGCAACAGATGGATGCCCTCGCCTGGGACCGGCTGGGGCTCAAGCTCGTCCCCTCCCGCGGCGCACTGGCCGTCTCGTCCGTCCGGCCCGGGAGCCAGGCCGAGCGATTCGGCATCGACCGGGGAGACCTGATCGTCCGGCTGAACAACGTCGCCCTGGACTCGGTGGAGACCTTCCGGGAGGCGCTCGTCTCCGCCCGGAACGCGCGCTCGGTCCTCCTGGTGGTGCGCCGTGGGGGTCGAAACTACCTCGTGACGTTCCGGTTGTAGGTCGTGCGACACCCCTGTTCTCCAGGGGGTACGACTCCTGGATACAACCGAGTCGGCGTGCACCCGCCTGGTTTCTCGGCGCTCGAGCAGCGCAGTAGAGTCCGCCTCCAGCGTGACTCGAATCGTCGCGACTTACCGGACGGCGGGGCCTCTGCTCGCGGGAACCCGCTCGAGCGCGATGCTCGGGCTGGAGGAGCGCGAGGCCTCGGCGCGGCCGGTGGTGCTGGTCTGGGCGCCGCCGGAGATCCCGAAGGACGAGGATCGCTTCGGGCAGCTGCAGCGCGACACGCGGCGCGCGGCCACGCTCGAGCATCCGCACATCGTGAAAGTGCACGGGCTGGCCACGCTCGAGCAGGGGCTGGCCCGGATCGTCGAGTACGTGGACGGCGAGTCGCTCCGCGACGTGCTCGAGCACACCGGGAAGCTGCCCCCGGGCATCGCCGGACGCATCGCCCTGGACTGCGCGCTGGGCGTCCACTACGCGCACGTGGCCGGCAACGACGACGGCACTCCGCTCGTCCACGGGGATCTGCGCCCTGAAACGGTGATGCTGGCCTTCTCCGGCCGGGCGAAGGTGGGCGGTTACGGCGCGCTGGCGGTGGCTCCCAAGGAGGCCACGGGCCAGCGGGTGGTCAACCGCCGGCGATACTGCGCCCCCGAGCAGATCATCGGCGGCCGTGCCGCGCAGACGCCCCAGACCGACGTCTTCCTCCTGGGCCTCGTGCTCTACGAGTGCCTCACCGGCCGGATGCCCTGGGACAAGGAGACGGACTTCGACCAGGCGGTGATGACGTCGCCGCTTCCGCTCGACGGGCTCTCGCCGCCCGTCCAGGAGCTGCTCCGCAAGGCCACCGCGAAGCGGGCCAGCGACCGCTACAAGACCGCGCTCGCCTTCCGGGACGCGGTGGACCAGGTGCTGGCACCCCTCTCCACCCCGGCCCAGCTCTCGGAGTTGCTCGAGCACCACTTCCCGGCGCAGGACTCGCCGCGCGCCGCCCGCAAGCAGGTGCTCGAGGCCGCCCTGGCCGCGCACGCCCGGGACTGGGCGTCACAGCCGCCCAAGAGCTCGG
>JADGQZ010000096.1 GCA_017881345.1 Myxococcaceae bacterium | reverse complement strand
GGCTACAACCCGTACAAGTTCGGCATGGCCGGCGGCTCCGACTCGCACAACACCGGCAGCCCGTACCGCCAGGACAACTTCTTCGGCCTCCACGCCGATGCCGACGGCACGGTCGAGCGGCGCTTGGCCGGCGTGCTCATCGGCGGCACCATGGACGTGCGCCTGGAGAACCCGGGCGGGCTGACGGGAGTGTGGGCCGAGGAGAACACCCGGGCTTCCATCTGGGACGCGATGTATCGAAAGGAGACCTTCGGAGTCAGCGGCCCGCACATCAAGGTGAGGTTCTTCGGCGGCTGGGGCTACGACAATGACATCCTCAATGCGCGGGACTGGGTCCATCGGTCCTATGCGCAGGGCGTCCCGATGGGCGCCGACCTTCCTCCGCCGAAGGGCGTGGCGCCGACCTTCGTGGTGTGGGCGGTGAAGGACCCGACCTCCGCCAACCTCGACCGCGTCCAGATCATCAAGGGATGGACCAAGAACGGGCAGAGCTTCGAGAAGATCTACGACGTGGCCTGGTCCGGTGAGCGGAAAGCCGACAAGTGGTCTGGCAGGGTGCCCGCCATCCAGAGCACCGTGGATTTCGAGAAGGCGACCTACACCAACAGCGTCGGTTCGGCCGAGCTCAAGACGGTCTGGACCGATCCCGCCTTCGATGCCGGCCTGCACGCCTTCTATTACGCCCGGGTGCTGGAGATTCCGACCCCGCGCTGGACGCTCATGCAGGCGGTGAAGGCCGGGCTACCCCCACCCGACGTGGTGCCGCTCACCGGCCAGGAGCGCGCCTGGACCTCGCCGATCTGGTACAGCCCGAGCGCGGAGGCGCGGAAGAACGTGCCAGCCGGCACGCAGGTCGATGATCTCAAGAAGAAGGGCGGGGCCGCGCTGACCGACGCCCAGCTCAAGGGCCTCCTCGTGGGCAAGCGCGTCTGGCTGCGCAACAACGTGACCGGCGAGCAGTTCGCAGTCGGCTTCACGGCCGAGGGCCAGACCAACGTCTGGCACGTCGGTGCAAACGCCAGCACCCCGAGCAAGGTCGGGAACCCCGTCCGGAGCGGCTACGAGGGAACGAGCACGTCGTACCGGATCGAGAACGGGAAGCTGGTGACGACGATCTACCAGGAGCCAACCTCGGTCACGTTCTACAAGCTGGGTGGCACGTACTACGCCGCGCGCGCCGACGAGTTCGGTTTCGCCAACTACGAGATCGTCGCCACCCCGCAGATCGCCAGCAATCCACTGACCGCACTGATCAACCAGTTCACGCTGGAGCTGGGGCTCAACGAGAAGCAGAAGGAGCAGATCGTCCCGATCCTGAAGGCGGAGCTCACCGGACTCGAGGCGCTGAAGAAGAACACCTCTCTCTCCCCGCTGAAGAAGATCGAGCAGCTGAGGAAGAGCGGTGACGAGTTCGACGCCAAGATCACCCCGCTCCTCGATCCGGCGCAGCGGCAGAAGTTCCAGGCCATCCGCGAGCAGGCCAGGAAGCGATTGATCGAGAAGGTCGAGAACAAGGTCGCCCAGACGCTGGAAGACGAGGCGCACAAGATCTGGTGAGTGCCCGCCGCACCGACGAGGCGGACGTGGCTCTCCGGCCTAGCCCTCGACGAGCGCGTCCGGCCCGCGCCATTCTGCTCCCCGTGCCATGAAGCGCCTGCTCCGTGAACCGCTGGTCCAGTTTCTCCTCGTGGGCGGCCTGCTGTTCGCCGCCAACGCGTACCTGGATCGGGGGCGGGGCGGGGTCGAGCCCTCGAAGCAGATCGATCTCACGCTCGACGAGCTCCGCGCGATGGACGTCTACTTCCAGTCGCAATGGCGCCGGCACCCGGCTCCTGACGAATTCCGGGCTCTGGTCGAGGACAGGGTTCGTGAGGAGGTGCTCTACCGCGAGGCCCTCGCCATGGGCCTGGACAAGGACGACACCATCGTCAAGCGCCGCATGGCGCAGAAGATGCAATTTCTGGCCGAGGACGTGGCCGCGGCGCACGAGCCCACGACCGGCGAGCTGAAGTCCTGGTTCGAGAAGAACAAGGATCGGTTCACCCTTCCTGGCCGGGTGAGCTTCCGGCACCTCTACTTCTCGACCGATCGGCGCGGCGAGCGCGCACGGGACGACGCCGTGACCGCGCTCGGCAAGCTCGCCGGGCGGCCGGAGGACGCGAAGGGAGTGGCAGCCTTCGGCGATCCGTTCATGTTCCAGGACTACTACGCCGACCGTGCGCCCGAGCAGCTGGCCAAGGAGTTCGGCCCGGGCTTCGCACAGGCCGTCTTCAAGCTCGAGACTGGCGCCTGGAGGGGGCCGGTCGAGTCCGGCTACGGCTGGCACCTGGTCTTCGTCGATTCGGCCATCCAGGGTCGGCTCCCGGCCTTCGAGGAGGTCGAGTCCGACGTGAAGACGGCGTGGCTCGGCGTGCAGAAGGCCGAAGCCTGGCAGAAGGCCTACGACGCCATGCGCTCGAAGTACACGGTGCGCCTCCCCGGTCCGCCGGAGCCAAAGGGCGAGGCACCGACGCCCACGACCCAGGGGCTCCCCCCGCCGGGCAAGGGCACCCCGTGATGCGCGCGCGGCGCCCTTCCGGCTGGCATCTCGCAAGACCTCTCCTCTGCACGCTCCTCGTCAGCTCCGTGGCCTGGTCGCACGAGGCTCGTCCTGCGTACCTCGAGCTCAAGGAGACGGCCCCGGGTCGCTTCGACCTGCTCTGGCGAACGCCGGTCCTGGCCGGCCGGCGCCTGCCCATCGCACTGAGGGTCCCCGCCGAGATGCGCAACGTGAAGGAGCCGTCCGTCGACGAGCTCGCGGATTCGCTCCTCGAGCGGCGATGGGTCGATCCCGGGCCGGGCGGGCTGGCGGGGAAGCGCATCGACTTCCCGGGGCTCCAGGGAACGATCACCGACGTGCTCGTCCGGGTGGAGATGCTCGATGGCAGGACCTGGACGATGCTGGCCCGTCCGTCGCAGCCGTGGGTCGAGATCCCCGCGACGCGCGGCGCGCTGGCGAGCGCCGCCACGTTCGTCCTGACGGGGATCGAGCACATTCTCCTCGGCGTCGATCATCTCCTGTTCGTGCTCGGGCTCCTGCTCATCGTCTCCGACCGCTGGATGCTGGTGAAGACCATCACCGCGTTCACCGTGGCCCACAGCATCACGCTGGCCATCGCGACGCTCGGGTACGCCCGGGCCCCGCTGGGGCCGCTCAACGCCGCCATCGCCCTGTCCATCCTCTTCCTCGGCCCGGAGATCGTCCGGGTCTGGCGGGGCGAGACCAGCTTCACCATCCGCCATCCCTGGGTGGTGGCCTTCGCCTTCGGTCTGCTCCATGGCTTCGGGTTCGCCAGCGGCCTCACGGCGATGGGCCTCCCCAGGTCGGAGATCCCGGTCGCGCTGGTGCTGTTCAACGTCGGCGTCGAGATCGGCCAGCTCTTCTTCGTCTTCCTCATCCTCGGACTCGAGCGCTCGTTTCGCGCGCTGGAGATCCACTGGCCGCGGGTCGTCCGAAGGCTGCCAGGCTACGCGGTCGGATCGCTCGGCGCTCTCTGGACGATCCAGCGGGCCGTTGCGCTACTCGGGAGCGCGCGATGAACTCCTCCCGGCGGCTCGTCGTCCTGCTCCTGCTCGCCGCGGCGCCGGCCTGGGCGCACCAGCCGCAGGGGCAGGCCGCGGGATTCGTCGCCGGGCTGACGCATCCCCTCTCGGGCTGGGACCACGTCCTGGCGATGGTCTCGGTCGGCCTCTGGGGAGCGCAGCTGGGACCGCCGGCGGTCTGGCTGCTGCCGGTGACCTTTCCGCTGGTGATGGCCTTCGGCGGCTTCCTCGGTCTCCTCGGAGTGCCACTCCCCGGGGTCGAGGTGGGCATCGCGCTCTCCGCGCTGCTCCTGGGCGTGATGGTCGCCCGCCAGGCGCGCCCCCCTCCCTGGGTGGCGGCGGCGCTGGTGGGGGTCTTCGCCGTCTTCCACGGCCACGCGCACGGCCGCGAGCTCCCGGCAGGGCAGAGCGCGCTGCTCTACAGCCTCGGCTTCGTCGTGGCGACGGGGTGCCTCCACGCTGCGGGCATCGGCATCGGCCTCGTTCACCGCTGGGGCTGGGGGCGCATCGCCCTTCGGGTCACCGGAGCTGCCGTGGCCCTGGCGGGCGCCGTCTTTGTCTGGAGGGCGGCGTGGTGAGCCCGCGTCGAAGCCGCACCGGAGCGAGCCTCGGCGTCCTCCTGCTCGCCCCGGCGACGGCGCATGCCCACCTCGTCACCACCGGTCTCGGGCCCTTCTACGATGGTATCGGGCACCTGCTGGCGAGCCCGGATGACCTGGTTCCCGTGCTGGCCATGGCGCTCCTCGCCGGGCTCGGCGGCACGTCGGCGGGGCGCCGGGCGCTCTTCGTGCTTCCCCTGGCCTGGAGCATCGGAGGGCTCGGAGGGTACTGGCTCCACGGTCCGCTCCTGCGCGGCACGCCCGCCGCCGTGTCTTTCCTGGCGCTCGGGATCCTGATCGCCTCCGGCCGCCAGCTCTCGCCGGCGCTGGTCGCGGCCCTCGCCGCGGCGCTCGGACTGGTGCATGGCTACCTCAACGGAGCGGCCATCGCTGCGGCAGGACGGGAGGCCCTCGGGCTCGTTGGCATCGCCGCCGGCGTCTTCGTGCTCGTCGCCCTGGGAGCGGCCCTCGTCGTCTCCCTGCGCAAGCCCTGGACGCGGATCGCCGTCCGCGTGGCCGGCAGCTGGATCGCCGCGACCGGCCTCCTCATGGCCGGCTGGAGTCTCAGCGGGCGCGGTTGACAGGCACCACCCGGCGCGGAGAGCGAGGGCTCACCGCGCCGGGCGTCGGAGGCAGCCGGGTCGTCTACCGCCGGCGGCGGCGGACGAGGAGGCCGAGGGCGGCGAGGGCGAGGCCCGCGGCAGGAGCGCCGATGGGCAGGGCGGTGCAGCCGGCGCTGGAGCCGGGCGCCTGGACCTTGACGCTGAGGGCGGCGGTGGACTGGCCGATGCCGGGGTAGCGGGCATCGGGCGTCACCATCCGGGCGGTGAGCTGGATGGTGTAGTCACCGTCCGCGTCCGGGGTGAAGACCGGCTTGCCGACGTTGTCCGCGTAGGCATAGCTCCAGTGACGGCTGACGCTGGCCACACCGATGGGGTTCTTCACGGTGGCCGACGAGCCGCCCGGACGCGAGGACACCGTCCAGGTGTAGCTGATGCCGACGTTGTTGCGGTTGGCGAAGAGCGGCAGGCGGAGGGCCTCACCGTGCTTCAGGGTGATGGAGCCACCGGCGCTCACCGCGAAGGCAGCGCTCGGATCGAGGCAGGCGTTCGGCTTCGAGGGGTCCACCACGACGCAGTACCTCGGGTCGCAGACATCGCCGACGCCGTCGCCGTCGTCATCGGCCTGGTCGCGGTTGGCGATGGTGGGGCAGT
>JADGQZ010000095.1 GCA_017881345.1 Myxococcaceae bacterium | reverse complement strand
TAGGGGTGCACCCGCCCGGAGGCGTCGAGGACGGCGTACTCGTCCGAGTAGTAGGTCGCACCGGCCTCGACCAGCGCGCGCACCAGCGTCGTCTTCCCGCTTCCGGAGCGCCCCGGCACCACGATGGCGCGGCGGCCGACCCCGACCACCCCCGCGTGCACGAACACCTCGGGCTGGGCGAGCCTGGCGATGGAGAGCTGCAGCTCACTCTCGAACACGTCGAGCGCGTCCGTGTGGCTCAGCCCACGGGCGACTGCGTGCCCGTCCAGGCGAACGGACAGGCCGTACACCGTCCCGGACCTCCTCCGCGCTCCGACGTTCCGACCCGTGACCCGGTCCATCCAGAACGAGGTGTCAGACACCTCGTGCACCAGAGAGAGGACCAGCGCGGGCGGCCGGTGAGCGTGGGCCCAGCCCGGCGGCAGGCGCTCCAGCACCGCCGGGAGCAGCCGCCGGTCGTCCACGCGCACCTCGAAGGGCACGCCGAACGCGGCGGCGCGCAGGACCCCGGCTCTCGCGGCGGACGTGGGCATCAGGTCAGTTCAGACCCTAGCCCACCCGGGCTACCCCGACGGACAGGGGATCACATTCGCGCGCAGCGGGGCTGATCTGCTCACGGTGACACGCTCCACCTCCCGACCCATCATCCGCCGCAGATTCGTCGGCCGAGCGAAGGGGTGCGACGTGCGCGGAACGGTGGTGGTGGCGGAGGACGACGCCGGGCTGCGGGAGGTCCTGCTCCACGTGCTCCACGAGGCTGGCTACCAGGTGCATCTCGTGTCGGGAGAGGCGGACACCCTCGCCGCCCTGCGCCGCCTCGGAGCCCGCTGCCTCCTGGTGCTCGAGGCGCGGCTCGCCGACGGCGCGAGCGAGGCAATCCTGAGAACCCTTGCGTCCGGACCAGGCGCGCTGCCCTGCCCCGTGGTGCTGCTCAGCGGGCCGCCGGTCGAGAGCCGGTCAGCCAACGTGGTCGGCGTCCTGCGCAAGCCCTTCGAGCTGACCCGCATGCTGGCGATGGTACGGACGTTCTGTCCCGGGCCAGCGCTCCCTCCCCCGCCTGCCCGGGGTTCCGCACCCGTCTCGGCGTGACAATTTTCGTCTCCAGCGAAAAGGAGACGACTCGATGGGTGGACTGATCGACAAGGCGAAGGGCAAGGCCAAGGAAGTCGCCGGCGCCGTTACCGGAGACGAGAGCACCGAGAACGAGGGCAAGCTCGACCAGGCGAAGGGCAGCATGAAGAACGCCGGCGAGAACCTGAAGGATCGGGCCAAGGAGGCGCTCGGTGGCGCCGCCGACAAGGCAAAGGACGCGGCCGAGCGGGTCGAGCGCAGCACGAGCCGCGACCCCGACGACAAGTAGCGACCGGACGCGCTGACGAGGAGATCTTCCAGGAGGGCCGCCGGGCAGCTGCTCGGCGGCCCTTCCTGCGGTCAGCGGCGCGGAAAGAGTCGGTCGAGCGTGCGCGATAACCGCTCGACGCCCTCGGCGAAGCGTGCCGGTGGAGGCAGGAGCGACAGGATCAGCCAGCGGCCGCGGGGGAAGTCGTAGAAGTGTCCGGGCTGCACCTGGACGCCTGCCTCGAGCAGCGCGAGGCAGACCTCGATCTCGTCCGCGGTGTGGGGCAGCCGGAGCACCGCGGTCCAGCCGCCGGCGGACGGCATCACGTCCCAGACCGCATCCGCCGGGCGCGCGTCCTGGAGCAGGCGCGCGTTCTGATCCAGCCGGAGCCCCACGCGTGCGCGCCAGGCCGCCGCGCCCGCCAGCAGGTCCTGCAGCGCCCGCTGCGCCGGGGCGGCCACGGACAGGTGGGTGTCGGCGATGAGCTCCATCCGGGCGAGCGCCTCGTCCCGCTCGGGTGCCGGACCGAGCACCGCCGTCCACGCGAGCTTCCATCCCGGGAGTCCAAGGGACTTCGACAGTCCCTGCAGCACGAAGGTCAGCGCCTCGGCGGGTCGCGCCGCGCTGGACCTCGCCGGCCGGCCCCGCCGGGGAAACTCGACGAACACCTCGTCCACGATGAGCGCCCAGCCCCGGCGAGCGCAGAGCGCGTCGAGTCGTGCCTGGTCCGGCTCGGCGAGGAGCCAGCCCGTCGGGTTGGCCGGGCTCACCAGCACGACCGCGCGGGTGCTCTCGTCGGCGACCGCCTCGAGCCCGTCCAGGTCGAGGGAGCCGAGCGGGTCCTCGGGCAGGGGGAAGGCGCGGAGCTCCACCGACGAGAGCTCGGCGAGGTACGGAAGCAGCGGGTAGCTCGGGGCCGGGACGAGCACCGAGTCGTCCGCGTCGCAGAGCAGCGCGAAGAGCCAGCTGTATGCCTCGCTGGTGGACGCCGAGAGGACCAGCTGCCCCGGCTCGAGGTGGGCGCCGAGACGGGTGAGGTCGCGCGCGAGGGCCTGCCGTGCGACACGCTGCCCGAGCGGCTCCGGCGCGTAGGCCCCGAGCGGCTGTGACGCGAGCACGGCGCGGAGCCAGGCCTCATCCTGCGCGAGCCCGCACTCGGCGGGACTGGTCACCGTCAGGTCGAGCGGCGAGCCCCCCCGGCGCTCGAGCATCTCGAGGCGGGCCGAGAGGAGGTTCGGCGTTCGGTCCCAGGCTGTCCGGGCGGAGAACACGGGCGGTCGGGGAAGCTACCCCAGGGCTGCTCCCCGAGGGTGCGTCAGAGGCCAGTCTGGAGCATCGCCTCGACCACCCGGCGGATCAGCTCGCGGCGGATCTCCTTCCGGCAGTGGTCCACTGCGTGCTGCGGAGGCCGGGGCAGATGCGCGGGTCGGCTCCGCGCGGCAGTGCGGACGATCATCTCGACCTTGCTCTGCTCGATCTGGAAGAGGCGACCGCCATCCTTCCGGAGGAAGTAGTTCAGTCCGCGGGTGTCGAGGAGCTTCTGGAAGTAGCGCCGGGCATCGCTCACCAGCGTCAGGTCGATGACGTCTCCCATGTGTCGTGACTCTTGTCGCGCGGAACACTCGGCCCGTCCAATTCGGTGCCGAGCGGGCGAGCGGGCGTCGCTACAGCCCCGTTCGAGCAGTGGTGCGAGAACTTGCGGGTGGCTCCCGGAGCGTGTTGTCGGCGGCGGAGGCGCGCGCGGCGGGGGCGGTCGCCCCGGCCCGCGGCTCGAGGGCGTCAGTGCGGCGCAGGGGCGTTGAGCAGCGGCCGGACCACCTCCCGGAACGCCCACCGCCGTCGGGCAGGGTCCGCGATGTACGGCACCGGCCCGAGAACCAGGACGCCGTGCCGCCTCGAGAGCCACGCAGCGTTGTCCTCGATGGACGGATCCCGCGCCGGTGAGCCGCGCGAGAGCACCACCGCACGCACCGGAATGCTCCGTGTCGCGAGCAGCTCCAGCGACAGTCCGGTGTGGTTCAGGGTCCCGAGGCCCGCGCGGGCCACCAGCACCACCGGGAGCGCGAGCGCCTCGATGAGATCGATCACGTCGCGCCGTGGATCCAGCGGTACCAGGAGCCCCCCGGCACCCTCGGCGACGAGCGGACGATCCCCGAAGCTCCGGTAAGCAGCGAGGACGGCGCGAAAGTCCGGCACCCGGCCAAGGCGGGCGG
This sequence comes from Myxococcaceae bacterium, assembly GCA_017881345.1. Taxonomy (GTDB): domain Bacteria; phylum Myxococcota; class Myxococcia; order Myxococcales; family Myxococcaceae; genus RPRB01. The sequence goes on along the minus strand of JADGQZ010000095.1, from coordinate 6,432 downwards.
CTGCCACTCCAGGCGCGAGCGGCGCGCGAAAGCGGTGCACGCAGACGCGGTCGAGCGGGTCGGTGCTGCGCGCAGCGACCCGGAGCTCGAGGGCATCGGCCGGACGCGACAGGCGGCTGCATCCGCTCTCGTACGGCTTGAACGGTGCGGGGGACAGGCCGGCGTCGGCGAGGAGCGAGAGCAGCGCGGAGGCGACCTGGGTCTTCCCCACGCCGGTATCGGTGGCAGTGACGAAGACCCGGAGCGCCGGTGCCCCGTCCCCATTCCGGCGCCGCGACCGAGGACGCGCTCCGACGAGACTGCGCGGGCTCAACTGGCCTCCACGCCGAGAACGGCGCCCAGCGCGGGGTCGAGGGTCACGCCTCGGTCACCTCGATGATCGCCTCGCGGACTGCATCGCCGAGCCGGACGGCCTCGTCCTCGCCCAGGGAGAGCGGGGGCATCATCACCACCACCGGGCCGAGCGGCCGGAGCAAGATGCCGCGCCGGCGGAGCGCGAGGCACACCCGGTGGCCGATGCGCTCGGCGTAGTCGTACGGCTGCCTCGTGCGGCGGTCACGGACCAGCTCGATTCCGATCATCAGCCCGCGCTGGCGAACGTCACCCACGTGCTCGAGCTCCGCGATGGCGGCGAGCCTTGGTCGCAGCACCTCCGCCGTCCGCCGCACCCGGTCGAGGACCCGCTCGGTCACGAACAGGCGGAGCGAGGCGAGGGCCGCGGCGCAGGCCAGCGGGTTCCCGGTGAAGGTGTGGCCGTGGAAGAAGGTGCGCGCCGAGGCGAACTCTCCGAGGAACGCCTCGTACACCCGCTCGGTGGTCAAGGTGGCGGCGAGAGGCAGGTAGCCGCCCGAGAGGCCCTTGGCGACACAGAGGAAGTCCGGCCGGACGCCTTCCTGCTCCACCGCGAACAGCGTGCCGGTGCGACCGAACCCGGTGGCGACCTCGTCGCAGACCAGGAGCACGTCGTGGGCACGGCAGAGCTCGGCCATGGCCTTGAGATATCCGGGGGGATGCATCCACATCCCCGCCGCGCCCTGGACCAGCGGCTCGAGGACGAGGGCGGCGAGGGTGGAACCCTTCTCGGCGAGGAGACGCTCGGCCGCCTCGAGCGCCCCGGTCAGCGGGTCGCCGCCGCCGGTCCAGTGGTACGGGCTCGGGCTCGGCAGCCGCTCGACGTCGAACAGCAGCCCCCGGAAGACGCCGTGGAACAGCGCCATGCCGCCCACCGAGACGGAGCCCACGGTGTCCCCGTGATACGCCTCGCTCAGCGCGGCGAAGCGCGTCTTCTCCGGCCGGCCGCGCTGCTGCCAGTACTGGTACGCCATCTTCAGGGCGACCTCGACCGCGGTGCTTCCCGAGTCCGAGTAGAAGACACGGGTCAGGCCCTGGGGCGCGACGCTGACCAGCGCCTCGGCCAGCTCGATCGACGGGACCGAGGCGAGGCCGAGGAGCGTCGAGTGCGCCACCCGGTCGAGCTGGGCGCGGACCGCGTCGTCGATCTCCCGCTTCCCGTGCCCGTGCACGTTGCACCAGAGCGAGCTCACGCCGTCGAGGTAGCGGCGGCCGAGGTCGTCGATCAGCGTGTTGCCCTCGGCGCGCTCGATGATCAGCGGGTCCTCCGACGGCCAGACCGCCATCTGGGTGAACGGGTGCCAGACGTGGGCCCGGTCCAGCGCGAGCAGCCGCTCATGCCGTGACGAGTCCATGCGCGCGTGCCTCCTCGAGTGACTGGAGCGCGCGGTCGATCTGCGCCTCCGTGTGTGCGGCGGAGAGGGCGAACCGGAGCCGGCTCGTGCCCTCGGGAACGGTGGGGGGGCGGATGGGCTTCACCAGGAGCCCGCGCTCGCGCAGGAAGGCGGACGCCCGGAGGGCCCGCTCCGGAGTCCCGAGGACGAGCGGGACGATGGCGCTCCGCGGCTGGGCGGCGATGCCGAGCTGGCGCAGCCCGTCGACGAGGCGGTGGATGTTGCGCCAGAGGCGGGGACGCAGCTCGGGGTCGTGCTCGAGGACATCCACTGCGACGACCATCGCCTCGCACAGTGCCGGCGGCAGCGTGGTGGAGAACACCACCGAGCGCGCGCGGTTCACGAGCAGGTCAGCCACCGCCCGGGTCGTGGCGGCGTACGCGCCGAATCCGCCGAGCGCCTTGCCGAGCGTGCCCATCCGGACGTCGGGCCGCACGCCAGTGGCCTCGCACAGTCCGGAGCCGCGCGCGCCGAGCACACCGGTGGCGTGCGCCTCGTCCACGAGCAGCGCCGCTCCAGCACCGGTGCACACCTCGGCGAGGGCGGCGAGCGGCGCCGGGTCCCCGTCCATCGAGAACACCGCGTCGGTCACCACGAGCTTGCGCCGGAACGTGCCACCCGACAGCGCGCGGGCGAACCCATCCACGTCGCCGTGGGGAACGACGGCGACCTCGGCCCGGCTCAACCGGCATCCGTCGACCAGGCTCGCGTGGTTCAGCGCGTCCGAGACGACGAGGTCTCCCCGGCCCACCAGGGCCTGCAGCAGCCCGAGGTTCGCGGGGTAACCGCCGTTGAAGAGCAGGACGGCCTCGGTGGCCTCGAGCGCGGCGAGTCGCGCCTCGAGTCGCCGGTGTGCCTCGGTGTCTCCGACGACCAGGCGCGAGGCGCCCGCGCCCACGCCCCAGCGCTCGAGGCCGGCGGCGAAGGCGCGCACCACGCGCGGGTCGGCGGCGAGCCCCAGGTAGTCGTTCGAGGAGAAGTTGACGAGGGACTGCCCTCCGATGCGCACCACCGGGCCCTGCGGCGAGCCGAGCGGCTCGAGGGTGCGGAGGAGCCCGCGGCGGCCGAGCTCGACCAGCTCCCCGCGGGCCCAGGCGGCGGCGACGGAGCTCACGGCCTGGCGGTGTCGAGCTTCGGCTCGAGCGGCTTCAGCCCCGCGCCCTCGAGCAGCGCCATGTCGGCGACGTACTCGGGGTTGCCGGTGGTGAGCAGCTTCTCGCCGAAGAAGAGCGAGTTGGCGCCGGCCATCATGCAGAGCAGCTGCGCCTCCTGGCTCATCTGCAACCGGCCTGCGGACAGACGGACCATCGCCTTCGGCATCAGGATGCGGGCGGTGGCGATGGCGCGGACCATCTCCACCGGCTGCACGGGCCGCTGGTTCTCGAGCGGCGTGCCGGGCACCGCGACCAGGGCATTGATCGGCACCGACTCGGGGTGGGCCTCCTGGTTGGCGAGCGTGCGCAGGAGCTCGCAGCGGTCGTCCAGCGACTCGCCCATCCCGAGGATGCCGCCGGAGCACACGCCGATCCCGGCCTCGCGCACCGCGGCCAGGGTCCGGAGGCGGTCCTGGTAGTCGCGGGTGGAGATGATCTCCCCGTAGAACTCCGGGCTGGTGTCGAGGTTGTGGTTGTAGGCGGAGAGGCCGGCCTCCTTGAGCCGCCGGGCCTGCTCGGGGCTGACCATCCCCAGCGTGACGCAGGCCTCCATTCCGAGCGCGCGCACGCCGCGGACCATTGCCAGCACCCGCTCGAACTGCGGTCCGTCCTTCACCTCGCGCCAGGCCGCGCCCATGCAGAAACGGGTGGCGCCCGCGGCCCGCGCCTCGCGGGCGGCCTCGAGCACGTCGCCGGTCTCCATCAGCCGCTCGGCCTTCACCCCGGTCTCGTAGCGGGCGGACTGCGGGCAGTAGGCGCAGTCCTCGGGACACCCTCCCGTCTTGATGGAGAGCAGGCTGCAGAGCTGCACCTTGGGGTCGCCGAACGTGGCCCGGTGCACCGTCTGGGCCCGGTAGACCAGCTCGAGCAGCGGCAGGTCGTGGATGGCCCGCACCTCGGCGAGGGTCCAGTCGTGACGGACCACCACCTCGGGGCTCGACGGCACGCTCGGGACGCTCGACACCGCGGGACCTCCTGGGCTGCTCCGGAAAGGGGACGCTCGACGGCCTCGAGGGCGTTGTCAACCTCGAAGCCGGTGCAGGTTGACGATGTGTTCGGGGTGCGCAGCCCCGTTCTGTGCTGCGCCCGCTCCGCAACCCGGCGTTAGACAGCTCCTCCCTTGGGAACGCGACGCGGGCTCCTCTTCGGCTGGCTGGGCATGCTGATGTTCAGCGGCACCGTGGTCGCGACCCGGTTCGCGGTCCGCGAGCTCGACGCCACCTTCATCGCGCTGGGCCGGGCCCTGGTCGCGGCGGTGCTGGCGGCCTGCGTCCTCGCAGCCTGGCGGGCGCCGTGGCCCACGGGCGAGCAGTGGCGACGCATCGCGCTGGTCTCGGCGGGGGTGGTGGTGGGCTTCCCCTGGCTCATCACCCTCGCGCTGCGCACGATGCCGGCGGCGCACGGCGCAGTCATCGTGGGGCTCCTGCCGATGGCGACGTCGGTCCTCGCCGTCATCCGTGGCGGGGAGCGCCCGTCGCCGGCGTTCTGGGTGGCGAGCGCTGCGGGATTGATCGGCATCCTGGTCTTCGCATCCACCCGCGGCGCGCACGGGCTGGGGCAGGCGGACCTGCTCGCGCTCGCCGCGGTGGTGCTCGCCGGGATTGGATACTGCGAGGGTGGGCTCCTGGCCCGCGAGATGCCGGCCGCGCACGTCATCTGCTGGGCGCTGGTGCTCGCGGCTCCCCTCCTCGCGCTGCCCACGGCGTGGACGCTCGTCCGGACCGGCGCCCACGCGGGCGCGGTCGCGTGGCTGTGCTTCGGCTACGTGTCCGTGCTGAGCATGTTCCTCGGTTTCTTCGCCTTCTACCGGGGGATGGCCGAGGCGGGCATCGCCCGGGTGAGCCAGATCCAGCTCGCGCAGCCGGTGTGCTCGCTGGTCTGGAGCGGGCTCCTCCTGGGCGAGCGCATCGACGCGGCGACTGCGCTGACGGCGCTGTTCGTGGTCGGCTGCGTGCTGATCACCTCGAAGACGCGGGTCCGCGTCACCTACGCCGTTCCGGAGGCTCCGTGATGCTCGGTGCCATCGTCGCGCTGTCGCTGGCAGTCGCGCCCACCACGCCAGGAGACGCGGTCTGGCGAGAGCTCCAGTCCCGCTGGCGTCCTCGCCTCGAACCGCTGCTCTCCGAGGTGCTGCGCTTCCCGACCGTTCACGGTGAGCAGGGGCCACTCGCCGAGCAGCGGAAGTGGCTGGCGCGCGTGGGACCGGAGCTGGGGCTGGTGGTGCGCGACCGGGAGACGATGACCGAGCTCGAGCTCCCCGGGCCCGAGGGCGCCCCGGTCCTGGGCCTGGTGGTCCACGGTGACCTGCAGCCGGTGAACGCGTCGGAGTGGAGCGTCCCGCCGTTCTCCGGCACGGTGAAGGATGGGGTTGTCTGGGGCCGTGGCGCCGCGGACGACAAGGGGCCTCTGGTCCAGGCGCTGCTGGCGATGGCCGCGCTCAGGAGCTCCGGGCTCGCGCGCACGCATACCGTGCGCCTGCTCGTGGGCACCGACGAGGAGGGCGGTGCGTCCGATCTGGACACCTACAAGGCGACGTACGCGCTTCCCGACGTGAGCCTGGTCCTCGACAGCGACTTCCCGGTCGTGGTCGGTGAGAAGGCGTGGGCGGAATGGATCGTCCTGGCGAAGGAGCGGTCGGGGGAGGCGGCGCGCGGACCGGTCGAGGTCACGGATCTGGCTGCGGGACAGGCGGTGACCATCGTCCCGGACCGGGCCACCCTGACCCTGCGATGGCGGAGCGGCACGCCGGAGTGGGAGCGCTGGCTCGCGCCGGTGCGTGCGGCGAAGCTGCCGCCGGACACGCGGCTCGAGATCTCCGGCGACGGGGCCGAGCGGACCATCGTCGCGCGGGGCCGGGCAGCGCACGCGGGCATGGCGCTGACCCAGGGGCGCAATGCGCTCGTGGCACTCGCGGTGGCGATGCACGGCCGGCTGCCGCCGTCCGCGGCTTCGGACCTCCTGGAGTACGTCAACGCCGCGGGCCGGGACATCGGCGGGCGAGGACTCGGGCTCACCGAGAAGGATCCGCTCTGGGGCTCGACGGACACCAACTTCGCGGTGGTGCAGCGCGAGGCGAACGGCTGGCTCGGGCTGCACGTGAACCTCCGGTCGGCGCCGAGCCTCTGGGGAGAGGCGTTGAAGGCGCGGGTGGATGCGCACGCGCAGGCCTTCGCCGCACGCCGGGGAGCGCACTTCGTGACCGGCGGGAAGTTCGGGTACGAGCCATTCGTCGTGCCCGCGGGCGCGCCGCTGGTGCAACGGCTGCTCGCGGCCTACGCACGGGGCACCGGCCATCCCGCGAAGCCGGTGGTGAGCGCGGGCGGGACCTACGCGGGGCGGATGACGAACGCGATCGCCTTCGGGATGTGGTTCCGGGAGGACGGGGTGTACCCGGGGCACAACTCGGAAGAGCGCGTGGAGGTCCGCTCGCTCGAGCGCGGGATGCACGTCCTGGCCGAGGCACTGGGGGATCTGGCGACCGGTGCAAGAATCGAGCACCCACTCGAGCCGCCCCGGTCGACCCAGCGCTGAGC
>JADGQZ010000094.1 GCA_017881345.1 Myxococcaceae bacterium | reverse complement strand
ATCCCGCTCCAGCGCTGGAGCCTGCGCGTGGACGGCGCGGTGGAGGAGCCGCTCACCCTCGGCTGGAAGGACTTCCTCGCGCTCCCCCAGGTCACCGACGTGAGCGACTTCCACTGCGTCACCACCTGGTCGAAGCTCGACGTCGAGTGGAAGGGCGTGGCCTTCGCCACCGTCGCCGCGCTGGCGCGTCCCCTTCCCGGGGCGACACACGTCCTGGTCCACGGGTACGACGGGTAAACCACCACCCCCCCGCTGGAGGAGGCCCTGAAGGATGACGTGCTCCTGGTGCACACCGCCGAGGGCAAGCCGCTCCCGCGCGAGCACGGGGGACCGGTGCGGATGATCACGCCGCAGCTGTACGCTTGGAAGGGTTCCAAGTGGATCCAGCGCATCGAGTTCCTCACCCATGACCGACCCGGCTTCTGGGAGACCCGCGGGTACAGCAACACCGCCCATCCCTGGCGGGACGACCGCTACTCCTGAGCTGACCCTCGCCGCCTCCGCCACGCCTGCGGGCTGGCGTAAGCGCTTCCGCGCCTTCCGTACCCGGCACGCCCGGTTGGAGTCCATCGCCTTCTTCGCCGGTGGGTTCCTCTTCGACGCGGTCATGGTGGGCCGCATCGACGAGACGCCGGTGCTGCTGCAGCAGGCGGCGTACCTCGTCATCACCGGGCTCCTGCTGGGGGCCATGCTCCGGTTCGAGCTGCTCGGGCTGGAGCCGCCGGGCTGGCTGAAGTGGCCCTGGCGCTACGTCGAGCACGCGATGCACTTCATGCTCGGCACGCTGCTCAACGCCTTCATCCTCTTCTACGTGAAGAGCGGCTCGGGGCTGACTGCGCTGCTGTTCCTCGTGCTCATCTCGGCCGTGCTCCTGGCCAACGAGCACCCGCGCTTCCACCGCCTCGGGCCGGTGGTGCTCTTCGGCCTCTACTCCTTCGCCCTCACCAGCTACCTCGCCTACCTGATCCCGGTCCTCGTCGGGTCTCTGCGGCCCTGGATGTTCTTCGCTGCCTCGGCGCTGTCGCTGCTGCCGATCCTGCTCCTGGCCGGGGCGATGGCACGCTGGGCCGGGGACCGCCGTCGCGCGTTTCGCCAGGCGATGGGACCTGCCATCGGCGTGCAGGCGCTCCTGCTGGTCCTCTTCGTGCTGCACCTGGTGCCCCCGGTCCCGCTCTCGGTCCGCTCGCTGGGCGTGTGGCACGGAGTGGAGCGCGAGGCCGGCGAGTTCAAGCTCAGCCGTCTTCCCCGCCCGCGCTGGGCCGACCTCTGGCGCAAGGACGAGCGGGTGTTCCTCGCCCGGCCAGGAGATCGGATCTTCGTCTTCACCCGCATCTTCGCCCCGCGGAACTTCCGGGATCAGGTGCGCGTGCGCTGGGCCCGCTGGGAGCCCGCGCGCCGGGAGTGGGCCGAGAGCGACGCCATCCCGCTCCGGATCGTGGGGGGCCGGGAAGGGGGCTTCGGCGGCTACGGCTACAAGCAGAACTGGTCCCCGGGCGACTGGCAGGTGGCCATCGAGACCGAGGACGGCCGGGAGATCGGGCGCACCCGCTTCGAGATCCGTCCCGACCCGGAGACGGAGGAGCGGGTGTTCGACGTGGTCCGGAACTAGGCCCCCGCTCAGTCCGGCTCGGCCCGGGCGTGCGAGGGGAGGTTGGGGTGCTTGAAGATGAGCATCCGCACCTGGGGCTGGTTGCGCACCACCGCCTGCTTCAGCAGGTGGGCGAGCACCGACGGGGGCGTCCCGGCCCAGCGGGCGAGGTTCTGCACCAGCATCAGCGAGGTCACCGTCCGGTGACAGAACAGCGCGGCGCTCTTCTGGTCCATGGCCAGCCCCACCAGCTGGGAGAGGACGCGGCCCTCGGTCCGGAACAGCACGTCCACCTTCTCCTCGGCCATCCCGGAGCTCCAGCGGGTGCGCAGCGCCTCGCGGCTGGCGATCTTGTTCTTCTCCGGCATCTCCCGGCCGATGCCGAGCTGGAACAGGTCGATGAGGCGGCGCTGGTTGAAGATGCGCTGGAGCAGCGCGGGCGGCGACTGCACGTTGCGGAGCAGCATCCGCTGCACCTCGGGATCCCGGAGGAACGCATCCTTCCGGGTCAGCGCGCCCAGGCCCGTCGGGTGGGAGTGGTGCGCCGCGAGGAGCCGCGCGTGGACGAGCCCGAACCGCGGGTTCTCCACCAGCGCCCGGGCCACGTTGGGGAGCGGGTCGAAGCAGAGCGCCTGCAGCTCCGGATCGCCCAGCTGCCCGGCCAGCCGTGTCCGTGAATCGGCGGGGAACTGCGACAGACGCTCCTCGAACAGCCGCCGGAGCGCGAGGCGCGGTGGCTCGGGATCGGGCGGGCTCGACTCGTCGGAGGACATGAGGGTCCGCAGTGGAGTCTCCCCCAACCCGGGCCTCCCTGCACGAACCCCACCCGCGCCTACACCTGCCAGGCACCCGCCACTAGCGGCGCCCCCGGACGTTCTGGGTGAGTCGGAGGACGTCGGCGAGCACACCGGCGGCCGTCACGTCACCGCCCGCGCCCGCGCCCCGGACGATGAGCGGGTATTCCCGGTAGCGGGCGGTGGTGAAGGCGACCAGCGCCTCGGCGCCGCGGAGCGGCACTGCCGGGTGCCCGGGCTCCACCGCCACGGGCCCGACCCGGACCTTTCGCCCCTCGGCGCCGGGGACGATCTGCATCAGGTACCGGAGCGTCCGGCCGGCGGCCACGTAACGGGCCACCCGCGCGGCGAACGCCTCGTCGTGGGCCACCAGCTGCCGGAGAAAGCGCTCGGGGTCGTCCTCGGCGAGGAGAGCGGCGTCGACGAACGGCTCCACCGCCACGTCCTCCAGCTCCAGCGGCAGCCCGAGCTCCCGGGCGAGGATGAGCGCCTTCCGGGCAACGTCCAGGCCCGACAGATCGTCGCGCGGGTGCGGCTCGGTGTAGCCCCGGTCGCGTGCGGTGCGCACCGCGGCGGACAGCGGGGTGCCGGACATCACCTCCTGGCAGAGGAAACCCAGCGTCCCCGAGAGGCTGCCGTCGATGCGCTCGACGACGTCGCCGGTGGCGACCAGGTTCTTCAGCGTCTCGATGACCGGCAGTCCTGCGCCCACCGTCGTCTCGTAGTGCCAGGCCCGGAAGTGCCGGCGCGCCACGTCCGCCACCTGCGCGCGGTGGACGAGCGGCAGCGCCAGCGGCTTCTTGTTCGCGGCGACGACGTGGATGCCCCGCCGGAAGGCCTCGACGTACACCGCCTCCATACCGTCCTCGGCCGTGCAGTCCACCAGGACCGGAAGCTGGAGGCGCGCGAGGCGGTCCAGGACCTCGGTCAGCTCCGGAGGTGGGCCTGCAGGCGCGCTGGAGCGGGGCGGGAGCTCGGAGGGGAGGAGCCCCCGCGGGTTCACCCGGGCGCCGTGCCGGTCCACCACGCCGAAGAGGCGCGCGTCGATGCCCTGGCGCGCCCGGAGCGCCTCGCGGGTGGCCTCGAGCTGGGCCAGGAGTCGCCCGCCCACCGTCCCGCGCCCCAGGAGGAGCACGTTCACCTCGGTCTCGGCGAGGTTGAAGGCGGCGTGCACCGTCCGCACCGCCTCGGCGGTGTCCGCGGCGTCCACCACGCAGCCGATGCTCCGCGAGCTCGCGCCCTGCGCGATGGCCCGCACGTTGATGCCCACGTTACCCAGTGCGCCGAAGAAGCGTCCGGCCACGTTGGGCCATTGCCCCATCGCCTCGGCCACCAGCGTCACCAGCGAGACGGGAGCCAGCGCCGGCGGCAGCTCCACCTCGCCCCGGGCGAGCTGCTCGGCCAGGGAGGACGCGAGCACCGCGCGCGCCCGGTCCGCGGCCGCCCGGTCCACCACCGCCGCCAGGCTCTGGCCGTGGCCCGACTGGGTGACCATCCACACCCGGATCTGCGCCTCCTCGAGCGCCCGGAGGGCACGCACGGCGATGGACGTCTCGGGCGACGCGCGGCGCGACTCCACCGCGAGCAGGGCCAGGTTCTCGAGGCTCGCGACACAGGTCGGGCGGTGTGGATCCGGATTGCCCTGTGCGTCGATGACCGTGCCCTCGCCGGCGTCCACCGTGCTGCGGATCCGCAGGCGGGCCCCGCTCTGCTCCAGCGGAAGCACCGTGCGGCGGTGGAACATCCGCAACCCGAAGTGGGCGAGCTCCCGGGCCTCGTGCCAGGTGAGGCGCGGGACCGGGTAGGCCTCCTCCACCAGGTCCGGGTCGGCGGTCATCACCCCACCGACATCGGTCCAGATGGTCACCTCGGGCGCGCCGAGCAGTGCGGCGAGCGTGGTGGCGGCGTAGTCCGAGCCGTTCCGGCCGAGCGTGGTCGTCGATCCGTCCTGGGCCCGGCCGATGAAGCCGGTGACGACCGGGATCTGGTTCTCCCACTGCGCGCGTCGCTCCAGCACCGGCCGGAGGCTCGCGCCGAGGTCCACGCTGGCATCGCCGTGCCGGTCGTCGGTGCGGAAGATCTCCCGCGCGTCCACCGCGAGCCCGGCCAATCCGTATGCCCGGAGCGCCGCCGCGACCAGCTGCGAGGAGAGACGCTCGCCCACCGAGAGGAGCACGTCGAGCGCGGCGGGTACGAGCGCGCGCGCCTCGCCGAGGTCCGCCACTGCACCGACGCCGTCGGCGACGATCTCCGCCCAGGACCGCTCGAGATCCGCGAGCAGCTGCGGTTCGAGGACCTCGGCGCCGCGCGTGCGGACCAGCGCCAGCGCGCGGTCGAGACCGTCACGCGCGCGGACCTCGTCGCCCGCCGCCGCCGCCCGGCCCGCCTCCAGCAACCACTCGGTCGTGTCCCCGAGCGCGCTCACCACCACCGCCAGCGGCCGCTGGGCCTCGGCCACGCGCCGGACCACCAGCGGCAGCCGCGCGGCGGCGCCGAGCGACGAGCCGCCGAACTTGTAGACCTGCCAGGGGCTCATGGCGTGCTCCCGAGGGCCTGGCGGACCAGCGGGCCCAGCGCGTCCCACTCGATGAGGAAGGCGTCGTGTCCGTGCGGGCTGCGCACCGTGGCCCGCCGCGCCTCGACGCCGCGCGCGGTGAGCCAGTCGGCCAGCACGTCCACCTGCGCCGAGGTGAAGAGCTGGTCGGTGTCGATGTCCACGCAGAGCGCAAATCCGTGGAGCGGACCGTCCGGCGTGCCCGGCGGCGGGGTGTCGAGGTCGTGCGTGTCCATTGCCTCGAGCTGGAGCAGGTAGGGGCGCGCATCGAAGCGGCGGCGCAGCTTTCGCCCCTGGTGCTCGAGATAGCTCTGGATGGGCAGCGCCCAGGGCGGCTCGGGCTGCCGACCCGCCCGGCGGTGGTGCCGCGCGTCGAGCGACGGCTCGGCCCGGTAGGTGAGCATCGCCACCTGCCGCGCGAGCTCGAGGCCCCGGCCCACGTCCGACGGCCAGCCCGGGTCGAGGCGGAGGATCTGCCGCGCGACGTGGTTCCACCCGGTCACCCATGCGCTCGCCGCGCTGGAGGTCCCGATGGGAAGCAGTCGCTCCACGGCCCCCGGCCGGAGCACCGGGAGACAGAGGGCGATCATCCCGCCGAGCGACGCGCCGGTCGCGAGCCGGACCGTCGGGATGCCCAGCACGTCGAGCAGCGACCAGAGCGCGCGCGCCTGGTCCCACGGGGTGAGCCGGGAGAGGGCGGTCGCAGGCCACCCGGGGTCGAGCGGCCCCGAGCTCCCGTAGCAGCTGCCGAGGTTGTTGGCGCAGAGGATCCGGATGCGCGCCGGATCGAGCGGCCGCCCTGGCCCGATGAGCGGGCTCCACCAGCCGTCGGGGCCGGCCGCCCGGGCGTCCCCGGTCAGCGCGTGAATGACCACGACGGTCGGGATCTCCGGGTCCAGGACTGCGCCGGTGCCCGCCCGCAGCGGCGTGGCGCGGACCACCGGGGCCGCTGGCTCCACGTCCACCTGCGTTCCCAGGCGCTCCAGGACGGGGAGGTCCGTCTCTGGCCCCCACCACTGCACCCGTGCGTGGTGTGGGTCCACCGTGGCCCCGTCGAGCAGGGCCAGCGGTGGGAGCCGCAGGTCGAAGAGCCGCGGGGCTGCCGCGGCGCTGGGGCGGGCACCGGCCATCGCTATCACCGGCCTGCGCCGAGCGCCTGGTCCAGGTCGGCGAGGATGTCGTCCGGGTGCTCGAGCCCGACCGAGAGCCGCACCAGGTCCTCGGTGGTGCCGGTGGTGGTCTGCTCCTCGGGGGAGAGCTGCTGGTGCGTGGTGGACGCCGGGTGGATGATGAGCGAGCGCACGTCGCCGATGTTGGCGAGCAGGCTGAACAGCTTCACCCGGTTGATGAGCGCCTTGCCCTCGGCGAGACCTCCCTTCACCCCGAACGCCACCAGCCCGCCGAAGCCGCCGTCGAGGTACTTCTTGGCGGCCGGATAGGCCGGGTCCTCCTCGAGGCCGGGGTAGCGGACCCAGGTCACCCGGGGGTCCTTCTTCAGCCAGCGGGCGACCTTGAGGGCGTTCTCCGAGTGACGGCGCACGCGGAGGTGCAGCGTCTCGAGGCCGTTGATGAACGCATGGGCATTGAACGGGCTCAGCGCGGGGCCGATGTCACGGAGCAGCTCGACGCGGGCCTTGAGGATGAACGAGATGGCCCCGAACGTCTCCCAGAGCTTCAGGCCGTGGTAGCCGGGGTTCGGGTCGGTGAACTCGGGGAACTTTCCGTTGCTCCAGGGGAAGTTGCCGGCGTCGACGATGAGACCGCCGATCGCCTGCCCGTGCCCGCCGATGTACTTGGTGGCCGAGTGAACGACGATGTTCGCCCCGTGCTCGATGGGACGGAGCAGCACCGGCGTGGTCGCGGTGTTGTCGACGATGAAGGGGATGCCCGCGTTCTTGGCGATCTTCCCCAGCTCCTGGAGGTGGATGACGTCCAGTCGCGGGTTCCCCAGCGTCTCGGCGTAGAGCGCCTTCGTCTTCGGTCCGATGGCGGCCTCGATGGCACCGAAGTCGGAGGCCTCGACGAACTTCGTCCGGATGCCGAGCCGCGGGAGCGTGACCTTGAAGAGGTTGTAGGTTCCTCCGTACAGGCTGGATGTGCTGACCAGCTCGTCGCCCGATTTCAGGATGGTGAGCAGGGCCAGCGTCTCCGCCGCCTGTCCCGACGCCACGGCCAGCGCCGCCACGCCGCCCTCCAGCGCCGCGATGCGCTGCTCGAGGACGTCGTTGGTGGGGTTCATGATCCGCGTGTAGATGTTCCCGAACTCCTTCAGCGCGAAGAGCCGGGCCGCGTGGTCCGCGTCTTTGAAGCGGTAGCTGGTGGTCTGGTAGATGGGAACCGCTCGTGACCCGGTGGTCGGGTCCGGCGTGTATCCGGCGTGGAGCGCGACGGTCTCCGGCTTGTAGTTGGGCTTCTGTTCTTCGCTCACGGGTGCTTCTCCTTCTGGTGGGTGCTGCCTGGGTATGCCTTGGGGGCGGAGAGCCCGGCGGCCGACCTGGCGGTCACCTCACAGCGGGAGAAGCGTCAGCGGGAGTCGTCGAATGTTGCTGGACTCGAGGGACGTGCTTCACCCCGGGGAGGAGACCACCGTCTCCTGTCGGCCCCGGGCGCGCGCCCCTGAATCGGTCGGGAGAGGAGGTCGGTCAACAACACCGACAACACTCCCCGGCGACGGGACGCCCGCCCGGGCCACGCATGCGCATGGCCTCCGCGGTAATTCGCCCTGTCCGGGAAGTGAACTGCCTCACAGCCGCGGACGGTAATGACCGGCCGCGTCGTGTGTCAAGCGCGGGTCCGCTTGCCCCGGGATTTCCACACCTTCGCCATCCACCGCTCGACCTCCGACGCCTCGCTCGGGAAGTCGGCGGACAGGTTCCGCATGCCCCGGGGCGTGACCACGACGTCGTCCTCGATGCGAACCCCGATGCCCCGGTAGCGGGCGGGGACCGTCAGGTCGTCGGTCTGGAAGTAGAGGCCTGGCTCGACGGTCAGCACCATCCCGGGCTTCAGCTGGCCGAACTTGTACGTCTCGGCGCGGGCCTGGGCGCAGTCGTGCACGTCGAGGCCGAGCATGTGGCTGACGTTGTGGAGCGAGTAGCGCTTGTAGAACTGGTTCTGGTCGGCCAGCGCCTCCGCGGCGTCCTCGAGGATGCCGAGCCGCTCCAGACCGGTGGCGAGCACCTTCATCGCCGCGCGGTTCGGGTCGAGGAAGTCCTTCCCCGGCTTCACCTCGGCGAAGGCGGCGGCCTGCGCCGCGTGGACCAGCTCGTAGATGGCCCGCTGCTCACGGCTGAAGCGCCCCGAGACCGGGAGGGTACGGGTGATGTCCGCGGTGTAGAGCGTGTGCGCCTCGACGCCGGCGTCGAGCAGGAGCAGCGTGCCCGGCCGCAAGTCCCCCTCGTTCTTCACCCAGTGGAGGATGCAGGCGTGCTCGCCCGAGGCGGCGATGGTGTTGTAGCCGACGTCGTTGCCCTCCACCCGGGCGCGGAGGTTGAAGATGCCCTCCACCTCGCGCTCGTGGCGGGCGGTGCGCAGCCCGGCGATGACGTCCTCGAAGCCGCGCATCGTGGAGGCGATGGCCGCCGACAGCTCGCGGATCTCCTGCGCGTCCTTGAGGAGCCGCATCTCGGAGAGCGCGGTCGCGAGCTCCCTGTCGCGCGGCGTCTCCTCCAGGGTCCCGTCCACCGTCGGGCTCATCCCGCGCAGCGCGCGCACCGCCCGGGTGGCCGGCCCGCGGAGCGAGCCGAGCGCGCCCGGGAGCTCCGAGAGCGCCCGCGCCTCGTGGACGCCGAAGCGGGCCCGGCTCTGGGGCACGCCCAGGCGCGGGCCGACCCACAGCTCGCCCTTGTTCCGGTCGGTGAAGAAGGTCGAATCGCTCTTGCCCGGGTTCGGCTCGACGAAGAGCACGTCGCGGTGGCCGCCGCCTGGCTCCGGCTCCATCATCAGGACGCAGTCCGGCTCGAGGTTCCCGGTCAGGTAGTAGAAGTCCGTCCCCGGCCGGAAGCGGAACATCGTGTCGTTCGCCCGCACCTTCTCGTGTCCGGTGGGGACGACCAGCGTCTCGCCCGGGAAGAGCCTGGAGAGCGCGCGCCGCCGCGCGGCGAAGGCGGCGGCGTTCCGGAGCTTCGGCGGCATCCGCGTGCTCGCCGGCTTCCACTCCCGGAGCATGAAGTCGAGCAGCGCCGGCGGTGGAGCGGTGTCGTGGGTGGCCGGCTTCGCCGACGGCTCGGAGGGAACCGGCTCCGCGGTCCGCGAGCGGGCGGCGTCGGCAGGAGTGGTCGGGGGGTGAGCCATGGCGAACGAGCCTCCGGGTGGGGGGGCAGGAAGCTACCGCCGGCCTGCGCGGAGGTACAGGCAGTCCGCCGGTCAGCGCCGCCCGGTCGCCCACCCCAGCGCGAAGGGAACGACGGTCTCGGTCCGGAGCGTTCGCGCCCCGAACCCGAGAGGGCGAAATCCACGCGCCTCGAGCAGCGTGCGCTCGAACGGCACCCAGCCGCCCTCGGGACCGATGGCCAGCACGAGCCGGCCGTCCGGAGAGGGGCTCCGCGGCCCCTCGTCGCCGGGGTGAAGGAGCCAGCGCTCGCCAGGACCGAGCAGCGCGTCCATCCGGTCCTCCACGAACGGCCGGAAGCGGGTCTCGAGGATGACGTCCGGAAGCACCGTGTCCTGCGCCTGCTCCAGTCCGTCGAGCAGGTGCTTCCGGATCTGCTCGGGAGTCAGCGCCGGTGAGCCGAGGTAGCTCTTCTCCACCCGCGCCGCGGCGAGCAGCACCAGCCGGTCGACTCCGAGGGACGCCGCCGCGGCGAGGATGCGCCGGAGCGCCTTGGGCCGGGGGACGGCGAGCACGAGGTCCACGCCCGGCCGTGGCTGCGGCGCCTGGTCGAGCGTGCAGCGGAGCACGGCCTCGGTGGCATCGAGCGCGAGCACCTCGGCGGTGCCCACCTTGCCGCCCAGCAGGCCCGCGCGAAGCGTGTGGCCCGGTGCCACGCCGAGCACCTCGCGCAGGTGGCGAAGGCGCTCGCCACCGAGCCGCGCGGTACCGTCGGCGGAGAGCTCGTCGGGCAGGAGCAAGAGGAGGTTCATGACGGGCATACTCCGGCGGTATGCCGCGCGCGCCGGAGGCCTCATCTGAGCACAGCCGGTTGGAAGGTGGCGGGCCCGGGCCACGGGTGTTCGAGCGGCTCGCGGAGGCCTACCGCGCCCGGCCCCCGTACCCGGAGCCGCTCGTGGAACGACTCTCGACGCTCGCCGGCGACGGGCGTCGGGTGGTGGACCTCGGCGCTGGCACCGGCCTGCTCGCGGCCCCCCTGGCCCGGCGAGGGCACCCGGTCCTCGCCGTCGAGCCGGCCCGCGCGATGCTCGCGGTGTGCACCGAGGCTTGCGCCGGGCTGGACGTGACTTCGATGCGGGCGCCCGCCGAGTCGACCGGGCTCGGCGAGGTCCACGCCGGGCTGGTGCTGCTCGCCGACGCCGTGCACTGGGTCCGTCCCGATGCGGCGGGGGCCGAGGCACGACGGCTCCTCGCGCCGGACGGGGTCGCGGCGGTGGTGATGCCCGAGCCTGCCGCGACGCCCTTCATGCGCGGGCTCCAGGCGCTGCTCGTCTCCGCCAATCCGAAGGCCCGGAGCCTGCCGGCCGCGGCACGGGCGCGGCAGTTCCTGGTGCTCGCCGCCGGCCCGGGGCGTCCCGAGGAGGAGCAATGGGAGCAGCGGGTCCCGCTCGCGCCGGAAGCGCTCCGGCGCGTCGTGCGCTCGCTCTCCTACGGGGGTCCGGCGCTGGGCCCCCTGGCGATGGGGCGACTGCTCGAGGCGGTGGACGCGCTCGGAGAGCGAGAGGGCCGGGAGTGGGCGAGGGTCCTGCGGCTCGTCTGGCTCAGGCGCGGGCGGCGTTCACGCCCGACTCGAACGCGTCCACGGCGGCCGTGACCGGGGCCGCGGGAGCCGAGAGGGCGGGATCGTCGAACGGCGCCCGGCCGATCTGGTGCGTTCCGAGCGACGGGACGAACGGCGCGAGCAGGTAGTTCCGGAGGCAGAACCACCAGAAGCTGCGCTCGTTCAGCCGCGGGTCGATGTCCGGCGCGAGCTTGGCGTGGAGCGCGGAGAGGGTGCTCCAGTGCGCCCCGGCGATCTCGTGGTGCGCCGAGTGGTAGCCGTTGTTGAAGAGCAGGTAGTTCAAGAGCGGTGAGACCCAGCTCCGGGAGTGGTTGTGCTCGCTCCACGGATCGGTGTGCACGTGCTGGATGTAGTTGAAGAACATGATGGTCCAGAGCGCGAACAGCGCCGGGACCAGGAACATCAGGCCCCACACCTTGAAGCCGATCTTCCACCCGTGCAGCGCGACTGCCAGCGACAGCAGCGCCAGGTGGGTCCCAATGAAGAACACGTACTGGCCGATGATGGTCCGGTACAGCTGGGGGTTCTTCTCCTTGGCCTTGCGGATGTAGTCCTTGATCGGCTCCGACTGGTAGTAGCTGGAGACGAAGAAGTAGGTCCCGGCCACCAGCGCGTTGTGCTTGTTGGTGAAGCGCCAGGTGATGGTCGCGTCCCCGGCCTTGTTCACGAACTTGTGGTGGTTCAGGTTGTGGGTGGGCACCCAGGCGTACGTCGGGTAGCCGTAGAAGATGCTCAGCCAGTTGCCGAAGATCGCGTTGAGCTTCCGGCCCTTGAAGGTCTGCGTGTGGTTGTGGTTGTGCGCGATGACCCCCGCCGACAGCGCGAGGTAACAGCTCACGGGCCACAGCCACCCCGCGAGCTCAGGACGAAAGTAGGGAATGAAGGCGACCACCGGCATGGCTAAAGCCCACACCAGCGTTCGCCGGTCTGCGGAATACCTGAGCATTTGAGTCAATTCTCTCACGGCACGGCCAAAGGGGCCATGCAAGTCTTTCTTACAGCATCCAGGCGTCTCAGCGACTGGCAGAGCCCTGTTGCAGCTGAGCAGGAAAACGCCCGGCGGCCGCCAGGTAGTCGAGCGTGGCCTGCCGCTCGTTGTTCTCCGCGAGGTTGGCTTGCGTCTCGGCGTCCCGGGCCACGCGCTGGGCGTCGATGAGCTCGAGGTTGGTGCTCGAGCCCGCGCGGTAGGCCACCTCGGCCAGGTGCATCGCGTCGTTCGCCAGCTGGGCACCGTTCTTCGATCGCTCCACCGCTGCCCGCGCACGCTCCATCGTGTCGAGCGAGGCGCGGACCTCGGAGTTCGCCTGCCTCAGCTGTGCGTCGTACTGGATCCTCGCCTGCGACAGCTGCGCCTCGCGCTGGTGGGTGCGGCCGTAGCGCGCGCCGCCGTCGTAGAGGTACCAGGTGAAGAGCGCCTGCGCTTGCCAGCCGGTCTCGGGCGTCGTGAGGGAGCTGGGGTTCTGGTAGAACGGCTGGCCGGTGATGGTGAGCGTGGGGAGATATTCCGTCCAGCTCAGGTTGAGCGAGCGATCCGCCGCGTTTTGCTGCTGGCGGTAGAGCAGCACGTCCGCCCGCGTCGGCGCCTCGGCGATGGCCTGGTCCAGCGTGGGCGCGGTCGGGATGTCGGGAATCTCCTCGACGTCGACCGGCTCGTCCTCTCCCAGCAGGATCCCCAGCGCCTCCTGGCTCCGGTAGAGGTTGGCGTAGCTGGTCTGGAGGGCGGCCTCGTTCGACTCCAGCTCCTGGCCGGCGCGCGCCCAGTCGATCCGGTTACCGACGCCACCCCGCAGCCGGGCCTCGGCGTAGCGGAAGTGCTCGAGCGAGTTGTCGCGGGCCTGCCGGAACACGTCGACCTGCCGCTTCTGGGCGTAGATGGTCAGGTACGCGCGCCCGGTGTTGATGGCCACCGTGCGCTGCACGTCCTTGGCGGACGCCCGGGACACGTCCACCTGGTCCCCGGCACGCGCCCAGTTGGCCCAGGCCTGCGGGGCGATGATGGGGATGGAGATGATTCCCGCGACGTAGACCGAGTCCCTGCTGGCCACGACGACGTCGGCGGTCCCGCCGTCCGAAAGCCCGCTCACGAAGGTCCGATCCTTGTTGAGGCGCGTGTAGTTGCCGGTGATGCCCAGCACCGGCAACGACGCCGCGCGGATCTCCTCCATGAGGCCGGACACCCGCTGGATGTCGGCCGAGGCCACCAGCGCGCTCGGGTTGCGCGCCAGGGCCTGCGTCACGGCATCGCGGAAACCCAGCTTCCGCGGAACCGGCCGGACCGCGTCCGGGGCGCGGATCTGGGAGGTGGTCATCCCCGCGTCCACGCTGAGCAGCGGGATCTTCGAGGGCTCCTGGCCTGCGGCAGCGACGCCGAACAGGAGCACGGCTCCGAGCGCGCGGCGGGGGACGGGACGGTGCGAGTATCGAGGCATCCTCACCTTTTGCGACTCCTCCCGTACCAGTGGGGTCGAGACGGCGGCGCGGCCATATAGCGCGGGCCTCCGGCCTTCGCCCGACCAAGTGCGCCGCCGGTCCCTGAAATTCGTGGGGTGACCCCTCTGTGGCTGGACAGGCGCAGGGCGAGGACGGTACGAGCGTCACAGTTCACCCCCGATGCGCGCTCCTTCCCGGCCAGAGCAGGAAACCGATCGCGCCACCGCCGAGCTGGTCCGTCTCCTGGGCCAGACCCGGCGCCGGCTGTGGATCGCGGCTGCCCGCGCGCTGGCCTCCCGCGGGGAGTCGGTGGTCGCGTGGTCGCTGGTGAACCGGCTGGCCGAGCTCGGGCCTCTCACCCAGCGCGAGCTGGCGGATGCCTCGGCGCAGCACCCGGCCGGCGTCTCCCGTCAGCTGAGCGAGCTCGAGCGCAAGGGGCTCACGACGCGTGGCACGGACCCGAGCGACCGGCGCCGGCGCGTCGTCCAGCTGACAGCGGCGGGGCAACGGTGGTTTCGCCACCTGCGCCCGGTGGTCGATGGAGCCACGACGCCGGTGCTGGCGGTGCTCCGGGTCTCGGAGCGGCGTGTTCTCTCCAGGCTCCTGCGCCGCGTGGCACAGCAGTCGTAGCCGCTCAGCGGTCCTCGATCGCCCGGAGAAGCCCGAGCAGCGCGAGCGCGCCGGCGGCGAAGCCGAGCCATCGCTTCGCCTGCGTGAGGCGGACCTCCAGCCGGTCTGCGGCGAGCAGCAGCATCCAGTGCTCGGCGTGGTGCTCGGGGATGGCGAAGGCCCGGCGACGCAGGCGGCCGGCGAGTCCACGCGGAGGCTGGGCGTTGCTCACCACCCACACCGGCTTCTTGCGCCCGGGGATCTGCAGCACCTCCACCCGCGGCCGCTGGACCACCACCCGCTCCGGCGCGGTGGGGAAGGGCGCGGGGACGTGCTCCATCGGCACGCCCGGACGGGCGCTGGGCTCGGCGTCGTCGATGCGTCCCGGCCCCCCGGGCGGGAGGTGCCGGCGGAGCACGTCGTTCCGGTCGGTGGTGGCCATCACGCCTCCCCGTGCGGCAGGAGCACGCACTTGATGCAGCCCCGGGCCCGCTTCTCGAACAGATGGTAGGCCTCGGGCGCCCGGGCGAGCGGGAAGCGGTGGGTGATGATGCGGCGGGCGTCGATGCGGCCCTCGCGGATGTGCTTCAGCAGATGCGGGACGTACCGCTTCACGTTGCACTGGTTCATCCGCAGGGTCAGGCCCTTGTTCATCGCCGTTCCGATCGGGACCAGGTTCCAGAGGGGGCCGTACACCCCGACGATGGAGACGTTGCCGCCCTTTCGCGCGGTCTGGATGCACCAGGCGAGCGCGGTGGCCGCGCCGGCCTCGAGCCCCTCCGCCTCCATGCCGACCGCGTCGATGCACACGTCGGCCCCCCGGCCGCCGGTCATCTCCCGGAGCGCCATCACCGGGTCGTCCACCTCGTCGAAGTTGAGCGTCTCGACGCCGTTGTACTCCCGGGCGAACGCGAGGCGCTCCGGCACCCTGTCCACCGCGATCACCCGGCCCGCGCCCATGAGCCACGCGGAGAGCTGGGCGAAGAGCCCGACCGGGCCAGAGCCGAAGACCACCACCGTCTCGCCCTTCTGGATCTCCCCCATCTCCGCCGCCTGGTAGCCGGTGGGGAGGATGTCGCTCAGGAAGAGCACCTCCTCGTCGTGCATGTCGTCGGGAATCCTGGTGGGGCCAACGTCGGCGAAGGGCACCCGGACGTACTCGGCCTGCCCGCCCTCGAAGCCTCCGGTGGTGTGGGAGTAGCCGTAGACGCCCGAGGCGATGTCGTTGGACGCGGGGTTGGTGTTCTCGCAGTTGGCGAACAGGCCGCGCGCGCAGAAGAAGCACCGGCCGCAGGCGATGTTGAACGGCACCACCACCCGGTCGCCCCGCTTCAGCGTTCTGACGTCGCGCCCGGCGTCCTCGACCACGCCGGTGAACTCGTGGCCGAAGGTGCAGCCCACGCGGGTGTCGGGGATTAGGCCATGGAGCAGGTGGAGGTCCGAGCCGCAGATGGCGGCGCGGGTGACCCGGAGGACGACGTCCTGGGGGTGCTCGATGCCGGGGTCCGGCTTCTTGACCACCGAGACTTTCCCCGGGCCGAAGTAGGCGAGTGCGCGCATGGCCGGAACAGGCTAGGGAGCCGAACGTGCCCCGGCCACCCTCTGCCGGGCCCGCCGTCCGGAGGGCGACCATGAGCCGTGCCCCGCTGACCACCCTCTCCACGCTCCCGCTCGACCGGGTGACCACCACCTTCGAGCTGCCCGGGCACCGGGTGGTGCGGAACCTGGGCGTGGTGAGAGGCATCGTCGTCCGCTCGCGGAACATCGTCGGCACCTTCGTCGCCGGGCTGCAGACGCTGTTCGGCGGCAACATCACCCTCTGGACCGAGATGTGCGAGCAGGCGCGGCGCGAGGCGTTCGAGCTGATGGCGCTTCACGCCCGGCAGATCGGCGCCAACGCCGTCATCGGCGCGCGTTACGACGCGACCGAGATCTCGGCGGGCGTGACCGAGGTGCTCTGCTACGGGAGCGCGGTGGTCGTCGAGCCGGTCTGAGCTCTACCGGAGCCGTTCCCAGTTCCAGAGGCCGGCTGCCCCCACCAGCACCGAGGGCAGCAGCGCGCAGAGAGACCAGGCGCCCACCGCCGGCAGGAGCACGGCCACGTGGATGACGGCGAGGCCGAGGAATCCGAACAGGCCCGCCCTCCGGCCGCGCCAGAGGAGCACCAGACAGGCGATCTGCAGCAAGGCGATGCCCGCGACGACGCCGTTCACGTACGGCGTCGCCGCGAACGCCTCCCGGTTCCGCCTGGAGAAGGCGAAGGCGAAGCCCTGCAGGTCGGCCAGCCCGGCGAAGGCACAGGCGACCGTCAGGAAGATGGAGACCGGCCGCCCGGGCGGCGCCCCCTGGGTCTGCCCCCCGGGTGGGGGGACGCCCGTCACTTCGACCCCGTGCCCTTCGGTTCGGTGAGGCTGCGGTAGACGAAGGACACGAAGACGTCGGGGCCCATGTAGCCCTTCCCCCACTTCTCGTCCCACTGGGCGCTGGGCTTGGCGGCGATCACCTGGTCCATCGTCTTGCCCTGGGCGATGAGCGCCTTCACCCGGTCACGGATGCCGGCGACCACGTCGCGGTAGGCCTGGAGATCGGCCTTGGTGCCGAGTGACCCGTGGCCGGGGATGAGCTTGGTGCCGGCGTCGATGGTCGGAAGCACCTTGTCCACCGCGGCGACGACGCCGTCGACCGAGCCGCCGCTGTCGACGTCGATGAAGGGGTAGTTTCCGTTGAAGAAGACGTCGCCCATGTGAATGACGTTCGCCTTCCGGAAGCGGATGATGGAATCGCCGTCGGTGTGCGCCCGGGCGACGTGCGTGACCTCGAGCTCGTCGCCGTTCAGGTAGAGAGTGACGCCGTCGCCGTAGGTCACCACGGGCCAGGCGATCGGGGGCTTCGGCGGGGTTCTCTCCTTTGTCCGGGAATTGATCCGCTCCATGCCCAGCCGCTTGCGGACGTTGTCCTGGGCGATGATGACCGCGCCGGACTCACCGAGCGGCGCGTTGCTCCCGGTGTGGTCCCCGTGGAAGTGGGTGTTGACCACGAAGCGGATCGGCCCGTCCCCCAGCGTCTTCACCGCGGCCCGAATCTTCGGGAGGAGCGGCGCGAACTGATCGTCGATGAGGAACGTGCCGTCCTTGCCGGTGGTCACTCCGATGTTGCCGCCCTCGCCCACCAGCATGGAGACCCCACCGGCGACGGGCACCACCTTCACCTCGACCTTGGAGAAGTCGGTGTCCTGGGCCAGCGCCACGCCGGCGAGCCACATCGAGACCGCGAGCACGCACCGCTTCATGCCCTGTTCCTTAGCCCAGGAGGGCGGCACCCGGGAGCCCCTCGTGCAGCCGCCGGCAGCTGTTGCACAGCCGTGGCCGTCAGCACCGCCCTGGGGCAGACTCCCGCGCCGGCCGCCTCGCGGGCCAGGGCGGCAGGAGGAAGACGATGCGACTCTCCGGGCGGGCGGTGCTGGTGACGGGTGGTGGTGGCGGGCTCGGCCGGGCGATGGCCGAGGGCTTCGCGCGAGAGGGCGCCGCGGTGGCGGTGACCGACGTGAACCTGGACGGCGCCCGGAGCGTGGCGAAGGGCATCGAGGAGCGCGGCGGGCGGGCGCTGGCGCTCGCCATGGACGTCACCTCCGAGGCCCAGGTGGACCAGGGCGTGGCCGAGACGGTCCGCGCGCTCGGGCGCCTGGACGTGGCGGTGAGCAACGCCGGGATCCAGCACATCGCGCCCATCACCGAGTTCACGCTCGCCGACTGGCGGCGGGTCCTCGCCATCCATCTCGACGGCGGCTTCCTCCTCACCCGGGCAGCGATGCGCCACTGGCAGTCCTCGGGGAAGGGCGGGCTCCTCCTCTACATGGGCAGCGTGCACAGCGTGGAGGCATCGCCGCTCAAGTCGGCCTACGTGGCTGCGAAGCACGGCTTGCTCGGGCTCGCCCGCGCCGCGGCCAAGGAAGGCGCGAAGTTCGGAGTGCGCACCAACGTCATCTGCCCCGGCTTCGTCCGCACCCCGCTGGTGGACAAGCAGATCCCCGAGCAGGCGAAGACGCTCGGCATCAGCGAGGACGAGGTGGTGAAGAAGGTGATGCTCGGCAGCACCGTGGACGGCGAGTTCACCACGCTCCAGGACATCGCCCAGCTCGCGGTGGACCTCGCGGCCTTCCCCAGCGCCGCGCTGACCGGGCAGCTGATGGTCGCCAGCCACGGCTGGCACATGCACTGAGTCAGCGCTCGCCGGTGGTGGCCGGCTCGGGCGCGGGCGGGGTCAGGGAGATGATCGCCTTGACGATCCACCCCTCGGGCCCGTTCAGGTTCCGCCCCACCCCGAAGTTGATGCCCACGACGCCGACCAGGAGGTCCGCCACCACGAAGAGGCGGTGCGTCTGGAGCGAGGAGGGGAGCCAGTCGCGGATGACGCCGAAGTTCGAGTACTCCTCCAGGCCGAGGGCCAGCGGCCCGACGACGTCCACGCTCGCCTTGAACGCCGGCTCGAACACCGGCTTCCAGGCCTCGGGGCCGGCGAAGGAGAACGAGACGATGGGGTTGAACGCCAGGTAGAGACGGCCCCACCGCGCATCGACGACCGGGCGCACCTCGCCCCCCCAGCCGTCCGGCTCGTAGAGCTTGCTGACCCGTGCCACCTCGATGTTGAGCGCGAGCCCGAAGGCGCCGAGCCGTCGGGGCCACCGCCACTTGCTCCGGAGCTTCATCCCGCCGGTGTTCCAGACGCCGGTCGGCTCGAGGACGAACTGAAAGTAGATGCCCAGCTCCCACCAGTCCGTCAGGCCCAGGTGGGGCTCGAAGGTGAGGTGGGTCAGCCCGTCGTCGAAGAAGTGGTTGATGTGCGTCTCCAGCCCCGGCTCGCCGGCGCGGGCCGTCTCGGAGTCGTAGACCTGGATCTCGAAGGCGTCCTGCGCGGCAGCGGTCCCGCAGGCCAGGAGCGCGGCGGCAACGATGAGGGGACGAGCTCCGCGCGCGCGTGGCACGGTGGCGAGCCTAGGTCCGAGCGGCCGGT
>JADGQZ010000093.1 GCA_017881345.1 Myxococcaceae bacterium | reverse complement strand
GCGGCACCCGGTTGACGACGGTGACGCCGCTGGAGCCACGCAGCACGGTGGCTTCTCCGCGGTACCTCCGCCCGCCGATCACGACCAAGTCCTCCGGGCGATCCGGCCGCACCGTCACCGGCTGCGCCACGTCGACCGGCTGCGGTCGGTCGGGCCGGATCAACGAGAGCCGGTCCGGCGCTCCGCCGGGCTCGACCCGCCAGGACACGCCGGCGTCCACCACGGCGAGGATCTCCCCATCCGGACCCAACACCCGATACTGGCCGGTGGCACTGACCTCGCCCGCCGGTTGGTCCACCACGATGCCCACTCGCACGACCGGAACGCCTTGCAATGGCGCCAGCGGCACGCGGCGGGCACAGCTCGCCATCAGCAGCGCGCCGGCGACGCCGATCGCCCGCCGCAGGCCGCGGCCGAGCGCTCGTTTCACGCCGTCGGCTCCGCGATGAGGTCGTAATCCAGCGCCTCGACGACCCTCGCCCGGACGAAGCTGCCGGGCTCCCGCGCGATGGGGCCCGCCAGATGCGTGCAGCCGTCCACGTCGTCGGCCTGCCAGATGGTCCGGCCCACGGCAATGCCCGGATCGTCGGGATGGGCCGGCCCGTCCACCAGGACGTCCACCTCGCGGCCCACCAGCCGCTGCAACCGCTCCCCCGAAATGGCGCGCTGCAGCTCCAGGACCTCGGCCAGCCGCTCCCGCTTGAGACCATCGGGCACGTCGTCGGGCAGCGCGGCTCCCCGCGTGCCCTCCTGCTCGGAGTAGGCGAACGCACCCACCCGGTCGAATTGCAGCTCGTCGAGGAACTCGAGCAGCGCGGCATGATCGGCGTCCGTCTCGCCGGGAAATCCCACCAGCACCGTGGTGCGCAGGGCGAGGTCCGGAACGGCTTCGCGCAGCCAGCGCACCTTCGCCCGGATCGTATCCGCGCGCTCGGGCCGGCGCATCGCCGCGAGCATCCGGTCGGTGGCGTGCTGGATCGGCATGTCGAGATACGGGGCCAGACGCCGCTCGGTCGCCATCAGCTCGACCAGCTGCGGCGTGATGCCCGCGGAATACACGTACAGGCAACGGTACCAGGCCACCCCCGTCTCCCGCAGCAGCGCGGCGAGCAGGTCCGGGAGCCGCGGCCCGCCGGGCACGTCATGCCCGTAGTGCCCGAGATCCTGGGCGACCAGGTTGATCTCCCGCGCGCCCGCGCGCTCCAGCTCCACCGCTTCGCGCACCAGCTCCTCGAGCGGGCGCGAGCGGTGCAGCCCGCGCATCAGCGGGATCGCGCAGAAGGCGCAGGTGTGGTCGCACCCTTCGCTGATCTT
The DNA here is from genome assembly GCA_017881345.1 of Myxococcaceae bacterium. GTDB lineage: Bacteria > Myxococcota > Myxococcia > Myxococcales > Myxococcaceae > RPRB01. Next base: position 1,501 of record JADGQZ010000093.1, on the reverse strand, counting down.
GAGGTAGCGCACGTGCGGCGTGGTGCCGAGGTAGTGGCGGACGCCGGGGTGCGTGGCGGACGCGTCCTCCAGCAGCCCCGCGCTCATCAGGCGCGGCACCAGCTCGGGCAGGTCCCTAAAGCCGAAGAAGTAGTCCACCTCCGGCAGCTCCGCCCTGAGCTCGTCGCCGTAGCGGGCGATCAAGCAGCCCACCGCCACCACGGCACGGCACCGGCCTGCCTTTTTGTAACGGCCGGCCTCGAGCATGGCCTCGATGGACTCGCGCTTGGCGGCGTCAATGAAGCCGCAGGTGTTGACCAGGATCACGTCGGCGTCGCCGAGCGTGGGCGCGATCTGGGCGCCGTGGCCGACGAGCCTGGCGACGAGGTGCTCGGTATCCACCGTCGCCTTGTCGCAGCCGAGCGAAATGACGCCGAGCTTCAACTAGGTGAGAAAACTCTCGAGGGCGCGCGCCTTGGAGATGTGCCGCAGACGCGACAGCGCCTTCTCCTTGATCTGCCGGACGCGCTCGCGGGTGATGCCCAGCAGGCTCCCGATCTCCTCCAGCGTCATCGGCTCGTCGCCATCGAGGCCGAAATACAGCCGCAGGATCTTCGCCTCCCGCTCCTTGAGCGTTCCCAGCACGCGCTCGATGCTCTCGCTCAGGGCGTGCTCGAAGGTCTGCTCGTCGGGCGTGGGGTTCAGCGTGTCGGGAAGGTAGTCGAGCAGCTTGTTGTCCTCGCCGGGCGTCATCGGAGCGTCGAGCGAGAGGTGGCTCTGCGAGATGGAGAGCGTCTTGGCGACCTCCTCCTCGCTGATGTCCATTCCCTCGGCGATCTCCTCCACCGTGGGCTCGCGCCCGAGTTCCTGCTGCAGCGCCGACGACCGTTTGCCGATGCGATGCAGCGTCCCGGCGCGGTTCAGCGGCACCCGCACGATCCGGCTCTGCTCCGCCAGCGCCTGCAGGATCGCCTGCCGGATCCACCACACGGCATAGGAGATGAACTTGATGCCCTTGGTCTCGTCGAACTTGTGCGCGGCGCGGATCAGGCCGAGGTTGCCCTCGTTGATCAGGTCCGCCAGCGAGACACCCTGGTTCTGGTATTTCTTCGCCACCGACACGACGAAGCGGAGGTTGGAGCGCACCAGCTTGTCGAGCGCTTCCTCCTCGTGCCGCTTGATGCGGACGGCGAGATCAACCTCGTCTTCCCGGCAGATGAGGGGGTAGGCACTGATCTCGCGGAGGTATTGATCCAGCGAGCCTTCATCAACCGACGTCTTCCTGACGGAGGGAAGATGTCTTGGCATGCAACTCCGCTAGCGAGAGGCCGTTGAGGTTAGTGTACCCAGCCCAGTGGGAGACGGCAAGGTGGTAGAACAACCAGGAGGTCGCGGGTAGACAGGGTAGTTGCGAGACGCCGAGGTGCTAGTGGTCGCGAGCAGGGAGAGGAGAGCTGCGAGACGACTCGCGACTCCCTGCTCCCGTCTCCGAACCACTCGGAACTCGGCGTCTCGCAACTGC
>JADGQZ010000092.1 GCA_017881345.1 Myxococcaceae bacterium | reverse complement strand
GCGTAGTAGTCGTCTGCGTCGCGGTACCCGTTGCTCGGGGCGGTGAACGCGTCGTCGAAGGCCCGGAGCGTGCGCGCCCGCCGGACGCCCTCGGGGGACAGCCCCGACGCCGGATGCTCGCGAAGCTTGCCGAGCGCCTTCCGCCGCAGCGTCCTGAGGAACACCCGCCGGTAGATGGCTCCGCCGCTCCAGGGCGCATCCAGCGCGCGGGCGCAGGCGGCGAGGTCGAAGGGCGTGCTCACCGCCACCGCGGCATCGAGGGGGGCCTCGTCCCCGGTCTCGGCGAGGAGCTTGAGCAGGGCGTTCGCGCCCAGGGAGAAGCCGATGGCGAAGAGTGGCCCGCGGATGCCGGCCTCGCGGATGCGGCGGGCCACGAAGCGCGGGTCCTCGGTCTCGCCCGAGCAGTAGGACCGGAGCGCGCGGTTGGGCTCGCCGCTGCAGCTCCGCCAGGCCATCGCCACCGCACCCCAGCCGCGGTGGGCGACCGCGTTCAGCGTGGCGCGCACGTAGCCGGAGCCCGGGCTGCCCTCGAGCCCGTGGAGCACGAGGACGTGCGGCACCTCGGGCGACGCCGCGACCCAGTCGAGGTCCAGGAAGTCTCCGTCGTGGGTGTCCACGCGCTCGCGGCGGACGGGAGGCGGGCGAGGGCGGCGGATGAGATGGGCGAGGAGCGTCTGCCGCTGGGGACCCGCAGCTCCCCACGCGGGCTTGAACGGCTCGCCGGGTGTGAACGCAGGGGCCGGCGCGATGGGCGTGCCGGCCGGGCGCCGGGCGTCGATGCCCGGCACCGACTGCGACGGTCCGGTCATCAGCGCGGCTCCGGAACCCGCTCGCCGGGCGCCCGCGCCGGGTCCGACGACGAGACCGCGCCCGCGTCGACGGCCTGAACCGACTCGAGCGCTCCGGCGACGGCGGAGACCTCGCTGGAGAGCGTGTCCAGGCTCTGGCGGAGCCGCTCGGTCGCGGCCTGCTCCTGGCCCGCCTCGGCGGTGGAGCGGACGGCGAGCACCTGGGTGTGGAGCCCCTCGAGCGTGTAGAGCAGCCGGGTTCGCTCCGCCTCGAGGCGCGAGGCGGCGGTGAGGAGCGAGGCCCGCTGGCTCCGCTGCTGCTCCAGGGCCTGCAGCGCCTGGGCGAGTCGCTCGCGCGTCACTCCGTCCTGCTCCGCCGAGAGCCGCCGCTGGAGGGAATCCCGCTCCGACTGGAGCCGCGTGTCGTCCTCGGGCCGGGCGAGGGTGCGGATCTCCCGCTCGCGTCGCTCGAGGGCGTGGACACCGTCACGGAGTGCCTGCACCGCCTCCTCGGGTTTCTGGACGATCTCCCGGAGCACCGCCGGGGCGGTGCGGATGTCGGCCAGCAGCTGGTCGCAGAGCTCATCCACCCGGGCGAGCCGGGCATCGACACCCGACTCCTCCACGCGGGTGACCTCTCCCTCGACGTCGGGGCCACGCTTGCCGACGAGCCGGCGGAACCCCTCGAAGGCCATCCACAGCACGACGAAGAGGAGCCAGTAGGGAGCGCCCTCGACCACCAGGGTGGTGACGACGGCGGCACCCGCGAGGAGGATGGCGCCACTCCTCGGACTCCGGCGGCGCGCGGCGCGCCTTCCGGAGCGGCGCTCCCGGCGCTCCTCACGGCGGACCTGCCGGCGCGTGCGCCGGTCGTCCTCGGCCGCCAGCGCCCGCCGCATCCTCCGTAGGTCTGCCTCGAAATCGCTCACGTCCCCGTCCTCGCCCAGGAAGCTTCCGAATCTGCCGGTCCCGGCGCCCGCGCGCCAGCCTTCCTCGTCGGCTTTGGATGCTCAGTGCACGTGCCGGTGGTGCGCGTCCGAGACGTGCGCGTGGGCGTGGGTCAGCGGCGCGTGCCGGTGGGGGTGCGCGTGCGGGACGGTCGGGTCGACACCCTCGGGATGCGGATGCTGGTGGTGGGCGTCGTGGACGTGGCGGTGGGTGTGCTCGAGAGCCTCGTGAGCGTGCTCGTGGCCGTGCCGCTCACGGACGAGGATCGCCACGCCCCCGATCATCACCGCCCCGGCGGCGAGCTGGACCGCGCCCAGCCGCTCCCCGAGAACCGGGACCGAGAGGAGCGCCCCGGCGAAGGGTGCGGTGGCGAAGAACGCGGCCTCGCGCGCGGCACCGAGCAGCCGGAGGGCGAAGGCATCGAGCAGCACGCTGGCCCCGTAGGCGAGCGCTCCGAGCACCAGCGCGGAGAGGACGAGACGGAACGCAGGGAACCGGTCTCCGAGCGCGAGGGCGAGGGCGACCATGCCGGAACCCGCGCCGACCGTCTTGGCGATGACGAGCTGCCAGGGGTCCTTTCCGGCGAGGCCCTGGGTGAGGTTGTTGTCCAGGGCCCAGGCGGCGCACGCCGTGGCAAGCAGGAGGACACCGGAGAGCCGCGCCTCGCCCGCACCCGCGCCCGGCAGCGCCAGGAGGCAGGCTCCGAGGAAGACGAGCCCTGCTCCGAGCGCCGCCCGGCGGCCGAGGTGCTCGTGGAAGATGGTGATGGCAACCAGGACGGTGAGGGGACCCTCGAGGTTGAGCAGGAGCGCGCCGCTCACGCCGGAGACGGTCCGCAGCCCGTTCACCAGGGCGAGCGGCCCGACGACGCCGCCGAGGACGACGATGGCGAGGACGCGGGGCAGGTCGGCCCGGCCGAGGCTCGCCTCGACGATGCGCTGCCGCGCCGCCAGCCGGACCGTGCCCACGGCGAGGCCTCCTCCCAGGTAGAGAAGCCCGGCGAGCAGCGTGGGCGCGACCTCCGGGAGGAGCTGCTTGGTGATGGGGACGCTGGCGCCGAAGAGGATGGCGGAGAGGAGCCCGGCGATGGCCCCGAGGAGCTGGGGCCGCTCGGGGCGGCTCACGGGGTGCGGAGGCACGGTCGGCAAGCATACTGCCCGCAGCACCCGCGCTGGCGCAGCCGGACATCCTCCGGGCATCGCCGGCGCTCCCCGAGGGCAACCAGGGGTCAGCGTCCGTGTCTGCGGAGCCGCCGCGCCTGCCCGAGCCGCACTCCGTCGCCCTTCCGGGCCCGGGGCGCGGCCGGTCCGATCGGATCCGGGCACACCGACCGGAGCCGGCACCGTCCGCACTCCGCCCCGCTCCACACCGACTCGTAGAGCGCCGTCACCCGGTCGATGGTGTCGAAATCCTCCGTGACCCACCCGAGCTCGAAGTTCCGTCCGTCGGGGTGCTTCGCCCCGAGCCCCGCCCCGGTGAGGTTCGCGCTCCCCAGGTAGAGCCACGCTCCGTCCACCCGGACGCACTTGAAATGGACCCGGGGGCAGATCTTCAGCTGGAGCCCGCCCCGCACCAGCGTGGTCGACCGGTCGAACGCGGCGCGAAACGGGCGGCTCGGCAGCTCGGCGTGGAGCAGCCGGAGCTCCACCCCGCGCCGGGCGAGCGTGCGGAACAATCCGAGCACCGGGGAAAACTTGCCACCCTGCTCGATCATCATCGCCTTCACGTTCGCGGTGGCGATCCACACCGACTCGCGGGCGCCCGCCATCTTCTCCAGCACCACGGTGCGGTACAGCTCCGCTCCGGAGAGCAGCTCTGCAGCGATGGCTCGGGTCGGCGACGTGCCGTCCTGGCTAGCACGGCCCCCTGATGCCCACGCGCGCGCGACCCGAAAGGCGTACGCTGGCCCGCCGTGGAGCTCACCGTGGCACCTCACCCGCTGCTCTCATTGCGCGCCTTCGTGACGGAGTTTCCGGAGCCCCTGGGAAAGCTCCCCAGGGACGGCTACCGCGACCTGCTCGCCCCCGGCGCTCGCGGACCGGTCCAGGGAGCGGAGGAAGTACGGGGGGCCATCCGCGATCTCCTCCGTCACGGCGGCTACAAGCCGACCGGCCGCGGGAAACCCGCCTCGGAGTACCTGGTCCGGGCCGCCGCCGAGGGGAAGCTCGGTCCCATCAACCCGGCCGTGGACGTGGGCAACGCGGTCTCGCTCCACTCCGGATTGCCCATCAGCGTGGTGGACGTGGACCGGCTGCGCGCGCCGGTCCGGGTGGACGTCGCGCCACCGGGCACCCGTTACGTCTTCAACGCCGCGGGACAGGAGATCGACCTCCAGGGGTTGCTCTGCCTCTTCGACGCCGAGGGACCCTGCGCCAACGCGGTGAAGGACTCGGAGCGGACCAAGACGTCCGATGCCACCACCACCACGCTCACCCTGATCTGGGGCGCCGCGGCCACGGCGAACCGGGTGGACGAGGCGGTGGGCTGGGCCTGGGAGCTGCTCGGCCGCGTGGGCGCGACGGTGGACCGGGTGGAGCTGACCGCCGGCTAGGACATCTCGCTCAGCTCGACGGCGCGGGTGTCCTTGAAGCGGCGCTCCAGCGCGGTGAGCACGGCGCGGTCCCGCGCCGCGACCCGGAACAGCGTGGCATCGAGCAGCTCGATGCGCATCCGCAGCTCGCCCGGCGTGTCGCCGGTCCGTGGCAGACGCGCCCATCCGTCGAGCCGGACGTCCACCGGCGCGTGCAGCACCTTGGCCAGCCCGGTGAGCTGCTCCCAGCTGAGCGAGAGCCCGAACTTGCGCGACGATGCCTGGGACTCCAGATCCTTCAGCCCCGCCGGCCAGGCGGCGCTCACTTCGTCAGGCGTCTCGATGTAGCGGAGCGTCCACCGGAGGCGGGAAGCCGGGGGATCCGCGAGCTGCAGGATCTCGGCGAGGCTCCCGCCCAGCTTGCCCTGCTCATCCGTGTCGAAGATTTCCAGGGCGCGCATCGGTCGAACCTCCGAACGATACGCGGAAACGGCCGGAAACCCGCGGGCGGGGTGGTGCACTGAACGCATACCTGCGCGCACCTCCCGGCTGCGCGCGGGGGGCGACGTCAGAAATAGACCGCCGTGCGCACGTACACGCTGCGACCCGACGCCCAGTGGCTCCCGTTGAAACCGTTGTAGATCCGGTAGGCGTACGTCGCGTCGAACAGGTTGATGATGTCGATCGCCACCGTCGGCCTGAGCGGCAGGTTCCGGAAGTCGTGGGACAGCGTCAAGTCGACCCGGACCCACCCCGGAACGTGACTGTCGTTGTCCGCGCCGGTCCGCAGCCCGCTGGCGTACGCGAGGAGCCCCGAGACCAGTGTGTCGCCGACCCGGTACGCCATCCCGGCGTTCGCGGTCCAGGTCTGTGCGTGGTCCAGCGTCTGCCAGTTCTGGTTCGCCTGCTCTTCCGGCGTGAAGAGGTACAGAGCGCTGGAGATGCCCTTGCCCTGCGCAGTGCCGAGGCTGACGTTGCCGAAAGCGGTGAGGTTCTGGGTGATGACCGCGTCCAGCGTGAGCTCGACGCCGGCGGCCCGGCCCTGGCTGTAGTTGAAGGGCGTGGTGATTCCGGTGTTCCCGATCTCGGTCTCGTCGAGCTGGTCCTTCGAGACGCGTCCCCACAGCGTGAGGCCGAGCGCCAGCGGTGGCAGCACGCGGGCCCGGACGCCCACCTCGGCGTAGGTGTCCTTCTCCGCCTTCAAGTCGTACGGGATCGGCTGATCCGGCGGAACGGCGTTGGGGCTCAGCCGGGCGCCAGCGGTGACGTCGAGGACCGAGGGGGGTACCCAGAGAAGCCCGATGAACGCATGGGCCACCACGTCAGGGGTGAAGGCATAGGAAGCACCGAGGCGGGGGCTCACTCCCGCCTCGGTGCTGGTGGTGCCGCCCAGCGACACGGCCTGGAAGTCCACCCGGAGCCCACCGGTCAAGGTGAGCTTGCCGAGAGACCACCGATCCTGAACGTACGCGCCGCCGAGGGTGTTGGTGGGCGAGTCGGTGCCCTGGCCGGTGCTCCCATAGTAGGGGGGGGGCGGCGGCGGCGTGACCAGCTGCGCGTACGATTGGTAGGTGCTCGTGCCCCAGAGCTGGTTGAAGGTGAGACCGAACTTGAGGGTGTGCTGGTCACCGAAGCGCTGGAGATAGTCGGCGACCAGACCCACGTCGACGGCCTTCCGGTCGAGGTTGCTCGTCCCGCGGCATTCGATATCCGCAGTGCAAGGCTCCTGGGCAGGGCCGAGCACGGCGGCCGGATCCCCGAAGAAGGTCGCGGTTGAGTACCGCACCACCGCTGCGACCCGGAGCGACTTGGAGGCATCGAAGTCGTGCCGGTAGGAGAGGATGCCGAAGAGGTCGTTCTCCTTCTCGGTCTGCTGGCTGTTCGGCGGGAAGTAGGGCGGCGGCGGGTTGCCGTACTGGTCGGGCTGGGTCGCCCCGGGGACCTGCGTCGGGTCGACCGGGATCTGGAACTGGTTGTGCGAATAGGCGATCAGCGCCGTGAGGTGGTCGCGATCGTTGAAATCGAAGTCGACCTTGGCGAAGACCCGGCCCTGCTGCGACTTGTCCCAGACGTACGTCGCCGGGTTCGGAGGATCGATCCCCCGGTTGGTCCAGGTGAAGCTGGCCCCGGTCATGTACGAGACCGATCCCAGCTTCTGCCCGTAGAAGGCGCTGGGGGTGACGGTGTTGTAGCTCCCGTAGAGCAGCTCGGCCTGCCCTTCCCCCTCGGCTGGCGGACGGCGCGAGTTGAGGTTGACCAGGCCCGAGAGCCGCTGGCCGTACTCGGCCGGCAGCCCCCCGGTGATGACCTCGATGTTCTCCACCAGCTTCGGCGAGAGGAACTGGCCGAAGAGGCCGGAGACCGACTCGGGCAGCGGCACGCCATCCAGCTGGTACTGGAGGTTACCGTGGTTGCCGCGCACATACAGCTGGCCGAGCGAGTCGAAGACGAAGCCCGGCTGGGTGGCCAGGATGTCGTTCACGCTGGCGCTGTCGCCCCGGGGGAGCGCGAGGATGTCCTCGCGCTGGATCTGCGTGGCCGAGCTGGGGTTGGTGGGCGGCCGCGGCGCCTCGCGCTTCGGGGCCTCAACCGTCACCGTCTCCTGCAGGGTGGGGAGCGTGACGTCCAGCTCGAGCACGTCACCGGAGGCGATGAGCACCTCCCGGTCGTCCATCCGTCCGTCCGGCGCGGCGAAGGTGACCCGGTACTTGCCGAAGGGCACCTGCTCGAACTCGAAGTGGCCGGCGACATCGGTGCCGTGCGCGTCCAGCTGCGTGGCGCCCCGGAGGAGCTTCACCTCGGTGCCAGGGATGGGATGGCCGGACTCGTCGTGGACCGTCCCGTGGACGATGCCGAGGTTGGCGGCGAGCGCGGGCAGGCTCCACCCCGCCGCCACCAGGGCGGTCAGGATGGCGCGTCTTCCACGGATGGACAGGCGGTGCGTGTTGCAGGGCATGCGGGGCTCGGGGGGACGACGGCATCAGACGGCGCGGGACGGACCTTCGCCCGCGGCCTGCGATGGGCGGGCAACGACGGGCGAAGGCGGAGGGCGGATACCCTCAGACCGGCGGCGACTGCTTCGGTGCGCACCGGAGCGCGCAGCCCGCCAGGGCGGGGACCGACTCGGGAGCGCGGGGGCGGCCGACCTCTCCCTGCCGCAGCCCGAGGGCCCAGGACGAACGGACCTCCGACCGCGCCGCGCGCATGACCCACAGCGCAGGGCAATGCGCATGCGTGCCGACCCGGACCTCCGGGGCGGGCGCACGGCCCACGCCCGGGAGCGCAGGCAGCGTCACCCCGCTGACTTGCGCCGGAGCCGCGTCGAGGTCCACCACCACGCCGTGCTCCCGGCAGACACCGTGGGGCGCCGCGGCCAGGTGCGCCATCGCCGCGAGCTGGATCAGGACCAGCGCGGTCGCGCACAGCAAGATCCAGCGCGACAGTGTCGGTCGGGCGGTCATCGGGTCGACGAGGCCATGCGTCCTAGCCCACGGATGGTGCGCCAGCAACGGCCTCGGCCTGCGGGGACACGCCGGCAACCGCCTCCGCCGGGATGAGCACGATGAAGGTGGCGCCGGTACCGGGGGCGCTCTCCGCCCAGATG
>JADGQZ010000091.1 GCA_017881345.1 Myxococcaceae bacterium | reverse complement strand
GCACGGACGTCAAGTCGTTCCAGAAGGGCAATCCCCGCATCAAGCCGCCGATGACCATGGGTCACGAGTTCGTGGGCACGGTCGAGGCGAGGGGCGAGGGCGTCGAGGCGCGGCTCTGCGGCGCGCGGGTGGTGATGGCGACCACCGTCGGCTGCGGCGAGTGCCGCTACTGCAGGGCGGGCCGCTCGAACCTGTGCCGTAGCGCGGAGGCGATCGGCTTCCACTACCCGGGCGCCATGGCCCCCTGGCTGGCCATCCCGGAGCGCGCGGTGCGGCTCGGGCACCTCGTCGAGGTCGGCGAGCTGGAGGCGAGCGTGGCCGCGCTGGCGGAGCCCCTCTCCTGCGTCATGAACGGCTTGGGGCGCCTGCCCTGGGGCACCGGTGAGATCGAGAACGTCCTGGTGCTGGGGCTCGGGCCGCTCGGGTTCCTGCACGCGCTGGCGGCGCGCGCCAAGGGCGCGAAGCGGGTGGTCTGCTCCGAGTTCCCCGGCGCCCGGGCCGACCTGGCCGCCGCGCTGGGCTTCTCCGAGGTGGTCCCGCCCGCCGAGCTCGACGGCGCCTACCTGCGGCTGTCGGGCAACGAGGGGTTCGACCTGGTGGTGGTGACCGCGCCGCACAACCCCACCCAGGCGATGTCGCCCATGTACGCACGCAAAGGCGGCTACGTGTCCTTCTTCGCCAGCCTGCCGCCGGGGGAGGAGATGCTCTCGGTGAGCTCCCGCACCATCCACTACGGCGAGCTCTTCATCTTCGGCACCTCGGACTCGACGCCGGTCCACGTGAAGGAGGCGGTGGCGCTGCTTCGGCGCGAGACGGCCACCTTTGCCCGGCTGGTCACACACCGGCTGCCCAACCGGGAGTTCCACGCCGCCATGGCGGAAATCGCGGCCGGGCGCGCGGTGAAGGTCGTCCTGACGCCCTGACCATCGAGCAACTCGAGGAGGACTGGCAATGAACTACGCGAGTTACATGGACCACACAGTGCTGAAGCCCGAGACCGGGCGCGAGACGGTGGCGCGGTTCTGCGACGAGGCCCGGCAGTACGGGTTCGCGGCGGTGTGCGTGAACCCGTGCTGGGTCGCCTTCGCCCGCGAGCGGCTGGCGGGCACCGCGGTCAAGGTCGCCACCGTGATCGGCTTTCCGCTCGGGGCCAGCACGTCACTGGTGAAGGCGCTCGAGGCGCGGGACGCCATCGCGGCCGGCGCGCACGAGCTGGACATGGTCATCAACGTGGGCGCGCTCAAGGATCGGCAGGACGACCTGGTGGCCCGGGACATCCGCGGCGTGGTCGAGGCCGCGGGCGGCGCGCCGGTCAAGGTGATCATCGAGACCAGCGCGCTCACCGATGAGGAGAAGGAGCGGGCCTGCCGCCTCGCGGCGCAGGCGGGCGCTGCCTTCGTGAAGACGTCGACCGGGTTCGGAAAGGGCGGCGCGACGCCCGAGGACGTCGCGCTGATGAAGCGGGTGGTCGGTCCCAGCGTGCAGGTCAAGGCCTCCACCGGCGTGAAGACGCTGGAGGACGCCGACCGGCTCATCGCCGCCGGGGCCACGCGGCTCGGGACCAGCTCCGGGCCGGCCATCGTGGAGGCCGCCCGGCAGCACCGCTGAACGAGGAGACGAGAGGCAGCACGCAGGTGATGACGATGCAGGAGGCGCTGCAACGACTCGAACTGGAGGTGTGGCAATGAAGAAGACACTGCTGACGCTGATCGCCCTGGTGATGCTCGCCCCGCAGGCGTTCGCCAAGGACAAGCCCACGAAGATCGCGTTCTTCGTGTCGGACCTGAGCAACGTGTTCCACCAGGCGCAGTACGCCGAGGCGAAGAAGTACGCCAAGGAGAAGTACGGCGCCGAGGTGTTCGCCTTCGACGGGAAGTCCGACGGCGCCACCATGACCGCCAACATCGACCAGGTGGTGGCCCAGGGCATGAACGCGGCCACGTTGCACATCTGGGACGCCGAGGCTGCCAAGCCGGGCGTGCTGGCAGCGCTTAAGAAGAACATCGTCATGACGGCGTTCTTCAGCCCCACCGCCGACACGGGGATCCCCACCGCGCGCAGTGACGAGGCGACCGTCTCGTTCGCCATGGGCGCGGAGATGGCGAAGCAGTGGAAGGCCGCCAACCCGGGCAAGCCCATCGTGATGGTGCAGCTCGGCTGGCCCAACCACACCGAGGTCAACTCCGGCCGCACGGCGCCGTTCGTCAAGGGCGTGCTCTCGGTCGCCCCGTCGGCCAAGAACCTGGGCTGCCAGGACGCGAGCAAGGGCCCCGACGCTGCCAAGCAGATCGTCCTCGACCTCGTCACCCAGCACCCCGAGGTCAACCTGATCTACTCCGAAGCCTCGAACCTCACCGTCGGCACCATGGCGGCGCTGACCCAGGCCGGCCGCGGCGTCTTCAAGGACGGCAAGCCGGTGACCGAGATCGTGGCCAGCGTCGACTTCGACGAGGTGGAGTACAAGAGCATCTACAATCCCGGCAGCTCGCTGAAGCTGTCGATGGGCCTGCCGCCGGTGGAGACCGCGCGGGGCCGGATCGACCTCATCATGGACATCAAGGCCGGCAAGGTGGCCCGCACCACCCAGCCCGGGAAGGAGTTCTTCTACAAGGCGTACACGGTGTCCTACTGGACCATGGGGAAGGCCGAGGCGCGCACCTGGCTGAAGACGCAGTTCGGCGCCGACGTGCCGTGATGCTGCAGCCGTGCCCGTCCGGCGCCGCGCGCGAGCGAGGCGCCGGACGGGCAGCACGGAGGGTGGCCTTGGACCAGACCGACAACGTCCTAGAGATCCGCGGCCTGGTGAAGGACTACGCCAGCGTCCGCGCGGTGAACGACGTCAGCTTCGACATCCGCCGCAACTCCGTGCACTGCCTGGTCGGGGAGAACGGTGCCGGCAAGTCCACCCTCATCAAGATCCTCACCGGGGCCGTGGCACGCACCGGTGGCCAAGTCTTCCTCAACGGCTGCGAATACGCCCCGCGGTGCCCGCGCGAGGCCAAGCAGAAGGGGATCAGCACGCTCTTCCAGGAGCTGAACGTCGTCGACCAGCTCACCGTGGCCGAGAACCTCACCCTGGGGATGGAGGACACGTTCCTCGGGTTCCTGCGCAAGACCGACAAGATCCAGCGCATGGTGAGCGTGATGAACAGCCTCGAGCCGTCCATCACCCCGCGCCAGCTGGTCTCGACCCTGAGCGTGGCACAGAAGCAGATCGTGGAGATCGCCAAGGCGGTGGCGGCCGAGTCGGAGGTCCTGATAATGGACGAACCGACCGCGGCCATCTCCGAGGGCGAGATCGAGCGGCTCTTCGCCATCATCAAGCGCCTGCGCGAGCAGCGCGTGACGGTGATCTACATCTCCCACCGGCTCGACGAGATATTCGAGCTCGGCGACTCGGTCACGGTGATGCGCGACGGCAAGCAGATCGACACCCGGCCCATGTCGCAGGTGAAGGACCGGTCGGAACTGATCCGCATGATGATCGGCAAGACGGTCTTCGAGGGCTATCGGCCGCGCGAGAACCCGTCGCGTGAGGTGGTGCTCCAGGTCAAGGGGCTCTCGAACCGCAAGCTGCGCGACGTCTCCTTCGACGTGCGCCGGGGCGAGATCGCCGGCTTCTACGGGCTGGTGGGGGCGGGCAAGACGGAGTTGGCCCGCGCCATCTACGGCGCCGACCCGTATCGCGGCGAGGTGCTTTTCAAGGGGAAGCGGCTGCCCGCCCGTCCCGACAAGGTCATCGAGGCTGGCATTGCGCTGGTGCCGGAGGAGCGCCGCTCGCAGGGGCTGTTCACCATCCTCACCATCCGGGGCAACGTCCCGGTGATGAACATGGCGCGCATCTCGCGCCACGGGTTCATCCGCGCCGCCGAGGAGCGGAGGGTCACGCTCGAGGCCATCGACCGGCTCCGCATCGCCACCAGCAGCACGGAGAAGGAAGCCGGCAAGCTCTCGGGCGGCAACCAGCAGAAGGTGGTCTTCGCCAAGTGCCTTTTCGCCGACGCCGCCCTGCTGCTGCTGGACGAGCCCACCCGCGGTGTCGACGTGGGGGCCAAGAGCGAGATCTACGCCATCGTGAGGAGGCTGGCCGAGGAAGGGAAGTCGATCTTGGTCTTCTCCTCCGAGCTGCCCGAGATCCTTTGTCTCTGCGACACGATCTACCTTCTCTACGACGGCGAGCTTAAGGGGAGGCTGGAGAACGGCCGCGAGGTGAACGGCCAAGAGGTCATGCACGTCGTCACGGGAGGCCGGTGACCATGGAAACGACCGCAGCCATGGAGCCGAAGCCCGCGCCGGTCCAGGCCGGCAGCGCCAGGCTCTCCAACGAGTCCTTCATCACGCTGTTCATGATCGCGGTGCTGGTGGGCCTGTTCGCGGCGGCCTGCGCCTTCGTGCCCAATTTCTACCTGCCACGGAACGTCCTCAACCTGCTCACCAACTACTGGTACCTGGTCATCCTCGGGATCGGGGTCAGCTTCCTGCTCATCACCGGGAACTTCGACATGTCGGTGGGCGGGAACGTGGCCCTCACCGGGGTGGTGGCCGCCTACTGCTGCCAGGCGGCGAGCGCGTCGCCGAACGCGCTGGCGGTGGGTCTCGGGTTGCCCTACGGCGTCGGCGTGGCGATCGCGCTGGCGTGCGCCATGGGCGTGGGCGCGGTGAACGCCCTCTTCGTCGTCCGCCTGCGGGTCCCCTCCATCATCGTGACCTTGGGCACGATGATGCTCTCCCGCGGCCTGGCCCAGGTGATCACCCTCGGAGCCCAGCGCAACACCAGCCTCCCCGACGTGTTCGGCGTCATCGGCAATACCTTCGTCCCCGGTACCTCCATCAAGGCGGCGGTGCTGATCATGGCGGTGCTCGTGGCCGTTGCCTTCCTGGTCGAGAAGACCACGGTGACCGGTCGCCGGACCTACCTCATCGGCGCCAACGCCGAGGCAGCGCGGCTCTCCGGCCTGAAGGTGGGCCGCCACATCGGCTGGCTGTACGTCTCGAGCGGGCTCCTGGCCGGCATCACCGGCATCCTGCTCTCCTCCGAGTTCAAGGCCGGCGTGTCCAGCCGGGCCACCGGCTACGAGTTCGACGCCCTGGTCATCGCGCTGCTCGGGGGCGTGAGCATCGGCGGTGGGTTCGGGTCTGTGCTGGGCATGTTCGTCGGGGCCATCATCTTGTCGGTGGTGACCTCGGCGGCCACCGGTCTTCTCCTCTCTCCTGACTGGCAGTTCACGCTGAAGGGCATCGTCACCTTCCTGGCCATCCTGGCGCAGCGGTTCGCGCTGGACCGGAGGCAGTCTTGACGGGCGCGCGGGTCGGGGCCCTGGGGTCGGACGGGGGGGCGGGGCGGGCGGTCGTGAAGAAGCTCTACATCTACGTCGTGTTCCTGTTCATCGTCGTGGTCTTCAGCGTGGCCCGGCTGGACCAGGTCGAGTTCTTCGGCCCTGGGCACTTCCTCAGTCCCGCCAGCGTCGTCAACATGCTGCGTGGCGCGGCCCCCATCCTGACGCTGAGCGGTGCATTCACGCTGCTCATGATCTCCGGCTACATCGACCTGTCGGTGGGGAGCGCGATGAGCCTGTCGGCGGTGGTCTTCGCCCTGCTCATCCGGGAGGGCGTCCCGCTGGCGGTGTCGCTGCCCGTCACCCTGGTCGTCGGCTCGGGGTGCGGCCTGCTGAACGGACTCCTGGTGATGCGGCTCCGCATCACCCCGGTGATCGCCACCCTCGTCACCCTGAACCTGTTCAAGGGCGCCGCCCTGCTGATCGTTCCGAATGGCCTCTCGGCCATCAAGAGCGTTCCGGGGCGAGCCATGCCCGGCTGGATCAACGACTACGCCCGCGCCGAGGTGCTGCTGGCGCTGCCCGGGGCGTTCTGGGTGGCTGCCCTGGTCACGGTCGCGCTGGTGGTGGTGCAGCGCTGGACCCTCCTCGGCAAGTACGCCGCGGCTATCGGCGGGAACCGGACGGCGGCGGAGCTGTCCGGCATCGACGCGGTCCGGTGGGTGTGGGTGCTCTACGTCATCGTTGGCGTCTGTGCGGCCCTGGCCGGCGTAGCGCGCGCCAGCTACATGTCCCTGGGCGATCCGCTCTCCGGCGACGGAACGGAGCTGGACTGCATCATCGCGGTGCTGCTGGGTGGGACTGCCTTCGCGGGCGGGGAGGGCTCGGTGGCCAAGACGGTGGTGGGTGCCCTGATCATCGTCTGCCTGACCACCGGGTTGATGACCGTGATCCCGGCCTTCTGGCAGACCTTCGCGAAGGGCACCGTGCTCATCGCGGCCGTTGCCCTGAACCACCTGCTCGTGCGTGAGCGCGGGCAGCTCTAGGCATTTGACCGGAGGGAGGACGCGGTGGCCCGTCAGAAGCGACACGGCGGAGCGGTGAAGGGCCGGCCGCAGAAGGGCGCGACCAGCGGGCGGCCTCCCTCGCGTCGCGGACGTGTTCCGGTTCGCCATGCTATCGGCTCGGCCAGTTCCATCGTAGCCTCCCGGGACAGCAGGGCAGGCATGAGCTCGAGGCTCGACGTGCAGCTCATCGTCAAGGTGGCGCAGATGTACCACCTGGACGGGCTAAAGCAGGAGGAGATCTCCAAGGAGATCGGCATCAGCCGGTCCCTCATCTCAATGATCCTCACCGAGGCCAAGGAGCGGGGGATCGTCGAGATCTCCGTCCGCGATCCCTTCCTGAACGACGACGAGCTGTCCCGGGCGCTCGCCTCCCACTACCCGAAGGTCACCTTCACGGTCATCCCGACCTCGTCCCGCGACCCGACGGTGCGGCGCAAGCTGGTGGCGCAGAGGGCCGCCGACATCCTGGCGCGGAGCCTACACGGCGGCGAGGTGTTGGGGCTGGCCTGGGGCCGGACCTGCTTGGAGCTGGTGAACGCCTTTCGCCCGGTCGACGAGAAGCTGAATCTGTCGGTCGTGCCCCTCACCGGCGGCAGCTCGCAGACGGCGCCCTATTTCCAGATCAACGAGCTGGTGCGGGTGCTGGCCGAGCGAGGCGGCGGGACCCCGTACTTCATCCATGCGCCGGCGCTGGTGGCAGATCGCAAGGAGCGCGATCTGTACGTGAACGGTTCTGCCATGCGGCCCATCCGGCAGCGCTGGAAGAAGATGGACGTGCTGGTCACGTCCATCGGCGCGCTGGGCGGCGATCACCCCGACCGCGAGAGCTACCTGGGCGAGAACGAGGCCCAGCGCCACGTGCGTGAGCGGGACACGGCCGGTGACATCAGTGCCCGCTACTTCGATCACCGCGGCCGGTTCATTCAAGACGACTTCTATGATCGGGTGGTGGGCGTGCCGGTCGAGGACCTGCGTGCCGCCAAGAGCGCGGTCTGCATGGCCTCTGGCGTGGAGAAGGCGGATGCCATCGCCGGTGCCCTGAAGACCGGTGTGCCCAAGCACCTGATCATGGACGAGTCCACCGCACGCGCGGCGCTCGAGCTCATGCAGGTGCAGAAGGACTGACCTCGGTCGATCCCGGCCTGGGGTAGTCTTCGTTTGACAGATGTCATGACATGCGTCAGAGTGCTGGCGGGTTCGGTGCGAGGACTTCGGGGTGCACTTCGTTCGCGGGCGCGGGCCCGTTCACGGCAGAGGAGGAGAGGACATGAGCGAGAGTCTTCAGGGGAAGGTTGCGGTCATCTCGGGCGTCGGTTCGGGCTTCGCCAAGGCCACCGCCGAGCTATTCGCGGCCAAGGGCTGTGGCCTGGTCGTGTTCGACCTGAACCAGGTCGGCCTGGACGCGACGGCCGATGTATGCCGTCGTGCCGGGGCGAAGGTGATCGCCTTCCGAGGCGACGCCACCCAGCAGTCGACCTTCGATCGGGCGCTCCAGGAGTGCCTGACCGGCTGGGACAAGGTGGACTTCCTCATCAACTTCGCCGGTGGCGCGCTCAAAGTCGCGCCCATCGAGGAGATGGACGACGCCATCTGCCACAAGATCATCGACCTCAACCTGATGAGCACGATCCTGAGCTGTCGGACCTTCGCCCCGCAGCTCAAGAAGCAGCAGTTCGGCAAGATCGTGAACGTGTCGTCGGTCTGCGACCGGCGCTCCTGGCCGGGGTGGTCGGTCTACTCCGCCGCCAAGGCCGCCGTGAATGCCTTCTCCAAGTGCCTGTACACGGAGTTGCGCCCGCACGGAGTGGGGGTGACGCTGCTCGTCCCGGGTGGCTCCAGCACCGGCTTCCAGGCGGCTGCCGCTGGCGTGAAGAATTTCGAGTGGGACGAGTCGCTGGCCGTCCGGCCGGAGCACTTCGCCGACATGGTCTACCAGACCTGCGCGCTCAGCCGCGGCGGCTGCGTCTCGGAGATGGTGCTCATCGGCCTGGCCCAGGACATCTCTGGCTTCTAGGAGGGGCGCCATGCGCGAGCTCCGCTACCGCCGCCTCGACGCGGCAGCCTTCGCCCCCTACGGCAGCTACGCGGCAATGATCGAGCCCGATGCAGGGGCACGGACCGCGCCGCGGATCGGCGCGCCCCCGGTCGAGTTCTTCCGCGACCTGCTGCAGTCCGGCATCGGTGCGGACACCACCGTCTCCTTCGGCGTTTGTCGGGTGACGCGGCGCCCGCCCGTGATCGACGCGTCGGAGTACCACGACAGCTCCTGCGAGGCCGTCATGCCCCTGGACGGCGACGTGCTGATGCACGTGGCGCCGGCCGTTCCGGGTGCCCGCTTCCCGGCGGAGCAGGCCGAGGTGTTCCTTGTGCCGAAGGGCACCATGGTGGTCCTGCGTCCGGGTGTGTGGCACCACGGTCCCTTCGCGCTCGGCGCGGAGCGGGTCAGCTGCCTGGTGGCGCTGCCCGAGCGGCTCTACCAGCGGGACTGCCACGGCGTGGAGGTACCGGTCGAGGACCAACTCCGCGTTGTGGGAGAGGGGCTCTAACCCGGCTGCTCGATGGGATAGCGCCGGAGTTGCGGGCGCACGGGTCCTGTCAAGCGGGACCTACCACTGCCTTTCGCGGTGCAGCCTTTCGAGGCAGCCCTGGCAGGCGTGGATCGACGGCTGGTCGAGGCCTCGCACACGCTCGGGGTGTCGCGTCTAGGCACCTTCCTCCGGGTGATGCTCCCGCTTGCGTGGCCGGGGGTCCTCGCGGGCGCGGTCCTGACCTTCGCGCATACGCTCGGCGAGTTCGGGGTGGTGCTGATGGTGGGCGGCAACATTCCCGGTCGGACCCGCACCCTTACCGGGGCGAGGCTCGTTCGCCCAGGTTCGCCGCAATCGGCCAATCCCGCTGGTCAGCCTTTCCGGTTCTTCCGGGTTTTCTGATTGTTACCGATTGTCTGATTAATGCTGAAGTCATCGGAAAACAGCTCCATCACGGAATGTGATTGACGGGCAATTGGCCTTGTGCTTTCTGTGCATTCGACAGACTTTCGACAGACTGAAGAGCGTCGGGATTTGTCACCATTGGTCGAGTCAAAATATTTCGGAGCGCTGGGAAGACAGCAGGTTGGTGGATCGCGTCCATGCCGGTCTGTGTCGCCGGCCCACAAGGAGGAGATGATGATGTCGACGAACCGTTTAGCGGTGAAGTGGGTAATATTGCTCCTGATGGCATGCTCCGGGAGTAGTAGTGCCAACAGTCACAGTAGCGACTGGGAGCTCCCGAAGAACCAGAGGGTCAAGGTGAATCAGGTCGGATACTTCCCGGACTCGACCAAGATCGCCACCGTCACGTGCTCGGACACCAAGGGGGTCTCGTTCCAGGTTGTCGAAGCGGACAACACCAATAACGTACGGTGGAGCGGCACGACGCAGTGGTTCGACTATGACTACGCGTCGAACGAACCGATCCACAGGGCCGACTTCAGCGCTTTCAAGGACACGGGCAAGTTCAAGCTCAAGGTCGCCATCACGGATGCCGGCAAGGACCCGAAGCACCCATCGTCGGACGAGAGCGCCGTCCAGTACAGCGTTCCGTTCGAAATCGGGGACAACGTCTACGGCGGAATGGCCAGGGCCGCGATGAAGTACTTCTACTACAACCGGACTTCGGAGATCGAACCGAGCTACCTCGGCGACATCGTGCCGGGCAGCGACAAGAACGGCGTGGCATGGGCGGAGTACCATCGGCGCATGGCGAGCCGAGAGCTCCTGGGCTTCGATCAGAAAGGCCAGGTGCCCG
>JADGQZ010000090.1 GCA_017881345.1 Myxococcaceae bacterium | reverse complement strand
GTTCAACGGCAGTAGCACCGTATGGAGGAGGAAGACCGGGTAGAGGCCCGCGAAGTACCCATAGGTCAGGAAGGCGAGGTTGCTTGCGATCGCAATGCATCGCAGCGGTATCATCGTCTTCATGTAGAAGGTCGAGAACACCAGCAGCGAGGCCGCGTAGCCGACCAGTTGGACCCAATTGAGCGCACCGCTGTTCATGCCTCAGCACCCCCAAGGACAGCCCTTAGAAGACGGATCTCGGCTGGGAGCGTCCGAAACGGATCCTGAGCGTCGACCAGGTCACAGGACAGACTCAGGTCCCGAAACGGGCCTCTGGATCGAGAAAGCCGCCGGAGCGCTCTGGGATTTCCTCGGCGACTCCGGCGGCTTTCAGTGCGCGCGATACTGGATTCGAACCAGTGGCCTTTGGCTCCGGAGGCGGCGCTCGGGCCGTCCAGCAGGTCCGCGAGCGTCCAACCCGTCGAAGAAACTGGGCCTGAGCACCCGCATCGGCCCTCCGCCGGACGCATTGGACGGCCCCGGACGACTCAGCGTGGGACCCCCGTGGGACCCAGCCCGGCGCTTCGGTCCGTGGAGGGTGGGGTAGGGCGGCTGCTCTCGGTGCGTGAGGTCGCCGCGAGGCTCGGGGTGAGCGCCGGGCGTCGCGGCTGGTGACGCATCCGTGACACGGGTAGATCGGGCAAGGGGAAACCGCGGTTTCGGCATCGAGGGAGGGCGCCGTGCAGGATCGCGATCTCATCGTCGGAGTGCTCGCCGCGCAGGCAGGATTCCTCACTCCGTCGGAGGTCATCAGCGCGGCAGCGGCGGGGCTCATCGATGGGTCGGACTCGCTCCTCACCCGCCTCGAGAAGAGCGGCGCACTCAGCAATGAGCGGCGGAAGATGCTCGAGGTGCTCGCCGAGCAAGCGCTGGCCGCCCGGAAAGGGGACGTCCACGCCGTCGCGCAATCGCTCGGTGGAGCGGCGCTGCTGGAGACGCTGGTCTCTCAGCTCAACGGTGAAGTGCCAGCCGACATCCCCCACGCGTCCGGAGCGGAGGTGCCACTCGAGCTGCCGGGGCATTACACGCGCCTGGGCGAGCTGGGGCGAGGAAGTCAAAGCATCGTCCTCGCCGCACGGGACGAGATCGTCGGTCGCGAGGTGGCGCTGAAGGAGCTGGTGGTGTCTACCCAGCGTTCCGAGGATGACTCGTCACGTGCCGCCCGCGCTCGGTTTCTCCGCGAGGTGCGGCTGGTCGCTGGCCTGGACCACCCCGGCATCGTGAACATCCTCGAGCTCGCCCGGAAGGAGGACGGAACGCTCTTCTGCGCCCAGAAGCTCATCAGGGGGGAGACGCTCCAGGCGCGACTGGCGAAGTGTCCATCTCTCGAGGACCGCCTGGTGCTGGTACGACACGTGCTCGACGCGTGTCAGGCGATGGGGTTCGCGCACTCGAGGAAGGTCATCCACCGTGATCTCAAGCCATCGAACATCATGGTGGGCGAGTACGGCGAGACTGTGGTGGTCGACTGGGGCCTGGCCAAGCACCGGGACGAGGCGGAGGAGATCGTTCCTCTGGTGGAATCCACGCCGGAGCCGGGCCTCACCGTCGCCGGCGTGGCGCTCGGGACGCCGGCGTACATGAGTCCGGAGCAGGCGAGGGGGGACCTCGCGGCCATCGATACCCGGAGCGACGTCTTCAGCCTGGGCGCCATTCTCTACCAGGTGCTGACCGGACGGCCGCCATTCGAGGGCGTGACGCCGGACCACATCCTGGAGAACGTGCGCGCAGGGCGCTTCGCTCCAATCCGGACGCTGGCTCCGAACGCGCCGCCCGAGCTCGTGGCCATCGCCGAACGGGCGCTCCGCCCTGAGCCATCCAGGCGGTATCGGGACGCCGAAGAGCTGGCGAAGGAGCTATCGGCGTACCTCGCCGGCGGTCGGGTCCGCGCATACCAGTACGGCGCCTGGGAGCTCCTCCGGAAGTTCGCGGCAAGCCACCGCGCACTCACGGCTGGCGTGGCGGTCGCGCTGGGCGCACTGCTCATCTCGGCCGCTGCCGTCGCAGTGCGTTTGCAGATTGCACGCCGCGAGCTCGCACGGGCTTTCATCGAGCGGGCGCGGAGCGCCGAGCGGCAGTCGGACTGGGCAATGGCGGCGGGATACTTCGCTGCTGCGCGGACTCAGCGCGACAGCGCCGAGGCCCGCTGGGGCGTAGCTCTCGCCACCGATCGCGCAGCCGAGCGTATCCTCTCGAACACGGGCCCATCTGGATCGTTCACCGATGTCGGCGTCCTCGCCGACGGGCGGCTCGTCGTCCTATCGGTGACCCCGAACCGAGTGGAGGTCCGCGAGCTTGACGGCGGCAAGGTGCTGTGGAACCGAGACGTGGAAGTCATCGCGGACCACGCGGAAGCTGCCCTGGGGTCGACCGGCGTCGATCCCCGGTTCCCCCCCGCGGCATTTGCGCTGGGCCAGGTCCGCATCAATCAGCCGAACGGGTGGGCGTACTTCGACGCGGCAACCGGAGCGGGCCCGGTGGTGTGGGACCGCGACAGCATGGGCGCGCCATGTGAGGGGCGAATTTCAAGACGGATCGGCGTGCTCAACGGAAAGCTGATCGCCCGGGGGGAGGGCCAGCCCGACGTTACCCTGGCCACCGATGTGACTCCCTACGGACCGCGTTGCGCCGTCTCCGAAGATGGGCGAGAGCTGGCGTACCGGGACACCGGCGATCGGGTGCATCTGCTGTCGCTCCCTGATGGACGTCGCCTTGCCGAAAGGCCTGGCAAGGGCGTGCGCGCCCTCCTCTTCAGTCGCCACGGGCTCATCCTCGTACGGCAAGGCTGGCTCGACTCGATGGGCGTCCCGGGCGGCGATTTCGCCATCGCTCTCGGCGAGGGCGCCTTCACGCTCGACTACCCCCAGGCCGAGGGCGGTTCGGGATTGTCTGCGGACGGCGAGATGGTGATCGTCTCGCGCCTCGGGTCCAGCGGGGCGGACATCGTCGACCTCCGGACCAGGAGCATCCGCGCGGTCCTGCACTACACGTCCGGCTGGCCGCGTTTTGCCTTTTCTTCCGACGGACAGCGCATCTTTGCCGTGGGGCTTGTCCGCACCGTCCCCCGGTGGGGCTCGCGGGCCGGGAGGCCCAATTCGCAGCTCGCGGCCTGGCGGCTTCCGCGCGACCGAACACCCTCAGGTCATCCAGGAAGCTGGCTCACGTGGACTGCGGCCTTCTTTCCGACCTGCTGTCAGCTCGTCATCGCGGACCAGCCAAGCGGCGCTGTCCACATCCATGGACCGGAGGGAGAGTTCCTTGACCGCGAGTCGATTCCGAACCAGAGCACCTACAGGAGCCTCGCCGGGGATGGGGCGCTCGTTTATCGGACACCGCCTGACCGCGTCACCCTTCGCGACGCCGAGCAGCATCGCGATGTCTGGACCCGTCGCTGCCCCGGCTGTAGCTGGTCCTTCCGTGTGTCCCAAGACCGTACCCGGGCGGCCTACAGCTCGCTCGAGGGCTTCGAGGTCTGGGATGTCAAAGCAGATCGGGTGCTGTTCCGCGACACCAGCACGAAGGGGTCGCCGGTGCCGTGTGGCCTTTCGCCTGACGGTGAGCGGACGGTGTGGAGCCCGGGTTCCACCGCTCACGTCCGCGACCTCTCCACGGGGTTCCAGCGGGAGCTCGAGCTGGATGGAGTGCCCACCCGGCTGGTGTTCAGCCCCGACTCGACGCGGCTCGCGGTCCTGACCTCCGGGAGCCTCTCGGTTTGGGACCCGTCCACCGGACGTGCGCTCTTTAGTGTGGAGAACCCTGAGGCAGCATTCTACTGGGACCTCCGGTGGTCGGCCGACCACCGCTCTCTGCTGCTGGACCACTACCTGAGCGGCACGCTGCTGGTCGACGCTGCGACCGGCGAGTTGCTGGCGCGCTTTCCGGGCGAGCCCAGCATTAACAGCACCGTGAGACCCGACCTCCGGGCAGAGCTGCTTGTCGGCAACACCCACTGGGATCTCGTGCCCCTGCCCCAGCCGGCGAGCGACTCGCCAGCCGATGGTCTCGCGAAGACGCTCAGGACAATGGGCCTCGCGCTGGATGGTGCGGAGATCGTCGCAGCTCCGTGAGCGCGGGAATCAGAATCGCGCTCTTCCTCCTCGATTCGGTCGACCGGCTGTGCCTCGACAGCATGCCCGAACCCGAGCCGGTCCGTTCGCGTGCGGTCGCCGGTGCCGGTGGGACCCCAATGGGACCCGCTGCTCCAGCGCCGCCGAAGGGGCCGGAAGCGAGCGAGAGAAACCCTCGTGCTTCCGACCCCTTCAACGTGCGCGCGATACTGGATTCGAACCAGTGGCCTTTGGCTCCGGAGGCCAACGCTCTATCCATCTGAGCTAATCGCGCAGGACGACTGACCCGACCCGCTCTCGTAGCGGCAAATCGGGGACGGTGCAAGCGGGTGCCGGCCGCTCTGTGACCGGCTGGTCCGGGGACGGGTCAATCCGGGCAGGTCGCCCCGTCTGGCTTGGCGAAGGTGAGGGCGGACACCTTCCCCGAGCCGTCGTCCAGCGTGACGCTCGCATTCACCGGCCGCTGCTCGCAGGTCAGCGGGACCGTCGTCTTCAGATGCCCGTCTCCGTCCACAGGCTCGCCGGACCGGCACGCCCCGTGGAGCGCCGTCAGCGCCACGAGCTGCCGGCGGAGAGAGACCCGGTCCACCGCGGGCGCGAGGAGCGCGGTGGCCTTCTCGTCGTTCCAGGCCGAGGCGAGCGAGAGCATCCCGGCCACTGCCGCGCCCATCCGCGCGTCGGGCGGCAGCGCCGAGGTCACGTCGAGCTGCTGGAGCTTTCCGGGCGGCGCAACCGTGGCGAAGAAGCGCACCGTCCCGCGCTCGCACCGGAGCGTCCAGTGGCCCCGGAGCGCGTTCCGGGAATCCAGCGGACCCTCCGGCCGGCAGGACCCGTGCCGGGTCTTGAGGTCGGCAAACTCCTTCCGGCGCGTCTCGAGCGACCTGTCGAGGAAGAAGTTCTCGGCCCCGAGCGCCCGGGCCAGGGTGTCGTCCCAGCTGGACAGCAGCCCGTTCACCCCGGCCTGGACCTCCTGGAGCGCCGGAGCGGGCGCCGGCCTCCGGGGCGTGAGCGCGCCGGAGCGTTGCAGTGCGGCGAGCGCCTCACGCGTCGCCTGAGTGAGGAACTCCCCGCCATAGGTGAAGTTGCTCAGCGCGACGAGGCCCACGCCTGCCGAGGGCACCCAGCGCATCTGCGAGCCCCAGCCGGGAAGGCCACCGCCGTGGCCCACCACCCGGTCGATGGTGCAGCTGCGTGAGTCGCCCAGCCCGAACGCGTAGCCCCCGACGTACATCGTCAGGGGCGCGTCGGGCCGGTCTCGCTCGACGAGTGGCCCCACACCGCGGGCCATCGTCTGCATCTCGCGGAGCGACGAGCGGCGGACCGGCCCCGGATCCGCGTCGTCCCGCGGTGGCCACGCCTGGAGCTGGAACGCGACCCAGCGCGCGAGGTCCGGGACCGTCGTCACCAGGCCTCCCATCGCGCCGTACGCCCCATCGCCGAGCGGTGTCTCCTCCTCGAAGCCGCCCGGTCCCTTGCCGTAGCCGTGCGCCCGCTGCCCCTCGGGGAACGCCTCGACCGCCCAGCGGGTGGAGCTCATCCCCAGCGGCCCGAGCAGCATCCGGTCCACGTAGGTCGGGTACGGCATGCCAGAGACGCGGGCGACGACCCGTCCCAGCAGGGCGAAGCCGGTGTTGGAGTACTCGTACTCGGTCCCGGGAGAGGTGGCGCGCAGGAGCCCGCCCTGCAGCAGCCGGTTGAAGGCGACGTCCGGGAGCGCGAGCTGACGGTCCCCCCAGGGATTGTCCTCGGGGAAGCCTCCCCCGTGGGTGAGCAGCATCCGCAGCGTGAGCGGTGGAGCATCGGCCGTGGCCGGCCGCCAGCCGCGGATCTCGGGCACCCAGCGGTCCACCCGGTCGTCCAGCGACAGCTTTCCGGCGTCGCGCAGCTGGAGGATGGCGGCGGCGGTGAACGACTTGGTCATCGACGCGATCCGGAAGGCGGTCGTCGGCTCCACCTTCGCGCCCGACTTGAGCTCGCGGAACCCGGCCGTCCCGGTGTGCACGAGCACCCCGTCCACCACGATGCCCCAGGCGAGCCCGGGGGTGAGTCCGGACTCGACCGGCCTGGTGAAGGCGCGGTCCACCGCCTCGTAGCCGGAGGCGAGCTTCGGCGGGGGAGCCTCGGTGACGGCGGCTCCGGACGCGAGCAGGAGGGCGGCGATCGACCCGGACAGATGCATCTCCACATCCTCGCGGAGAGCCTGCTGCCCTGCACGCATCAACTTCGGGTCGGCGACTCCCGGGCGACGCTCAGGCGCTGGTCACGGCGGCCTGCGGCAGACCCGTCTCGAAGACCGCGGTGCGCGACCTGAGGAACGCGATGACCTCGGCGTCGGTGCGGGTGTCTCCGGGCAGGCGGACGAAGTGCCGGGCGAGCCAGTCGTAGCGGTGCAGCACCAGGAAGAGCGACACCATGAAGAAGTCGATCCCTTCGAACACCACGCAGCCCTCGGCGCGGTAGCGGTCGACGTTCGCCAGGAAATCGCCCGGGAGCTCCGTCCAGTGGCGGTTCTGCTTCAGGTGATGGCCGATGTGGTAGCCGTCGTTGAAGCAGCGCGCGTTGTACGTAGAGTTGATGCAGGTGATGCTGTTGACGTAACTGTCGCCTGGCCGCGACGGGTCGATGAACGCGTGCTGGCCCCAGTTGCCGAACATCATCATGAACCGCACCGCGACGTAGGGCGCCGCGAACGCGACCAGCGTCGCCCGCCAGTTCACGAGGAACAGCGCGGCGATGACGCTCATGTGCACGATGTCGCTGAACACCGCGCGCTTGGCGAGCGCCCCGCGTCCCCTGGAGTGGAGGTACCTCCAGAGATCCACGTGCGAGAAGACCAGGAACCGCCCGATGTACAGGAGGACCCCGAGGATGCTGTCGCGCTGGTAGCGCATCGTCGACGAGATGTCGTCGCCGAGGTTGTTCTCCACGTGGTGCATGGCGACGTGATGCTCCATGTACCCGGTGGGAATCCCGAACAGCGCGCTCATCATGTAGGGGTGAGCGCGGTTGAGCCACGGGCGTCTCTTGAAGAACGGCCGGTGCATCGTGTTGTGCAGCATCAGGATGACCGGCGCCTCGATGAAGATCTGGACCACCCAGAACACCGGCGCCATCCACCACGAGAACCGCCAGTACAGGACGGCGATCATCGGGACCATCAGCAGGAAGGCGCGCAGCGTCACGCGGACGAACACGGCGTCTCGCGGCTCGTAGAGGAGGCCCTCGATCCACCTCTGGAACGCCGACGGCCGGTAGCTGGGCGCCGACGTCGGGTCCGTCACGGCGAGAGCAGGCGAGAGGGCTTGGGTCAAGGCGAGCTGCCCGAGGCGCGACTCCGGCACCTCGGAGACCTCATGGATTGGCGGGCGAGATCCGTCCGGTCCGGCCCGGTCGGAAGCGAGCAAGTAACAGCAACTGGCGTGCCACGCAAGGCCCGGAAATCCAGAGTGTGGAGAGGCATCGTCAATGCGCAGCCGGCGCCACCGCGGCAACCGAGGCGCACGCACCCACCTCGGCCCGGCACCAGCCGGCACGGACGCCGATCCAGGGGGCCGCGACGACGAGCAGGGCCACCGCCGCCACGAGCGCGGGCCAGGCGCGCCCCACCGCCGTCGAGGGCCGGACGGCCGTCGCGGTGAGCGCCGGGCGCCCACCGGTGAGCCGCGCGAGGCCGAGGCGGTCGACCCAGAGGCTCCCGCACGCCGGACACCCGTGGGCGGTCACATTTCGCAGCTGCACGCCCCGCATCGCCGAGCCGCACTGCGGGCAGTGCAGCGGCCGCGTGCCGGTGGAGCCCAGTCGGATCTCCCGCCGGTAGGTCGCGTCCTCCACCTGGGCCATGGAGAGGAGCGTGGACACCTGGCCCGGCCCGAGCAGCGCGCCCGAGCACCGGGCGCACGCACTTCCGGCGAGCCCGTCACGGAACCGCTGGAGCGTCGGCGCATCCTCACCGCACTGGGGGCAGACGAGCGTGCTCGGCAGCGGTGCGCCGGTCCGGGAAGGCCGGAGCAGGAGGCCGGGGAGCGTGATGGACAGCGCGCACAGGTGCCCCAGCCGGGCCGCGAGCGCCACCGCCACCGCGGCGGCCAGACCAGGAGGCGGCAGCGTCAACACCCCGAGCCCGTCGAGCAGGGTGAGGAGCACCACGGCCGAGAGGCATCCCAGCACCGCGCGGCTCCAGCCAGTCAGGAGGTCCGCCCGCCTCCGTCCGCCGCGCCGCACCAGCGCCGAGGCGAGGTGCCCGTGGAGCACTGGCCAGCCCCAGAGGAACACGCCGGGCAACACCGCGGCGAGCGCCGAGGCGAGGGGGGACCGCGCCAGCCGCTGTCCCACCACCTCGCGCGCCGCAATGAGCGCGAGCGCGAGGACGGCCGCGGTCAGGGCCCAGGGGAGCGACGCGGCCATCCAGCGGAGCGCCCCCACGTGCTCGCCGCGGAGCGCATGGACCGCGAGCATGGTCAGCGAGGGCAGCGCGGCCGGAACGAGGACCTGGAGCACGAGCAGCAACCCCAGCGTTCCCGAGAGCAGCTGCGCTGCCGAGACGCGGGCGGTCGGGTCGGCCGACGGCGGCGGCTCGGGAGCAAGCTCGCGCGTCGGCGCCTCGGACGCCTCGATGCGAGGGAGCCGTACGGTCTGCGCTTCGCGCACGCGCGCACGTGCCGGACGTGGACGGACGTCGAGCTCGAGGCCGGAGGTCTCGGCGGTCCCGGGGTCGGGGACTCCCGCCGCGACGCGGTTGCTCGGCGTCGCGCCGCAGCGGCGGCAGCTCTCCCAGTCGGGACGCCACGCCATGCCACAGTGGCGGCAGATGTCCTGGGTGGTGGTTGCCGGAGCCATGACAGACGATGCTGACGGAAGAATGAAGCAGAAGTGCACCGTCCGAGTCCAGCGCGGGCCCGGTGTCCTGGTCGACCCTCGGGGGTCCGACTGTCACCGCTCCGGCGCGGGGTGAACGTCGTCGACCCAGAATACCGACTCCGGTGCCTCGACCGCCGCGATGTCGAGGTTTACCACCACGGGGTCCTGGCCGCTCCGCACGAGCACGCACTCGAGCGGCTCGTCGGCGGCGTTGATCTCCTGATGGGGGACGAAGGGCGGGACGAAGATGAAGTCCCCCGGGCCGGCCTCGGCGGTGAACTCGAGCCGCTCGCCCCAGCGCATTCGCGCCCGGCCCTTCACGACGTAGATGATGGACTCCAGGGCGCCGTGGTGGTGTGCGCCGGTCTTTGCGCTCGGGTGGATGGTGACGGTGCCGGCCCAGAGCTTCTCGGCTCCCGCGCGCGCGTGGGTGATGGCGGCGGCGCGGTCCATGCCCGGAGTCTGGGCGGTGTTCGGGTCCAGCTCGGAGCTGTGAACCACCCGCACGCCGTGCAGGCGCCAGTGCTCGGCGCTCATTCGGCCTCCGGGAAGGTGTACTCGAGCACCTCGTTCTCGTCGCCCTCGATGCGGACCTTGCGCCGCTCGGGAGGCTGCTCGCCGCGCCTGAGCACGACGGTGTGCTGCCCCTCGTAGAGCGAGAGTGGATCGAGCGGCGTCGTGCCCGCGCTCTTTCCATCGATGCTCACCGCGACTCCGTCCGGGACCTTCAGCTCCAGCGTCCCCTTCGGGATCACCACCTTGTGCACGCCGTTGTCACCGGGCTTGAGCGTCAGCTGCAGGGGCTTCGACAGCTCGAGGGCCGGGTCGAAGAGCTCCAGCTCCACCGGCGCGTCGGAGACCGGGAGGGTGAGCGGCAGCGGGGTCTTGCCCAGCACCTTGCCGCCCATCCTGACCTGAAGGCTGGGCGTGCTCTCGATGCGCACCGTCGATTCCTTGGCGGCCTCGAGCTCGGCGAACGCGCCGAGGAGCTTCGCGCGATCCGACTCCCGCCCGGCGGTCCGCGGCTCGTCCGAAGCCACCGGCGTCGGCACCGGGGGTACGCGGCGGCTGCCGACGGAGCCGCGCCCCGGGGTCGGCGGTGCATCCTCGGCCGAGCTGGTGGTCGATGGGCTGCCGCGTGACCCGGACGGCGCGCTGGCCGCCACCGCCGGCCCGGAGCCCGGAGCCACGGGCGCCACGGCCGGGGCAGAGCCGGTCGAGGTGACGCCCGGGGGGCCGGAGCCGCCCACAGTCGCGCCCGGCCCGGGCGTCGCACCACTCGTCGGGGACCCGGAAGGGGAGGCCGGTGTCCTCGGAGGCTCCCCGGAGGCAACAGGTCCGCTGGGCGGCGGGGACGGCGCCGTCGCCGTGCCGGGCTGGGCGGGACCGGCCGAGCCCGAGACAGAATTCGCCGGCAGGCCGGGCCCGTTCGCCGGGGAGGTCGGGCCCGGGGCCGGTGTGGCTACCGGCGGGGCAGTCGCGACGGCGGAGGCGGGGTTCGCCGGCGCCCCGGGCACGGGCAGGCCGAACCGGGACAGGAGATCGGTCCGGTGCGCCGCCGCGAGCCCGAGGTAGGCGCCCGCCGCGGCGAGGACCAGGAACAGGCCCAGGAGCCCGAGCACGCGCACGACGCTCGGTCCCCTTCGCGACTGGGCGGCCCTCCGGTCGGCGGCCGTCCGTGACTCCATCCGGTCGAGCCCCATCCGGAGCGGTGCGACGGTGTCGCGCTCCGTGTCGAGCGCGGTCGGGAACACGAACGCCGACGGAGGTGGGGCGCGCCGCGGCGGCTCGGCCGGCCGCACCTCCAGGGTCGGCACCGGCGGCCCGGGGGGGCGGCGTGGGTCCGAGCGCATCGTCCGGTCGGTCTCGAGGATCTCCAAGACCGCGGCCGGCGCCACCCCCGCGCGCTCGTCGACCCGCTCGCTCAGGAGGATGGGGCTGGTCGGTGCGAACGCCGACGCGGTGACCCCCGGCGGGAGTGGCGGGGTGGGCGGCGCCGGCGGGGCGATGTGGGCCACCAGGCGCGAGAGCGCGAACCCGGTGGTGGCCTCCCCCGTGGAGCGAACGAAGGCCTCCAGGTCCGTGTGCAGCGTGCGGCAGTCCGGGTAGCGCGCCTCGCGGTCCCTGGCGAGGAGATGGCCGATGATCGACTGGAGCGCAGGGGGGAGGTTCGGCACGCGCTGCGCCGCGGGGATGACCGCGTCGTACAGGACCGCCCGGACCATGCTCGCGTCGCTGTTGGCCTCGAAGGGCATGCGCCCGGTGCACAGCTCGTAGAGCACGACTCCGAGGGCGTAGAGGTCCACCCGCCGGTCGAGCGGCTCGCCCCGGAGCTGCTCCGGCGCCATGTACGCGACCTTGCCCTTCACCGTTCCCGCCTGGGTGTGGTGGCTCTGCCCGCGGGCCTTCGCGATGCCGAAGTCCACCAGCTTCACCGCGCCACTCCGGCTGATGAGGATGTTGTCCGGGCTCACGTCGCGGTGCACGAGGTGGAGCGGCTCGTCGGTCAGGTGGTCACGGAAGTCGTGCGCGTAGGCGAGCCCCTCGGCGGCGGACGACACGATCCGGGCGGCGAGCGCGAGCGAGATCGGCGCCTGCAGATCGCGGGAGCGCGCGAGGAGGTACCGGAGCGTGGGCCCGTCGATGTACTCCATCGCGATGAAGTAGCTGCCCTCGGCCTCGCCGAAGTCGAACAGCTGGACCAGGTTCGGATGGTTCAGCTGGGCGGCGAGCTTGGCCTCGCCGAGGAACATCTCGATGAACTGGGGGTCCTGCGCGAGGTGGGGGAGGATGCGCTTGATGACCAGGAGCTTCTCGAAGCCCATTGGCCCGTCGGTCTTGGCGAGGAACACCTCGGCCATCCCGCCCGTGGCGAGCTTGCGGAGCAGCTGGTACTTCCCCAGTCTCATCAAGTCTGACAGCGCTATCACACCTGGCGGGGGAAACCGTGGCGACTGTGCACACCGAGCTCGAGGTCGACGGACGACAGGTTCGCATCTCGAACCCCGACAAGGTGTTCTTCTCTGCACGGGGCGAGACCAAGCTGGACCTGGTCCGCTACTACCTGGCCGTGGGAGCGGGCGCTCTGCGCGGGGTGCGTGAGCGTCCCACCGTCCTGAAGCGCTATCCCGATGGTGCCGGCGGTGAGTTCTTCTACCAGAAGCGCGTCCCGGCCCCGCTCCCCGAGTGGCTGGAGACGGTCACCGTCACCTTCCCCAGCGGCCGGAGCGCGCGGGAGCTGTGTCCGGTGGACGTGGCCCATGTCGTCTGGGCGGCGAATCTCGGCTGCCTCGACCTCAATCCCTGGGCGGTGCGCAGGAGCGACGTGGACCACCCCGACGAGCTCCGGGTGGACCTTGATCCGCAGCCGGGGGTGGAGTTCGCGGCCATCCGCCGCGTCGCCGCGGAGGTGAAGGCGGTGCTCGAGGGGCTCGGGCTGGTCGGATGGCCCAAGACGTCCGGCTCGCGCGGGGTGCACGTCTACGTGCGCATCGAGCCCCGCTGGGACTTCCTCGAGGTGCGGCGGGCGGCGCTGGCGCTGGCGCGGGAGGTCGAGCGGCGGCTCCCGGACGTCGCCACCAGCAAGTGGTGGAAGGAGGAGCGCGGGACCCGCGTCTTCCTCGACTACAACCAGAACGCGCGCGACCGCACCATCGCCTCGCCGTACTCGGTCCGTGCGAACCCCGAGGGCCGGGTGAGCTGCCCGGTGACCTGGGCCGAGCTGGAGACGGTGAACCCCTCCGACCTCACCATCGCCACGGTGCCGGAGCGCTTCGCCCGGCTCGGGGACATGGGCGCGGGGATCGACGACCAGGCGTTCTCCCTCGAGCCGCTGCTCGAGCTCGCCGCGCGCGACGAGGCGCAGGGCCTGGGAGACGCGCCCTGGCCACCGCACTTTCCCAAGCAGCGGGGCGAGCCGAAGCGGGTGCAGCCCAGCAAGGCCCGGAAGGAGCCGGAGGACTAGGCCCCGAACAGCGTGCGCAGCTCTGCCGGCACCACGGCCTCGAGCTGGGCGTAGGTGCAGGAGCCAACCGTCCGGTCCGGGCGCCAGCGGAGGAAGCGCGTGGCGTGGCGGAAGCGCGGGCCCTGGAGGTGATCGTAGCTGACCTCCACCACGCGCTCGAGCCGGACCGGCTCCCAGGAGAGGTCCTTCTTGTTGTTCCACCGGCTCGGCGCCCCGGGCATCCGCTGCGCACCCTCGCCGGCCAGGGTTGCCCACTCCTTCCACGGGTGGGCCTCGAGCGCGCCCTCCCGGAGCGGCGCGAGCTC
>JADGQZ010000089.1 GCA_017881345.1 Myxococcaceae bacterium | reverse complement strand
CCCCGTCCGACCAAGGTCCCACGGACCGGATCTTCTCCCGGTGCTACGGCCCGACCCGGGTCCGGGAGGGAGTTCGGGCTCGAACCACCAACGCAGGAGCCCACGATGCGCAGGACGCTCGGTCTCGCCACTCTCGTCTCGCTGTGTCTCTTTGCAGCATCACCGGCCCTCGCCGAGGAGGAGGCCCCACCGGTCTTCGGTCTGGGCGTCGGGGTGAACCTGGGCAACCTCTTCTCGGGAGGAGCCTTCGCCTCGTCCCCGGTCGGCCTCTACCTCCCGATCAACATCGGCAAGGCCTTCCGGCTCGAGCCGTCGGTGAGCTACTGGTACACGGACAAGGGGACCACGATCTCGGCGGTGAACGGGCTGCTCTCCCGCTCCGGCCACGAGGTCGAGGCGACGCTGGGCGCGTTCTACCTCCTCCACCCCGGGACTCCGAAGTTCACGGTCTACCTGGGCGTCCGGTTCGGAGCGGCGTGGGTGGGTCACGACTTCGCCGACAACAACGGCACCATCACCTCGGTGAACCAGAACAACTTCTTCTTCACCCCGACGGTCGGACTCGAGTGGTCGGTCAGCCGGAACTTCTCCGTGGGTGGGGAGGCCGGGCCCGCTTTCCGCTTCTACTCGGACCCCAGCAGCACCGTGGGCACCGGGCTCCCCAGCAGCAAATTCGGGACGGGACTCCAGGCGACCATCTTCCTGCGCCTCTACTTCTGAGCCCCGGACACGCGAAGACCCGCGGGGCAGACGGGCCCCCGCGGGTCTCGCTCTCGTCAGCAGCGGGACGAGGGGCTTACTTCGCCGGGGGTGCCTTCGCCGGGGGAGGAGTGGGCATCTTCGGCCCGGCGGGCTGCACCGCGATCGCCAGCGCCTCGGAGTACTTCGCGGTGATCGTGTCGCCGACCTTCACCTTGGTCCACCGGTCCGGATGCTTGACCTGGACCTCGACGGTCTTGCCACCCGAACCCTTGATGATGGCGATCTTCTTCACCGGGTCGTAGGCCTCGACGGTCCCGGTCAGGGTGACCGTTCGGGCCACGATGCCCTCCGGCTTCTTCCCCGGATCGGACCGCTCGACGGCCACGGCCTCGGTGGGCTGGGGCAGCGGCTTGGTCGGATCGGCCGGGGTCACGTCGATCTCGATCGCCTCCTGGTACTGGACGACCACCTGATCGCCGACCTTGGTCTGCGGCAGGTTTCGCGCCTGCGGCCCCACCACGAACGTCTGGGACGTGCCGTCGGGGAGCTGGAGCGTCACGTGCCGGGTTGCCAGGTCGATGGCGGTCACGGTGGCGGTGACCGTCTTCGTCTCGGACGTGCTGTAGGAACCATGCGACTTGGGCTTCGCGGCGGAACTGGCGGTTTGCGCCAGCGCCGGCACGGCCAGCGCGAGTGCGACGAGAACGGCTGAGTGTGACAGACGCATCATGATCTCCTTCGGGTAGGTGCTACTGCGGCTTGGATGCCGTGGGTTCGACGGGGGATGGCGTCGCAGGGGGTGGTAGCTGCCACCCGCCTCCGAGCGCACGGTACAGGTTCACGAATGACGCCGTGCGCTGTGCACGGACGGAGGCCAGGTCCAGCTCTGCCGGAAACAAGAGATTTTGGGTGGTGGTCACCTCGAGGTAGCTCGCCACGCCGCCGAAGAACCGGTCCTCGGCGAGCCCGACCGAGTCGGCCAGGTTCACCACCTGCTCCTCCCGCTGCTGGACGATGCCGTCGAGACGCTGCACGTCGTCCAGGGCGTCGGCCACCTCGCGGAAGGCGGTGAGCACGGTCTGCTCGTAGATGTTCTTCGTCTCCTCCCACTGGGCGGACGCGGCCTCGGCCTGCCCGTGCAGCGCGTCGCCCTGGAGGATGGGGGCGAGCCAGCTCACCGAACCGCCGGCGGACCAGACGAAGGACTTCGAGGGGTTGAAGAGCTGCGTGAGGTCCGGGCTGGCGAAGCCTGCGAGGGCGGTGAGGTTGAAGCGGGGGAAGAAGTCCGCCTTCGCCACGCCGATCTGCGCGTTCGCGGCGACGAGGCGCTGCTCCACCGCGAGCACGTCCGGGCGGCGCTCGATCAGCGTCGAGGGGAGGCCCGCAGGGACCGGCCCGGTGGCGTGGAGCGCCGGGGCGACCTTCGAGCGGGTGATGGGTCCGGGCGGCCTGCCGAGGAGCAGCGAGAGCAGATTCTCCTGGTGGACGATGAGCCGCTCGATGTCGCGGCGCGTGGCCTCGGCGCCGTTCACCTGCGCCTTCCCGGTGCTGACCGGAAGCCTGTTCCCTGCCCCGCCCTGGAGCCGATCCGAGTAGAGCTGCAGCGTGCGCTGGTAGTTGACGACCGTGCGCCGGGCGACGTCGGCCTGGGCGTCGAGCTGGCGGAGCTGGATGTAGGCCAGCGCGACGTCCGCGACCAGGCTGACGGTGGCCGCCCGATAGCCTTGCTCCGTCGCCAGGTACTGGGCCACGGCTGCCTCGGTGCCTCGGCGGATCCGGCCCCAGACGTCGATCTCCCAGGAGAGCGTGGCGTCGAGCGCGAAGTTTGCCCCGCTGGTGGGATTCTCGGTCGGGGCGATCAACGACCCTCGCCCGTAGGCGCCGACGGCGTCTGCGCCCACCGCCGGGAGGATCTGCGCCTTCTGCACCCGGGCCAGTGCGCGCGCCTGCTCCATCCGGGCGAACGTCGCGCGCAGATCGCGGTTGTTCTGCACCGCCTCGGCGACGAGGGCGGTCAGCTCGGGGTCGTTGAACACCGTCCACCACGGCAGATCGGCGATGCTCGCCGCGTCCTGGGTGGGCGCCTGGTCACGGTAGCTGGCCGGGGTGGGCACGACCGGACGCTGGTAATCGGGCCCCATGAGGCAGCCCGAGCCGAAGAGCATCACCGAGGCTGTGGCGAGCGCTCTCCTCAAGATTCACCCTGGGCCGGTACCGCCGTCGCCGCCGCGTGCCCCACGGTGGGTGTCGGTGCGGTGCCCTTCTTCCCGCCGACGATCCGCCCCACCATGACGAAGAGCACCGGGACGATGAAGACGCCCAGGCCGGTGACCAGCGACATCCCGGCGATCACCGCGGTGCCGAGGATCCGCCGCGACGCCGCGCCGGCACCGGCCGCCGTCCAGAGGGGCACGCACCCCAGGATGAAGGCGAAGGAGGTCATGAGGATCGGGCGGAGCCGGAGCTTCGCCCCCTCGAGCGCGGCCTCGACCAGCGGCTTGCCCTGGTCGTGCTGCATCTTGGCGAACTCGACGATGAGGATGGCGTTCTTGGCCGCCAGGCCGATCAGCATCACCAGGCCGATCTGCCCGTAGACGTCGAAGTCGAACCGGCGCACCAGCAGCCCGATGAACGCTCCGAGGACCGCCAGCGGGGTGCTGAGGAGCACGCTGAAGGGCAAGGACCAGCTGTCGTACAGCGCCGCGAGGATGAGGAACACGAAGACCAGGCTGAGGCCGAAGACCACCAGCGTCCCGCCCTCGGAGGCCTTCTGCTGGAACGAGAGGTTGGTCCAGGCGGTGCCCATCTCCGGCGCCAGGGTCTGGGCGGCCACCTCCTCGAACGCTTGCAGCGCCTGTCCCGAGCTGACGCCCGGTGCCACCGAGCCGATGACCTCGGCCGAGCGGAAGAGGTTGAACCGGACCGTGTACTCCGGGCCGCTCACGTTCTTGATCGTCACCAGGGTCGACAGCGGCACCATGTCACCGCGGTTGTTGCGGACGT
>JADGQZ010000088.1 GCA_017881345.1 Myxococcaceae bacterium | reverse complement strand
TCATGGTCGGCTCCAACAACTACCTCGGCCTGGCCGGCGACCCGCGGGTCAAGGAAGCGGCGATCGAGGCCATCCGGCGGTTCGGAAGCACCTGCTCCGGCAGCCGTCTGCTCAACGGCACCCTCGTCCTCCACGAGGAGCTCGAGTCGCGCCTGGCCAAGTTCCTCAACCGCGAGGCCGCCCTGGTCTGCTCCACGGGGTTCCAGACCAACGTGGCCACGGTCTCGGCCATCCTCGGCCGCCACGACATCGTCTTCACCGACCGGCAGAACCACGCCTCGCTGGTGGACGGCGTCCGGCTCGGCTTCGCCGAGGAGAAGCGCTACCGGCACCAGGACATGGGCCACCTCGAGTCGATGCTCGAGGCCGCCGACCCGGAGGCCGGGAAGATCATCATCACCGACGGCGTGTTCTCGATGGAGGGAGACCTCTGCAACCTCCCGAAGATCGTCGAGCTCGCCCAGCGCTTCAACGCGCGGGTGATGACCGATGACGCCCACTCCATGGGGGTGCTCGGCGCGCACGGCCGTGGCACCGCGGAGTACTTCGGCCTCGAGGCCCAGACCGACCTGGTCATGGGCACATTCAGCAAGAGCTTCGCCAGCCTCGGCGGGGTCATCGCCGGGCCGCTCGACGTCATCACCTACATCAAGCACCGCGCCCGGCCGGTGGTCTTCAGCGCCTCGATGACCCCGGCGCAGGTCGCCGCCGCGCTGAAGGCCCTGGACATCATCGAGGCCGAGCCGCAGCGCCGCGCCCGTCTCCTCGACATCGCAGAGAAGATGCACAACAGCTTCCGCGCGATGGGCTTCGACACCGGCGTCTCGGTCACCCCGGTCGTCCCGGTGCTGGTCGGCGACCAGGTGAAGTGCTTCCGCTTCTGGAAGGCACTCTTCGAGGCCGGCGTGTTCACCAATCCGGTCATCCCGCCCGCGGTGGAGCCCGGGCATGCCCTGCTCCGGACGAGCTACATGGCGACCCACACCGACGCCCAGCTGGACCGGGTGCTCGAGCAGTTCGAGAAGATCGGCCGGCGGATGGGGATCATCCCCGAGACCCGGCCCACGAGCTTCATCCCGGTGAAGGTCGCCCGTCCCGGCACCTTCGTCACCGCCAACCAGGCCTCGCAGCGGTGGGCCGCGGCCTCGGCCGGCCTCCTCGCCGATCGCGGGCTGTCGCTCGAGTCCATCTCCAAGCTGTCCGGCCGCGACGTGGCCCGGAAGCTCGCCGACGCCGTCGAGACGCTGACCTGGCGGGCGGCGAACCTCCAGCCCGACGACTTCAAGCGGCTGGGCTCCGCACCCCTGCGGCTGTGGGGGATGCGGACCGAGATCCCGGGGCTCCTTCTCGAGAAGGGCGCCAACCTGTTCATGAAGAACGGCAAGCAGCCCGACGCCTGAGCCCGCGCCCCGGAGTCACCAGGACATGCCTGCTTCCGTGAAGAAGCTGAAAGTGGTGGAGAGCGCTGCGCCGGCCGGCTCGGACGTCACCGTCACCCCGGTGCAGAGCGCGCAGGACCGCGAGGTCTTCATCCGCTTCCCCTACCGGCTCTACGCCGGTGACCCGAACTGGGTCCCTCCCCTGGAGATGGAGCGGAAGGACTTCCTGAACCCGAAGAAGAACCCCTGGTTCGAGTTCGGGAACGCGGAGCTGTTCCTCGCCCGGCGCAATGGCGAGGTGGTGGGCCGCATCGCCGCGGTGGACGATCCGCACTGGAACGACTTCTACAAGAGCCGCACCGGCTTCTTCGGGATGTTCGAGTCCATCGACGACCCCTCCGTGGCCAGGGGCCTGTTCGACGCAGCCGCATCGTGGGTGAAGGCGCAGGGCTTCCCCGAGATGATGGGGCCGTTCAACTTCAGCACCAACTACGAGTGCGCGGTGCTGGTCGAGGGCTTCGAGGCGCCGCCCGCGGTGATAATGACCTACAACCCCCGGTACTACGACGCGCTGTACACCGGGGCGGGCTTCACCAAGGCCAAGGACCTCTGGGCGTTCGAGCTCTCGACCTCGGTGCCGCCGCCCGAGCGGGTGGTGCGCATCGCGGAGAAGATCCGCCACCGCGAGGGCATCGTCGTCCGGTCGATCCGCATGGACGACTTCGCCGCCGAGGTCCGGCGGGTGAAGGACATCTACAACGCCGCCTGGGAGGACAACTGGGGCTTCGTCCCCATGACCGACCACGAGTTCGATCACATGGCCAAGGAGATGAAGGCCATCATCCGGCCGGAGCTGGTGCTCATCGCCGAGGTGAAGGGCGAGCCGGTCGCCTTCTCCATGACCATCCCGGACGCGAACTACGCCCTGAAGGCCGCCGGCGGCCGGCTCACCAGCTACGGCCTGCCCATCGGTCTGGTGAAGCTCCTGCTCGCCTCCCGGCGGATCCGCCGGGTCCGGCTGGTCACGCTCGGCATCAAGGCCGGTTTCCGGAAGCGCGGCATCGACGCGGTCCTGTACCTGGACACGCTGACCATGGCCAAGAAGCTCGGCTACAGCGGCGGCGAGATCTCCTGGACGCTCGAGGACAACGTGCTGGTCAACCGTTCCATCGAGATGATGGGGGCCAAGAAGACCAAGACCTACCGGGTGTACCGGCGGGCGGTCTGATGGGGACGAAGGTCCTCCTCACCGGTGGCAGTGGCTTCGTCGGCGGGCAGCTGGCGAAGCTCCTGGTGGCCCGCGGTCACGAGGTCGTCGCGCTGGTGCGCCGCTCGTCGAAGGTGG
The DNA here is from genome assembly GCA_017881345.1 of Myxococcaceae bacterium. Lineage (GTDB taxonomy): Bacteria > Myxococcota > Myxococcia > Myxococcales > Myxococcaceae > RPRB01. The sequence goes on along the minus strand of JADGQZ010000088.1, from coordinate 2,831 downwards.
ACGCGCTGAAGGCGCTCGGGGTGCGCATCGCCGTGGCCGACCTGAACACCGGAGACGGTCTCAACGAGGCCGTCGAGGGCGTCGAGGTGGTGCAGCACGTCGCTGGCGTGACGAAGGCGAGGAGCGAGGAGGACTACCTCCGAGGCAACGCCGAGACGACGCGCATGCTGGCCTCGGTGCTCGCCCGCCAGAAGCGCCCTCCCCGGCTGGTCGTCTGCTCGTCGCTCGCCGCCGCCGGCCCGGCCCGCATCGGCAAGCCGCGGACCGAGGACGAGAACCCGGCGCCGGTGTCGATGTACGGGCGGAGCAAGCTCGCCGCGGAGCAGGCCGCGCGCGAGTTCTCCGACCGCGTTCCCACGGTCATCGTCCGCCCCCCGATCGTCTACGGACCGGGCGACCTGACCAACCTCCCCCCGCTCATGGCGATGGCCAGGACCGGCGTCTATCTGAAGGCCGGGCGCGGGCCGAAGCACTTCAGCTTCGTCCACGTGGACGACCTCAACCAGGCACTGCTCGCGGCCGCCGAGCGCGGGAAGACGCTCGGACCCGACAACCCCGCCCAGGGCATCTACTTCGCGTCCGACCCCAACCCCTACAGCTGGGAGGACTTCTGCTCCGCCCTCAGCCGCGCGCTCGGCCGGAGCAAGCCGCGGGTCATCTCGGTTCCCGACTTCGTCGGATGGGCGACCGGCGCGGGCGCGGAGCTCGGGAGCCGGCTGCTCGGCACAGTGTCGATCATGAACCGCGACAAGGCGAAGGAGATGGCCCAGGAGGCCTGGACCTGCTCGCCGGCGCGGGCCGTCGAGGAGATCGGTTTCCGGCCCGAGTACCCGCTCGATCCGGGCCTCGAGAACACCGTCGCGTGGTACCGCACGCAGGGAATGGCATGAGCACCACCTCCGTTCGACCCGTCCGTAGCCCTGGACGTCCCAGGGCGTCGAAGTCCATCTCCAGCGCCGTGGCCACGTCGACGTCGATCCAGGTGACCCCGGTCCGCTCCACCCAGGAGCTGGACGAGTTCATCCGCTACCAGCTCGAGCTCTACCGGGACGATCCGTACTTCGTGCCGCCCATCGTGGCCGAGCGGCGTGACTTCCTGAACCGGAAGAAGAACCCCTTCTTCAGCCACGCCGAGGTGGAGCTCTTCCTCGCCCGGCGGAACGGCAAGGTGGTGGGCCGCATCGCGGCGATCGACGACGCGCTCTGGAACCAGTTCCACAACAGCGAGACCGGCTTCTTCGGGATGTTCGACGTACCGAACGACCCCGAGGTGGCGAACGCGCTGCTGGACGCCGCCGCGGAGTTCGCCCGCGGCCGCGGGATGAAGATGCTCACCGGCCCGGTGAACCTCTCGACCAACCATGACTGTGGCGCGCTGGTGGAGGGCTTCGATTTCCCGCCGGCGATGATGATGCCGTACAACTACCGGTACTACGGCGCGCTGTTCGAGGGCTGGGGCCTGAAGAAGATGCGGGACCTGTACGCCTACGACATCTCGGCGGCGATGACCCCACCGGAGAAGATGGTGCGAATCGCCGAGCGGCTGAAGGAATCGGAGCAGGTCCGGGTCCGGCCGCTGAACATCCACGACCTCCCGGAGGAGATCCGCCGGCTGAAGAGCATCTACAACGCGATGCTCGACCGGAACTGGCTCTTCCTCCCGATGAACGAGGAGGAGTTCGACTCGATCACCGCCCGGCTCCGGCCGCTGGTGCGGGTGCGGCCCGAGCTGTGCCTCATCGCCGAGGTGAAGAACGAGCCGGTGGCCTTCTGCATCACGCTCCCCGACACGAACCGGGCCATCCGCGAGGCCGGCGGACAGCTGACGCGGTGGGGCTTTCCCGTGGGGCTGGCGAAGATGGCCTGGGCGGCGCGGCGCATCGAGCGGCTGCGGGTGCTCCTCTTCGGCATCAAGCCGGGCTATCGCCGGCGGGGCCTCGACGCGCTGCTCGGCCTCGAGACGCTGCGGGCGGCCCGGCGGCTCGGGTACGACAGCGCCGAGCTCGGGTGGACGACCGAGGACAACGAGCTGATGAACCGCGCGATCGAGTCGATCGGCGGGCGCCGGTACAAGACATACCGGATCTACGAGAAGGCCCTCTAGACGCGTCGGCGTGGCAGTCTCCGCCCGCAGTCCAGCCTGGAGCGGACCCATCCTCTGTGGTCAAGTTCCGCCCGCTTCGGCAGGTCGGAACGCCGCGAGGGTGCCCCATGACTCGATTCACCCGAACGCTGAGCCTCCTGGCGCTCGCCTCATCCCTGGCCCTGCTGTCCTGCGTCTCCTCGAGCAAGCAGCAGACGCCCCCGCCCGCCGGCGGCACCGGCTGGACACCCGGCGATCCCCTGAACACGTCGGCCGGAGACGGCACGCCGGTAGTGCTCCCCCCGGCACCCGATGCCGGGGCGCCATGACTCCATTCAACCGTACGCCGATCGTGCTCGCGCTCGCCTCGGCGGTCGCCTTGCTGTCCTGCGCCTCGTCGCGCAAGGAGCAAACACCACCGCCGGCAAGCGGTGCGCTCTCGTCCCTCGGTGAGCCAGGACCCCTCCCGCCCACGGGCCCCGCGCCAGCGGGGGCCACGGCACCTGCACCCGATGCGCAACCGCCGGCGTCGGAGGTGACGCCCGACCCGTGGCCGCAGTCCGCCGACGCCGACGGGAACAAGTACACCCTGTACCAGCCGCAGCTCGACTCCTGGGACAACTACAACTACCGCGCACACGCCGCCGTCTCCGTCCTGCCCGCGGGCTCGAAGGACCCCGTGTTTGGCGTCGTGGAGCTCTCGGCGGTCACCATCGTCGACAGGACGGCGCAGGTCGTTCACCTCGAG
>JADGQZ010000087.1 GCA_017881345.1 Myxococcaceae bacterium | reverse complement strand
TTCGTCACCCTCGACGTCGGCCCCGGGACATTCCTCCCCGTACGCGGCGACGACGAGTCCACCCACCGGATGCATGCCGAGCGCTACCACGTCCCGGGCGAGACCGCCGAGGCGGTGAACCGCGCGCGCCGCGAGGGCCGTCGCGTGGTGGCCGTCGGCACGACGGTGGTGCGCACGCTGGAGAGCGCGGTCGAGCAGGGGAGGGTGCGTCCCGGCGCCGGCTCCTCCCGGCTGTTCATCCGGCCGCCCCACGCGTTCCAGGCCGTCGACGCGCTTCTCACGAACTTCCACCTCCCACGCTCGACGCTCCTGATGCTCGTCTCGGCGTTCGCCGGGCGAAACGCGGTCCTCGCCGCATACCGGGCGGCCATCGCCGAGCGTTACCGCTTCTTCAGCTACGGCGATGCGATGTTCATCGCCATGGGAGCCGTGCCTTGAGCCTTCGCTACGAGCGGCTCCACCGCGACGCCGGGACCCAGGCGCGGCGGGGGCGGCTGCACACGCCCCATGGCACGGTCGAGACGCCGGTCTTCATGCCGGTGGGGACCCAGGCCACGGTGAAGGCCATCGGACAGGACGACCTCCGGGCGCTGGGGACGGAGATCATCCTCGGGAACACCTACCACCTGATGCTGCGGCCGGGGCCGGCGCTCGTCGGCGCCCTCGGTGGCCTGCACCGGTTCATGGCCTGGGACCGCGCCATCCTCACCGACTCGGGCGGGTTCCAGATCTACAGCCTCGCCCGGAGCCGGAAGCTCACCGAGGAGGGAGCGAGCTTCCAGTCGCACCTCGACGGGAGTCAGTGGCTGCTCACGCCGGAGCGGTCGATGCAGATCCAGGAGACGCTCGGCGCGGACATCATCATGGCCTTCGACGAGTGCGCGCCGTCCAAGGCCGAGCGGCCGTACCTCGAGGAGAGCCTCGCCCGCACGACCCGATGGCTCCATCGCTGCGCCGCCGCCTGGACCCGGGGTTCGAGCGCGCTCTTCGGCATCGTCCAGGGTGGGCTCGACCTCGAGCTCCGTCGCCGGCACCTGGCCGAGGTGTGCGCGGTCGAGCTGCCCGGCTACGCGCTGGGCGGCTACTCGGTGGGCGAACGCCCCGAGGAGATGCACGCCTCGGTGGCCGAGGTGGCGCCGCTGCTCCCTGAGGACCGCCCTCGCTACCTGATGGGTGTGGGCACGCCGGTGGATCTGGTGACCGCGATCGGCGCCGGCATCGACATGTTCGACTGCGTGCTACCCACCCGCTGCGCGCGCAACGGCCTGCTCTTCACCACCCGGGGCCGCCTCAACATGCGCAATGCGGTGCACGCCCGGGACGAGCGCCCTCCGGACGCGGCATGCCACTGCTACACCTGCCGGACCCACTCGCGCGCGTACCTGCGGCACCTCTTCGTCGCCGACGAGCTGCTGGCCCTCCGGCTGGCCACGCTGCACAACCTCCACCATTACCTGGAGCTGATGCGCGGGGCGCGGGCAGCGATCGACGCGGATCACTTCGGCGCCTACGCCGGGCGCATCCGCGAGGAGGAGTCGGGGCGGGTCCCGGGAGGCGAGTGAGGTCTCGGCTGATCCAGGGCGTGCGCGGTGCAGCTCCCCGGCAGCTGCGAGAGGGCAGCGCGTCGGTGAACTCTCCCGGGAAGATCGGGGCACTACGCCGCTGTTGAACGGCCGTTCAGAGGGCGCATTCTGATCCGAGCCTGATCCGGCCAGCCGCGCGCGCCTGCTCGCTCAGCCTGGGAGCGACGCGCCTTGTCGTCCGGTCCGCGGTCTTGCTAAAGAGGCGCGCCCTCTCACGATTCCTCCTTGTTCGAGAGGTCTGACGGAGTCCACCCCCGTGTTCACGCACCAAGTCCTCCTGGCCCAAGTGGCCGGTGGAAACCCCTCGTCGCTCTTCATCTTCATCGCCGGGATGTTCGCGATCATGTACTTCCTCATGATCCGGCCTCAGCAGAAGCAGCTGAAGGAACACAAGGCGCTCCTCGCCAACCTCAAGAAGGGCGACATCGTCGTCACCCAGGGCGGGATCATCGGCAAGGTCTTCCTCATCGCGGATCGCGAGGTCCAGATCGAGGTCGCGAACAACGTGAAGCTCCGGGTGCTCAAGACCTCGGTGCAGACCGTCCTCAAGGACCCCGCGGAGCCGGCGAAGACGGACGACGGCAAGGCCGAGAAGGAGTCGAAGTGATGGCCCGCGGGAACTGGGGTCGGTGGGTGCTCATCGCCGCGGTCACCCTCGGCGCTCTCTGGTACCTCATCCCCACCTACTACTCGTTCTTCGTGCTGCCCAAGGCGCAGCGGAATGACCTCAAGCTGCTCCAGTCGAAGCTCCCGTCGTGGGCCCCGAGCGCAAGCCACCGTCTCAACCTGGGCCTCGACCTGCAGGGCGGCATCCACATGGTGATGCGGGTCGACACCCAGACCGCGCTCCAGAAGCGCGTCGAGCGCCGCGGCCTGCAGATCGTCAATTACCTCAAGGACCAGAAGGTCGAGGGCGTGACCTACACCACCGAGCCCGACAAGCTCGAGCTGACCCTGAAGGCGCCCGACCCGGCCGCGCTGGAGAAGGTGGAGAAGGAGCTGAAGGGCTTCGACGACTTCACCCGGGTGGGCCGGGCGCCCGACAGCATCACCTACCAGCTCAGGGATACGCAGGTCTCTCGCTTCCGCGACGAGGCCGTCGACCAGGCGATGCTCGTCATCCGCCGCCGCATCGACAAGTGGGGCGTGGCCGAGGTCGACGTGCGGAAGATGGGCACGGACTCGATCCAGATCTCGCTTCCTGGACAGCAGGATCCCGAGCAGGCCAAGGAGCTCATCGGCACCACCGCCCAGCTCGAGTTCCGGATGGTCGATGAGAAGAACCCGTTCTTCAGCCAGCTGGTGGCAAAGCACCCGCCCCCGGCGGACTCCGGAATTCGCCTCGTGCGGCCCAACGGCTACGACCAGCTCGAGGGCAAGGACCGCGAGGCGCTCCTCGCCTACACCCGGAAGGACGTCCCGGCCGATCGACAGGTCCTGCTCCAGTGCGTGAGCGCCCAGGCCCAGAAGGGCCTCTGCGACAGCTACCTCGCCTATCTGGTCGACAGGGCCGTCCCCCTCACCGGTGAGAGCCTGGCCACGGCTGACTACAACCGCAGCCAGACCAGCAACGACTTCGAGGTGAACCTCTCGTTCGACACCCAGGGCGGCATCGAGTTCGGGAAGCTCACCGGGGACAACGTCGGCCGCTACATGGCCATCGTCCTCGACGAGAACGTCAACTCCGCGCCGCGCATCAACGAGCGCATTCCCAACGGACGGGCCCGCATCACCCTGGGACACGCGATGGGAAAGACCGACGATCAGATGCTCCAGGAGGCCCTGAACCTCGTCCTGGTGCTCAGGGCCGGTGCGCTGCCCGCCCCGGTCAGCGTGGCCGAGATCCGTCAGGTCGGGGCGAGCCTCGGGGACGAGCTCATTCGCAAGGGCAGCCTCGCCGCCCTGGTGGGCCTGGGCCTGGTGGTGGTCTTCATGGCGGTCTACTACCGGAAGTCGGGGCTCATCGCCGACGTGGCGCTGACGCTCAACGGCGTGCTCATCCTCGCCGGCCTGGCCCTGTTCAACGCCACGCTGACCTTGCCGGGCATCGCCGGCTTCGTCCTCACCCTGGGCATCGCGGTGGACGCCAACGTGCTGATCAACGAGCGCGTGCGTGAGGAGCTCGCCAACGGCAAGAGCGCCCGCGCCGCCGTCGACCAGGGCTACGACCGGGCGTTCTGGACCATCTTCGACGCCCACGTGACGACGCTGATCGCCGGCTTCATCCTGCTCTCCACCGGCACGGGTCCGGTGCGCGGGTTCGCGACCTCGCTGATCATCGGCCTGGTCGCCTCGCTGTTCACCTCGATCGTCGTGACCCGGGCGATCACCACCTACTTCGTCCACGGGCGGAACGCCCAGACGGTCTCGGTCTGACGATGCAGATCCTCAAGCACAAGACCAACATCGACTTCATCGGGAAGCGGAAGCCCGCGCTGTTCATCAGCTCGGTCCTCAACCTCGCCATCCTGGTGGGCATCGCCATCTTCGGCTTCAACTTCGGCGTCGACTTCGCCGGCGGAACCGTGGTCGAGCTGAAGTTCGATCACCCGGTCCGCGCCGACGAGGTGCGCGCCCGGGCCCAGGCCGCCGGCCTCCACGACGTCAGCGTCCAGGGCATCGGCTCCTCCAGCGAGAACAGCTACCTGCTCCGGCTCGGGGGCGTCACCCAGCTCACGCCGGAGAGCGCGGTCACCGCCCTGAAGGCCATGGAGGCCCTGGGCGGGATCAGCAACTTCCACGCCGACGTGCAGAACGGCCTCATCAACTTCCGCTCCGCGCAGAAGCTGGACGCCGACCGGGTGCGACAGGCGATCTCCGCATCGGGGACCGGGGTGAAGGACGTTCGCAGCCTGGGCGCCGCCCAGGGCGGGGGAGAGGACTACCAGGTCGTCGCCTCCGGCATGGCGGACAAGATCACCGCCGCGATGGCGAAGGGCCTGGCGCAGCCGGACTTCAAGGTGCAGCGGGTCGACTACGTGGGCCCGCAGGTCGGAAACCAGCTGCGGAACAAGGGAGTCGCTGCGCTGATCTACGCGATGGTGGCCATCCTCGTGTACGTGGCGTTCCGGTTCGACTTCAAGTTCGGCCCCGGCGCCCTGGTGGCCATGGTGCACGACGTCATCATGGTCAGCGGCTACTACCTGGTGTCCCGGCGCGAGTTCAACCTCACCTCGATCGCCGTGCTGCTCACCATCACCGGCTACTCGATCAACGACACCATCGTCATCTACGACCGGATCCGCGAGGAGATGGCCCGGTACAAGGGCAAGCCCCTCCCGGAGATCATCAACATCGCGGTCAACGACACCCTGTCGCGGACCATCCTCACCTCGGGAGTCACCGCGCTCTCGCTGGTGGGACTGCTGATCTTCGGGGTGGGGGAGATCTGGGACTTCGCGATGGCGATGCTGATCGGCATCATCGTCGGGACGTACTCCAGCGTGTACATCGCGAGCCCGCTCACCATCTGGCTCGACCAGCGCGCGGCGAAGAAGAAGGCTGCCGGTTCCGCGATGAAGGTCCGCGCGGCGTAGCCGTCCCTCCCCGCCCGTATTGCCGTCGGGTCCGCTCGACGAGGCGAGGGCCCGGCTCGGCATCCAGCCGCTGAGCGTCTGAGACGGTGCGCGCGGTCCAGCTCGGCTTGACCGCAGCGCCTGAGCAGCCGCACGCTCGGGCTGGCGCTGCCGCGCTCGTGGGGGCCTCGTGCACTGGCTGCTGGTGGTGGGGATTTCGCTGCTC
>JADGQZ010000086.1 GCA_017881345.1 Myxococcaceae bacterium | reverse complement strand
CGACGGCGAGCGGATTCCCGGAGAGCGTCCCGGCCTGGTACACGGGCCCCGCGGGGGCGACCGTCTCCATGATGGCGCGGCGGCCACCGTAGGCGCCCACCGGCAGGCCGCCTCCGATGACCTTCCCCATGCAGGTCAGGTCCGGGGTCAGCCCGAACAGCTCCTGGGCGCCGCCCCTGGCGAGCCGGAACCCGGTCATCACCTCGTCGAAGATGAACAGCGCGCCGTGCGAGCGGCACAGCTCGGCCAGCGCCTCGAGGAAGCCGGCCCTGGGCACGAGCACGCCCATGTTTCCGACCACCGGCTCGACGATGACCGCCGCGATGTCCTTCCCTCGCTGGGCGAAGAGGGTCCGCGCCGCGCCCGGGTCGTTGTAGGGCAGCTTCAGGGTCAGGGCGGCGAGCTCCTTCGGCACGCCCGGCGAATCCGGCAGGCCGAGCGTCTCGACGCCGCTCCCCGCCTTGACCAGGAACGGATCGCCGGCGCCGTGGTAGCAGCCCTCGAACTTCACCAGCACCTCGCGGCCGGTGAAGGCGCGGGCCACGCGCAGGGCGGCGAGCGTCGCCTCGGTGCCGGACGAGGTGAGGCGTACCTCCTCCACCGCGGGCATGCGCTGACAGATGAGCTCGGCCAGCTCGACCTCGCCGGCGTGCGGCGCTCCGAAGCTGGTGCCGAGCTGGGTGGCGGCGGTGACTGCCTCGACGATGGCTGGATGGGCGTGGCCGAGGATGAGCGGGCCCCAGCTGCTCACGTGGTCCACGTAGCGATGTCCGTCCACGTCGGTGAGCCAGGCGCCGCGACCCTCGCGGAAGAAGACCGGCGTGCCGCCCACGCCGCGAAACGCCCGGACCGGCGAGTTCACCCCGCCGGGGATGACCCGCCGGGCGCGATCGAACAGGCGCTGGCTGCCAGGACGCTCGATGCCCATCAGAAATCCAGGGTCTCGTGGACCTGAAGCGGCTGGTAATTCGACAAGAGCCCCTTGGCCTTGAGCGCCGCGGCGAACTGGGCGGGCGTCCCGGTCAGGACGGGGAAGGTCCCGTAGTGCATCGCCGCCACCTTCGCCGGCTTCGCGAACGCCACCGCCTCGACCGCGCGCTCGGGTCCCATCGTGAAGTGGTCCCCGATGCAGGCGAGCATGAGCGTGATGTCGAACGACCGGAGCAGCTGCATGTCGGTGAACGCGTCGGTGTCACCCGTATGGTAGAAGGTCGGCCCGTTCCGGATGGCGATGACGAACCCGATCGGGCTCCCCGCCGGGTGGTCGACATCCGCGCTCTTCGCGTCTCCGGGCTTCTCCTTGACCGTCACCGTCGAGCTGTGGATGGCGTTGACGAAGGTGACCTTCACCTCGCCGTCGAAGAAGCTGAGGGTCCCACCCACGTTGCCGAGCGAGTCGAGCCCCATGTGGTCGGCGGGGAAGCCGAGGTACTGCGCGTACGCCTGGCCCTGGTCCTTGCTGGTGACGAGCCGCGCCCTGGTCGACTTCGCGATCTCCACCGCGTTGCCCACGTGATCGGCGTGGCCGTGGGAGATCAGGATCAGGTCCACCTGCTTGAGCGCCGCCAGATCCTCCTTCCCCTTGGCGTTCACCGGGTTGGTGATCCACGGATCGATCAGGAGGACCTTGCCCGACGGGGTGACGATCTTGAACGCCGCGTGGCCGTACCAGGTGAGCTGCGTCTTCGGCACCCCGGCGATCTGGGGCGGGACGGAGGACGACGCCCCCTGGGCAAGGGCCGAGGTGGCGGCGAGGAAGATGACGATAGTGGAGGCGCGGGTCAGGTGGGTCGTCACGAGCCGGGGCATAGCAGAGGGGACCCCTCCCGCGCTCGGCTCAGTCGCCGTGTTCCCTGGCTGCCTGCTCTGCGGTTCCGCCCGCGGCCTCGAGCGACGTCCGGGCCTGCACCACCCGGTGGGGCTCGGGCCGCTGGAACGCCTCGCGCTGACCCATGCCGCGCGGCGTGGTTGCGGCAATCCGCTTGCGCGTCCGGGCGATCGCGCTCTGTACCACCTGGGGATCGGGGTGACGCTCCAGCGCCTGCACCCAGGCCTGGATTGCCCCTGCATCGTCGCCTGCGTCACCCCGGAGCTTGCCCAGCTCGAAGAGCGCGTGCGGCACCAGCTCCGAGCCCGGGAACCGCTCGATGAGGGTGGCGTACGCCGTCATCGCCTGCCCGTGCATGCCGTCTCGCATCGAGAGCGACTGTCCGACGAGCAGCCATGCGTCGTCGGCCAGCGGGCTCGCCGGGAACTTCTGGATGAGCGTGCGGGCCTCGAGCTCGGACTGCTGGTAGTCGCCGAGCTCGAAGTAGAGCTTGGCCACCTGGTAGCGAAGATCCGGCGCGGTCGGCGGGTCGCGGGCGAGTGCCGCGGTGAGCTCGGAGATCGCGCCGCGGAGGTCCCGGTATTGCGACTCGAGGATCCCGGCGAGCACCACGTGCGCCTCGGCGGTCTCGGGCGCGTCCGGCGCCTGGGTCACCAGCTCCTTGTAGACGCTGACGGCCTTCGGCACGTCGTGGAGCTCCAGCCAGTACACGTCGGCCGCGCCCCGGAGCGCCGCAGCCCGGATGCGAGCCGTCTCGGGTCCGTCGGAGCGCTCCACGGCGTCGAGCGCGAGGCGATACTCGCGCAGCGCGGCCTGCGGCTTTCGCGCGTACACCTGCTCGCGGGCGCGCGCGAGGTGCTCGGGCCCGGTGGCGGAGCACGCCGCGCACAGAGCGACCAGCACCGCTAGGGAGCGCAGACGTCCTGCACGCACGCGGTCTGCACGCAGCGCACGCATGCCTGGTTGAGGTGGTTCGGCTCGCCGCTGTCGACGCAGTAGAGAAGGGTCCCGGTGAGGGGACAGTCCTCGGCCCGGAGACAGATCACCTGCCCT
>JADGQZ010000085.1 GCA_017881345.1 Myxococcaceae bacterium | reverse complement strand
GATTCGCGGCGTCACGAGCGGACGATAGACTGGCCCTCCGTGCGACGCACCCTGGCGCTCCTGCTCCTGTCCGCCGCCTGCGCCGGCGATCCGCCGCCGCCGCCCGCGTCGACCGCGACGGCCGTGCTCGCGCCGCGCCCGGAGGTGCTGGCCGCAGGGACGGGGGCGATGACTCCGCTGGCCATCGCGCTGGCCCACGAGGCCTCGGCCAACACCGGACTGCGCGTCCGGGTGGAGCCGAGCATCGGGTCCGGAGGCGGCATCGCCGCGGCGCGCGATGGGGCCGTGGACCTCGGGCTCGTCTCACGCGCGCTCCGGCCCGAGGAGGCCGCCGGCCTCGAGCGGGTGGACCTCGCGCGTGACGCGGTGATCCTCGCGGCCGCGGCGGACGTCGCGGTCGACGACCTCTCCTCGGACGACCTGCACCGTCTCTACCGCGGCGAGCTGCGCGGCCTCACCGTGCTCCTGCGCGACGAGGCCGAGTCGGCCAACACCGCGCTCGAGTCCGGTTACCCGGGCCTCGCCGACGAGCGGCGCCGCTCCGCCGCCAGCGGCCGCTTCCGGGTGCTCGACCACGACGACGCGATGGCGGTCGCCCTCACCACCACGCCCCGGGCAGTGGGCGTGTTCTCGCTCGGCGCGCTGCGCCCTCCCCTGCGCGCGCTGCGCATCGACGGCGCCGCCCCGTCGGCCGAGGCGGTGGACCGCGGCACCTGGCGGGCGGTGCGGACCCTGGGCGTGGTCTTCCGGCCCGAGCGGCGCGACCGCGTCCTTCCGTTCCTCACCCTGGCGACGTCCGAGCGGGGTCGGGCGCTGATCCGCTCGCTCGGATATCTCCCGCTGGAGCGTGGGCGGTGATCCCCGTCGCCCTCACCCGCCCCTTCGCCCGCCGGCTCCTGCCGCTGGTGCTCGTGGCGGGCAGCCTCTTCGCCATCGTCGTCCCGGTCGCGCATCACCTCGATGCACGCAGCCGGCTCGTGCTCTCCGCCCGGGAGCACGGACAGCGCGTGGCCCGGATCCTGGCCGAGGCGGTGCGGGACCGTCCGCTGCTCTGGCGCTACGACGCGGCCAAGCTCGCCGGTCGGCTCCAGCTCGAGGGTCTGCTCGGGGCACCGCTCGTCGTCCGCGACCGCGACAACCGGGCCGTCCCGCTCGGCGGGCCGACCGCTTCGCCCGTCGCCTGGGCCCAGGTCCCGGTGGTCGTCGAGGGCGTCCCGGTGGCCACGGTCTGGGCCGGCGCGCCGCTGACGCCTCTCTGGCACGAGTCGCTCCGGCTCTTCGGAGGGTGCCTGCTGCTCGCGCTGGTCCTCGGGACCTCGCTGTTCCTCTTCCCCGTCCGCACCGTCGCCCTCGCCGAGGAGCGCATCGCGGCCCTGCTCGCCGAGCGACGGGTGGCCTTGCAGGACGAGGAGCGGCGGCGCATCGCTCGCGAGCTCCACGATGGCGCGGGGCAGGCCCTGACCGCCGCACGGCTCCAGCTCCTGGCGCTCCGCAAGGGCGGGCTCGCGGCCGAGGACGCGGCGCGCGTCGAGCACCACCTGGACGAGGCGCTCGAGGAGGTGCGTCGGTCCACCTCCGCGCTCCTTCCTGCCCCGCTCGCGGCGCTGGGGCTGCTCGGCGCGCTCCGCAAGCACGTCGCGAGCTTCTCCCGGGCGACCGGCGTCGACATCTCGCTGGAGGCGCCCGAGCAGCTGCCGGAGCTGCCGGCCCCGATGGCCGCCGGGCTGTACCGCATCGTCCAGGAGGCGTTGCACAACACGGTCCGTCACGCGGGCGCCGGGCGGGCCTCGGTCCGGGTGAGCCAGCTGGCCGGTTCGCTCTCGCTCGAGTTCGACGACGACGGGCGCGGGTTTCCGGATCAGGCCAGCTCGCAGTCCATCCGCGAGCGCGTCGCCGGCCTCGGTGGCGCCGTGGACTGGCCGGATCCAGGGCGCTCTCACCTGCGCGTCCGGATTCCCCTCACCGGAGGGGTGGCGTGATCCGGCTGGTGGTGGCGGACGATCACGCCGTCGTGCGGGCGGGCGTGCGCGCGGTGCTCGCCTCCGAGCCGGACCTCGACCTGGTCGCCGAGGCCGGCGATGCCGACGGCACCCTGGCGGCGGTGCTCGAGCACCACCCCGAGGTGCTGCTGCTCGACTGGACCCTGCCCGGGGACGGACGCGCGGTCCTGACGCAGCTCCGGATCCAGGCTCCGGGGACGCGAGTCTGCGTCCTCTCGATGCACCAGGAGGGGGCGACGGTGCGCGAGGCGCTGGGTGCCGGAGCCCTGGGCTACGTGGTGAAGGGTGCGGGGATCGAGCACCTCGTGAGCGCGCTCCGCTCGGTCGCCGCCGGGCGCCGCTTCCTCGATCCGGCCGCCGAGAGCGGCCTCTCCGACGGACCCGAGCCCGAGGACGACGAGTGGGGGCGTCTCACTCCGCGTGAGCGGCTCGTGCTGCGCCGGGTGGCAGAGGGGCGCACGAATCGCGAGATCGCCACCGAGCTCTCCCTCTCGCCGAAGACGGTGGACACCCACCGCACGAATCTCATGCGCAAGCTGGGCGTACACGACGCACAGGCGCTGGCGCGCTTCGCGGTCCGCCGCGGCCTCCTCTGAGCGCGGGACTCGGGTGTCCACCCGATGGTCGAGGCGTCCAGCCTCCGCGACGCTGCCTCCTGAGGCTCGCGCCCCGGAGGAGGACCCCTGAACCGTCTCGCCCTGCTCTGCACGTTCGCCCTCACCACGTCTGCTCTCGCCCAGGAGACCGGTGGCTACTCGGCGGGGCCCGGCCTCGGCGCGCCCGACTACCAGACCACGATCAACGCTCCGCGGCTGAAGTCGCCCATCGCCACCCAGGACCGCGTCTTCGCGGCCTCGCGCTTCTGGAAGCTGGACCCGGGGCGGTACGAGGTGGAGGTGTGGTGGGACGAGAAGTTCTACCGGAACGGCGAGCCCAGCTTCTCGTTGCTGAAGCTGGAGATCGAGATTGGCCTCACTCGCCACATCCAGCTCGACCTGTACCAGGACTTCAGTCTCAGCCAGGGCCAGTTCAACATCGACGGCAACCAGTTCGAGATCCGGTACGCGTTCGCGGCCGAGTACAACGAGATCTCCTGGAACCCGGTGCTGTACCTCGAGTGGTACCCGCGGAAGGGCCAGCAGGACCGCGCCGAGGTCCGCCTGCTCGTGGGCGGTGACCTGGGCCCGACCGGCCTCTGGGCGGCCAACCTCTACGCCGAGGGCAACGTCGACTACTTCAAGGCCTCGTACGCCGAGGGGTTCGACGGGGAGTTCGGGGCGACGGCGTCGGCCAGCTGGCCGGTGATCAAGGACGTGATGCGGCTCGGGGCGGAGCTCAAGGGCGGTGTGGACCAGCACGGTACGCCGACGTTCTACGCGTCGGCCTTCGTCGGCCCGAACGTGCTCCTCACGTACCGCCCGGCCGGCCTGAAGCTCACCGCCACCGCGCTGTTCGGCCTCTTCTCTGCGGACCCGCTGGTCCGGCTGTTCGTCATCGCCGGCTGGCAGTTCTAGCCGTTGCACCCGGGCGTCTCCGGGAGCATGCATGGTCCGAGGAGCGGACCCATGCCCAGCCCCACCCCTGCCCCCGAACGCCCCACTCCCGAGCGTCACGTCCACCAGGACCAGGAGGTGGACGAGGCGTCGGAGGAGTCGTTTCCGGCGAGCGACGCTCCGGGCTGGACCCCGCTGGTCCCCGGGACGGATGAGCCCAAACCCGACCCGGACGGCCCGCCCCCACGTCGCTGAAGGTGCGACATCGCTGTTATGGCTGGACGCGAGCTTTCCGCGGCGCGTGAAGTCGATTCCTTGGGGTCTCCCGGCGTTCCGCTAGACTCTCGGGTCCATGAAGTTCACCCCGCTCGACATCCGGCAGAAGCGCTTCGAGACCTCCTTCCGCGGCTACGCCGCCCGTGATGTGCAGGGCTTCCTGGAGCTCCTGGCCGTGGAGTTCGAGGAGGTGGTGAAGGAGAACATCGGGCTCAAGGAAGAGCTCAAGCGCACGCAGGTGGAGCTGGAGCGCCACCTGGAGCGTGAGCGCGCCCTTCAGCAGACACTGGTCACCGCCCAGCGTGTCTCGGAGGACCTCCGCGACGCGGCGAAGAAGGAGGCGGAGATCGTCGTCGCCGAGGCGGAGCTCCAGTCCGAGAAGATCGTCCACGCCGCGCACCAGAAGCTGGTCCAGGTGGTGGATGACATCAACGAGCTGAAGCGGCAGCGGGCGCGCTTCGAGTCCGAGCTGCGCTCGCTGGTCTCCGGTCACCTCAAGCTGATCGAGGCAGTCGCCCCGCCCGACGTCGAGGCGCCGGTCCGCGTGGACGACAACGTCTCGTTCCTCGCCCCGAAGAAGGCAGGCGCACCGTAGCGGATCCGGTCCGGGAAGTTCCCGGCGGTGTCGAGCTGTCGGTGAGGGCGAAGCCGCGCGCGTCGAGGCCCGGCATCGGTGAGATCCGCGAAGGCGCGCTCGAGGTGCGAGTCAGCGCGCCACCCGTGGAGGGCGCGGCGAACGATGCGATCCTCGAGCTGATCGCCAGCGCACTCGACCTCCCCCGCCGCGCGGTCACCCTGGTCTCCGGCGAGCACGGGCGCAGCAAGCGGCTCCGCATCGAGGGGCTGGCGGCCGCCGAGGTCCGCGCCCGTCTCGGGCTCCAGGGCTGACTTCCCGGGGCGTCGCGAGGCGGCGGGAGCGCTCGCTCAGCGCGGGCTTTCGCACCCTCGGCGGCACCTCCGCCCTGGGAACCCCTGCGGGTTGACTAGGCCGCGAGGCCGACCGGAATCTTGAACTCGAACCGCGTGCCCTTGCCCGGCGCGCTCTCGACCTTCACCGAGCCGCCGTGCTCGTCGGCGATCTGCTTGACGATGGACAGGCCCAGCCCCGTGCCCTCGGGGCGTCCTGCGGTCGCGAACGGATCGAAGACCCGATCGGCGATCTCCGGGGGGAGTCCGGGGCCGTCGTCCTCGAACCGGAGCACCAGGTCGTCCGCCTCGCGGTCGATGCTGAAGAGGAAGTTGCCGCCGGTGGGCATGGCCTCCACCGCGTTGCGCGCGAGGTTGAACACCACCCGCCGCAGCTTGCCCTCGTCGAACCGGGCCGGGCCGGTGTAGCGCGGAACGACCGAGAGGCGGACGGGGCTCTTCTTGAACTCCTGGCGGAGGTAGGCCTCCGTCTCGCTGGCGAACTTCTGGAGGTACACCTTGCGGATCAGGAGCTCGCGCTCGCCCCGGGCGAAGGCCAGCGTCTCGCGCATCATGGCGTTCAGGTGCTCGAACTGCTTGTCCACCACCGCCGCGTACTGGAGCCGCTGCTGCTCGTCCGGCTCGGTGGCCATGAGCTCGGTGTACCCGCTGATGACCGTGAGCGGCGTGCGGAAGTCGTGCACCACGCCGGAGAGCATCTGCCCGATCGCCACGAGCCGCTCCCGCTGCTCGGCCTCGTCGCGGTTCCGGCGCACCTTGATCGACCGGCCCGCCTGCCCGGCGATGAGCGTCGCCAGCCGCTCGTCGCTCTCGGTGAAGGACGAGGGCTTGTTCAGGAGCGCGAGCGAGCCGACCACCGTCTCGTCCACGGTGATCGGCACGCAGAGGACCGCGTCGGCCCGGATGTCGAGCCGGGAGGAGATGCTCGGATCGTGCGCCGGGTGGTCGGCGGCGTGCACCACCCGGACGATCTCGCCGGTCCGCGCGACGTGTCCGACGATGCCCTGCCCCGGCTTCGTCTTCAGCGTCATCAGGGACTCGGAGTTCTCGTCCCCGATGCTCTTGAAGTACAGCGCGCCCTGCTGCTCTCCCGGATCGGCGAGGAAGATGGCCGCCGACGTCGCCCCGACCGTTGGCGCCACGCGGGCGAGGATGATGTCCATCAGGTCGCTCTGCTTCTCGGCCGAGGAAACCGCCTTCTCGGTCTCGAAGAGGAGGTCCAGGTCGTCGAGCGCGTTCGACAGATCGGACTTGGCCTTGCGGAGCGCCTCGTTCTGGGCGCGGAGCTCCTCGTAGAGCAGGACGTTGTCCAGCACCGCCGCGATCTGCGTCGCGACCGCCTCCACCAGGGCCAGGTCCTCGGCGGTGAAGACGTTGGTCTTGCGGTTCAGCACCTCCACCACGCCGAGGATGCGTCCGCTCACGTGCTTCAGCGGCACGGCGATCATCGACTTGGTGACGAAGCCGCTCATCCGGTCGATGTTGGGGTGGAAGTGCGAGTCGGTGTACGCGTCCCCGAGCAGCAGGCTCTGCCCGGTGGCCATCACGTGCCCGGCGATCCCCGTCCCCAGCGGCAGCCGGATCTCGTCCAGCCCGCCGCCCCGGAGCACCCGGCTCCACAGCTCCTGCTTCTCGGCGTCGAGCATGAACAGCGTGGCGGCCTCGGCCTGGAGCAGCGAGCTCAGCCGGTCCATCACCGTCCTGAGCAGGGCGTCCACATCGCGGACCGAGGACAGCAGGGTCGCGATCTCCAGCACCGCGCTGAAGCGCTCCGCCTGGCGCAGCACGGCCGACTCGAGCTCCTGCAGCTTGTCCGTCAGGCCGCTGAGCAGTCCGGCCGGGCTGACGGGCTCCGTGGCCTTGAGTCGATCCGCCATCAGTTCGTCCGGGTGTGGGACTCTACACCAGGAGCGGACCGCAGGCCTCCCCGGGTGTGTGTTGACCGGGCCGAGACGTTCGCTCGCCCTAGTGCGCGTCGGCCCAGCTCAGACCGACACCCACCTCGACGTCCAGCGGAACCCGCAGCTGGGCGACTCCCATCATGGACGTCCGGGCGAGGTCCACCGCACGCTCGACCTCTTCCACGGGCGCCTCGAAGAGCAGCTCGTCGTGGACCTGGAGCAGCATCCGCGTCCGGAGCCCGCTCTCGGCCAGCCGGTGGTCGATGCGGAGCATCGCCATCTTGATCAGGTCCGCGGCGGTGCCCTGGATGGGCATGTTGATCGCCGCCCGCTCCGCGGCCTGCGCGGTGGCGCGGTTGCTCGAGTGCAGATCGTCCATCAACCGCCGGCGGCCGAAGAGCGTCTCCACGCTGCCGGTGCGCCGTGCCCGCTCCACCGTCTCCTCGAGGTAGCGACGGATGCCGACGTATCGGGCGAAGTAGCGGTCGATGATCGACGCCGCCTCCTCGTGAGGGATGTCGAGGCGGGTCGACAGCCCGTGCGGTGACAGCCCGTAGGCGATGCCGAAGTTCACCATCTTCGCCACGCGCCGCTGGTCGGCGGTGACCTCGCCCGGGCTCACCCCGAACACCTCGGCCGCGGTGCGCTGGTGCACGTCCTCTCGCGCCTGGAACGCCGAGAGCAGGCCCGGATCCTCGGAGACGTGCGCCAGGATGCGCAGCTCGATCTGGCTGTAGTCCGCCGAGACCAGCTTCCACCCGGGCTCCGCCACGAAGGCCCGGCGGATGGCCCGTCCCACCTCCGTGCGCACCGGGATGTTCTGGAGATTCGGATCGGAGCTGGACAGCCGGCCCGTTGCGGTGGCCGCCTGGTGAAAGGTGGTGTGGAGGCGCCCGTCCACGGCGACCAGCGGGACGAGCGCGTCGAGGTACGTCGACTTCAGCTTGCTGAGCGTCCGGTACTCCAGCAGCGCGCGGGGGAGCGGGTGCTTCTCGGCGAGCTTCTCCAGCACCTCGGCGTCGGTGGACGGCCCGGTCTTCCCCTTCTTGAGGACCGGGAGCGCGAGGTCCGTGTAGAGCACCTGCGCCAGCTGGGCATTGCTGTTGACGTTGAACACCCTGCCGGCCAGCGAGTGCAGCTGCGCCTCGAAGCTGAGGCACTGCGCGTCCACGTCGCGCGACAGCTCGGCGAGCACGGCCAGGTCCACCTTGATGCCGTGGCGCTCCATCCGGGTCAGCACCGGGACCAGCGGCAGCTCCAGCTCGCGGGCGAGCCCGGTCAGCCGGGCCGACTCGATGTCCCGCCACAGGCCCGGGGCGAGCCGTTCCACCGCCTGCGCCCGCTGCCCGAACGCCTCGGCCACCTCCTCCGGGGGCCGGTCGGCGAGCCCGCTGCCCGCGCGACGCGCCGCCGCGGCGTCGTAGGGCACCGGGAGCTCGAGGTGGAGCCGCTCCCGGGCGAGGTCCGCCAGGGCGTGCTCGCGGCGGGAGGCGTTGAGGAGATAGGAGAGCAGCTCGACGTCCGCACCGAGTCCCCGGAGCTCGAGGCCCAGGCCGAGCAAGAGCAGGGACAGCGCCTTGGCATCGTGGGCGTCCTTCTCCACCCGCGGATCGGCCAGCACCGGACCGAGGACGACCCGCAGGTCCTCCACCGACAGCCGCCGGGCGCCGAGCGCGTGGTGCTGGAGCGAGACGTAGGCCGCGGTGTCCCCGGCTGCGACGCCGAGGCCGACCAGCGGCGCGGTGGCCGGATGGCCGTCGTGCGCGGGGACCAGGGCCAGCCGGCCGTGCGCGCGGATCGCCTCGACCAGGGCGGCCAGCGCCTCGCGGTCGGCCACCACCCCGGTCTTCCCCATCGGGCGCACCGCAGCGGCATCCGGGCTGGGGGGCATCTCCTGAAGCAGCTTGTAGAACTCGAGCTCGGTGAAGAGCGCCCTCGCCTTCTCCCCGTCGATGGGCTGGCGGGCGAAGCGGGAGACGTCGGTCTCGACCGGGAGATCGGTGCGGAACGTCACCAGCTGCTTGGCGCGGAGCATGCTCTCGCGGTGCTCGGCGATGGCCTCGCGGATCTTCGGCTTCTTCACCTCGTCCAGCCGGGCGAGCAAGGTCTCCACGTCCCCGAACTGCTGGATGAGCTCGGCCGCGGTCTTCGGGCCGATGCCCGGCACCTTGGGCACGTTGTCGATGGGGTCACCGACCAGGGCGAGGTAGTCGCGCATCTGCCCGGGCGCGATGCCCAGCCGCTCCTTCACCTCGCGGGGGCCGGTGTGCCGGTCGAGCATCGGGTCGTAGAGGCTGACCCGGTCGTCCACCAGCTGCATGAAGTCCTTGTCGCCGGTCACGACATGGACGTCGTAGCCCTGCGCCTTGGCCGCCAGCGCCAGGGTGCCGATGACGTCGTCTGCCTCCCACCCCGCGAACTCGAGCACCGGCACCCGCAGCGCATCGAGCACCTGGCGCACCAGCGTGAACTGGTGAGGGAGATCCGGCGGGGGGCCCTCACGGTTGGCCTTGTAGGTGGGGTCGATCTCCTGGCGCCCGGTGCGGCTCTCCTTGTCGAAGGCCAGCGCCACGTGGGTGGGGTTCATCTCCCGCAGCGTCTTCAGGAGCATGCGGGTGAAGCCGTAGACCGCGTTGGTGGGCACGCCCCGGCTGGTGCTCAGGTTGGCGATGGCGTGGTAGGCGCGGAAGACGAAACCCGACGCGTCGATGAGCGTCAGGACGGGACGGGAGCTGGGCATGGCCTCGGGCCGACCCGCGCGCACGCGCGGCCGGACTCGGGCGGCACCCTACCGCAGCACGAGCTTGATCTTCTCGTTGCAGATGAAGAACTCGTCGCCGTCCTCCACCTGCTTGCGCTTGATCCGCTGCTTGTTGAACCAGGTGCCGTTCGACGAGCCGAGGTCCTCGATGAAGTAGGCCCCCTCGTCCTGGACGATCACCGCGTGCTCCCGGCTCACCTTGCCGGAGTTGATGATGAAGTCGCAGTGCTTGCCCCGACCGATGACGAACCGGTCCTTGCCGATCCGATCCAGGGTCCCGTTCTCGGCCACCAGGTAGAGCTGGCCGCCGGAGCCCGACTCGTCGTCCAGGGGGCGATCGAGGATGTCCAGCGGATCTCCAGGCGTGCCGTCGGGTGCGCCGGTGTCCACCTCGCCCAGCGAGGCGAGATCGTCGAGATCGTCCTTGCCAAGCACCGGGGTCCCGATGGTGGGGGCGATCGCGTCGGCGGGGCTGGTGGTGCGCAGCGCTGCGGTCCGGGCCGGGGCGGCCCCCCGCTTGGCCGGCGTGGGCGGCGGAGCTTCGGGAGCCTTCCGGCTGCCGACTCCCTCGAGGAACCCGTTCAGCCGGGCGAACATGAAGAGGGCCTGGTTGATGAGGCCATCCCGTTCGGTCCCCATCTGCTCCGCCATCTCCTCGAAGGCGTCCCAGAGGTGGTCGGGGATGGCCACCTTGCGGACGGGATGTGGCGGATTCAGGTCACCCATGGCGCGCACGCCTCGGGAGGCTACCACGATCAGTAGTGCACCCCGATGTCGTAAGCCGTGTCGGGGATGCTGTAGGAGACCGTGGTGGGCGAGAAGTCGACGATGAGATTCCCCCCCGGGTAGAGCACGAAGATCCGCTCTGCCCCCGCGGCATCCAGGGTGGGGTAGATCTGCGGCTGGTAGAGCGACAGCGCTCCGGGCAGGTTCAGCCCCTGCACCTGGAGGGAGGTGGGGGACAGAGCGACCGAGGCCGGGGTGTAGCCGTTGAGGAAGTTGATGGTGTAGCCCGACCCACGTAGCCCGTAGATGTCACCCCCGGTCAGGAGCGGGTCTACCCCGGCGTCGAACCCGGCCTGCCCCGTGACCGGGTCCACGTACGGAATCAGGTAGTCCAGCTCGAAGCTGAAGCCCACCTTGCTGAGCTCGGTCGCCGACGTGCCGGCGTCGACGCTCGGTCTCCAGAACCGGACGAACGTCGGCGTGCTGTTCTCGCCAACCTGGAACAGGCTCGAGCCGCCCGGCACCTGTGGGGGCGTGGCCAGCCGGCCCAGCCACCCGGAGAAGGTCCCGGTCACGGTGAAGGACTGCGGCGCCAGACCGCTGCTCCGCACGTTGAACGAGAGCATCGGCGGGCAGCTCGCGATGGTCGGCGTGGTCCCGTCGGAGAGGACGAGCACCCCGCCGCCGTCGAGGAGACCCCCGTCGATGACGCTGGCCAGCGCCTGCTCCCGGGTGTGGAGGAAGGCTCCCGCTCCCCCGGAAAGGTCGAGCAGCCCCCCATCCTCGCCGGGGAGGATCGGGAACGCGTACTGGCACTCGGTGTTGGTGCCGTCCACCGGCACGACGATGTCTCCCGGCTGCACGTAGCCCTTCTCCACCGCGGTGCGGCTGTTGATCGACAGCGGCCAGACTCCGTCCCGGGGGGCGCCCAGCCCGGCATCGAGCGGCTCGTTGACGATGCCGCTGACGATCCCCTCGTACTGGACGGCCACGAGCTCGCTGTACGGCCAGATCCCGAGCCCGATCTGGACGTTCTGCGGCCCCCCCTGGAAGCTGGCCTGGCTGCCGTTACCGAAGAGGCTCTGCTGGCTCACGATCGTGGGGACGTTGGGGGAGTAGTTGAGCTGCCGCAGCGTCATCCCGTCGAAGGCGAAGATCTGCGCGGCGGGGATGCTGTTGCCGAAGCCGGTGATGGTGACGTGACCGAGCAGCCCGTATTGACGCGGGAATCCGTCGAAGTACAGCGCCCGGCCGGCCGCCTCGACGACCACGTCCTGCACGATGCCCACCGCGGTGTTGTTGCCGAAGCGAATGACGAGCATCCGGTTGCTATCGCGAGGGCCGCCGTCGGGGAAGGTGGCCGGCGCACGGTAGAAGGTGTCGGGGACCTGGATGTTCCCGATGCCGCCATCGTTCCGGAAGGGATTGCCCGAGTCGTCGAGCAGATCCCGCAGGTTGTCGAACCCGTCGATCGCGACCGGGTAGCGCACCCGGGGGACCGTCCCACCGTCGGGGACCGCCCCGCCGTCGGGGAGCACCGTGGCCTGGAGGGGAGTGGTCCGGTCGAGGTCGACCGCCAGCACTCCCACGCAGTCCGCGGTCCCGCCGCACGAGGCCTCGTCCATGACGGCGAAGATCCGGGTACCGGCGTCCATCACCACGTCGGCGATGGCCCCCACCACCCCTCCATCGATGTCGATGGTGATCGTCCCCCCGTCCGCGTGGACGAGGTTCACCACGTTCCCGTGGGTGACCATGCGCTTGATCGGGAAGCTCTCGGCGACGGTGGTGTTCGAGTTGAACACGCCCTGGATCGGGTCGATGAGCAGTGCCGACTCGAGCGGCGCCACGACCTGGATCTCCCCCAGCTCGGTCATGGTGCCGGGGAGCGCCGGGGGCTCGGCCATCAACCGGGAGGCGACGACCAGCCGCTTCTCCTCGGCGTCCGGCGGTGCGCCCGGGTGCTGGACCGTGGGAAGGGCCACCATCGCGGTGACCACCTTCCCCGGAAAGAGGCCCACCGGCTTCAGGCTGTAGGAGGGCAGCGTGGAGGGATACGCCGGGCAGGAGGTCGCGGGGACGGTGGTGGCGGTCCGGTCGCGGGCAAGGTTCGGGAGCAGGAGCTCCCAGAGCGTGGTCTCGTTCCCGTCGAAGGTGGTGAAGTAGAGCTGGGCCACCCGGTCGTCGCTGGTGAGTCGCGAGGCGAGCGCGGTGACCACCGAGTCGGGCCGCGGCGCGACGCGCCCGAACTCCCGCAGCTGCTGGGGACAGTTCACCGCCCCGATGATCGACACCGCGGAGCTGCCTGCGCCCCGCGCGAAGACCCAGTCCCCCTGCAGCGGCTGGCCAAAGGGACCGTACCGGGTCGGGGCCGCCAGCTCGACCGGCGAGTTCAACACCGGGACCGACAGCGAGTTCAGTGGGTTCGGTGCACGGACGAAGTCACGGGGCTGGCCGGACGGGGGGACGAGGTTGAGCACCCGGAGCTCGTTGCTGCCGGTGCTGGTGATGAAGAGCAGCGGGCCGGCGACTGCCGAGGAGTTGGTGCCCGTCAGCCGGGCCGGGGACGGGACCCCGGACTGCGAGCACGCCGCCGTCGCGGCGCCGGCGAGGAGCAGGGCGAGGCGGGTCTTCACTCGAGCGTATCCACGCAGTTCGGTTGATCGGTGTTGATGAGGCAGTACTGCTTGCTCCCCACGTGACCGAGCAGCCGGGGCGAGAACTTCTCGCCGGCGATGACCGGGGAGAGCGGGACGTCGATCACCGCGATCCGCCCGTCCCCGAAGTTGCTGACGTAGACGCGGGCCCAGTCCGGCCCACGCGAATCGACGGACATCGCGAAGGGCAGCGCGCCGACGCCGGGGATCAGCGCCGCGATCTGTCCGAGGTCGTCGTCGTAGAAGACGACCGAGCCGTCGATGTAGCAGGTGATCGCCACCAGGGGACTTTGACCGCCCGGCCGGTCGATCAGCTGCACGTCGTTGGGGCCCTCCGGGAGAGGCACCCCCCGGACCAGGGTGACCGCCGGAGGGAGATCCGATGCGGGCGGCTGGCCGATGTCGATGACCATGAGCGCCGACGGGAACTGGACCGCGAGGTAGAGCCGCGGCGGCTTGCTTCCGCTCGCCGGGCGCAGCTGGAGCGCGCGGGCCTCGAGCGACGCCCAGACCAGCTGCAGCTGGGGGAATGCGACCAGCTTGCTGTCCCGCTCCACGATCCGGAGCAGCACGTCCGGGTCGCCGGTGTTGAACCTCACCCGGCCGGAGATGAAGAGGAACGTGTCGTCGACGATGACGCTGTTCGAGGAGCCGCGGCCGATCGGGCTGAAGGCCGAGTTCGGTGGGATGTACTGCCCCTGACTCGGATACGCGGCGCGCGCCGCGTCGAGATCGCCCTGGTGGAGCGTGAGCAGATAGTTCTGGAGGTTCAGGGTGCTCTGGGCCGGGGCCGACGCCGGACGAAGGCTCGTCATGTAGATCTCGTCCCGCGGTGGGTCCGCCACCGTCACGCTGTACGGCTGCGGGGCGGCGGGGTAGCCCCGGGCCCCTGGCGTCTGCTCGAGCGCGACCTGGATCGCGTCGAGGGTGCAGTCGGTGCCTCCGGAGAAGTAGCAGCTCAGCGCCGGGCCGCCGTCCGGAGTCACTTCCATCACCGCCAGCTCGTCCAGCTCTCCGGCGGACCGGGTGGGCACGAAGAGCCGGTTGTGGAGCAGGTCCACCGTGGCGATGCCGGCGAAGCTGTCCGTCAGGACGATGCTGCCTCCGTCGGTCGCCAGGTCGGTGAACTGGACCGGCCGGCCCTGGTCGGATCCGCCATCGGGCGGCGGCGCGACCAGCCCGCCCGGCGGGGGAAGGCTCCGGCCGTCCTGGGACCGGACCGCCGACAGGTCGATGGAGGTGACCCAGCCGTTCTCGAAGCGGCGGTCGAAGTTGGAGCTCGCCACGTAGATGCGCCCCACGCCACCATCGATGGCCGGTGGCACGAAGGCGAGGCCGGTCGGATAGTAGAGCCGGCCGGGCAGGGGTGGACGCGTGGCGAGCGTCTTGTTGCACGCGGTCGCCGCGAGCAGCAGGGTGGTCAGGAGGGTGAGGCGCATCAAAAGGGCGCGCATCCTAGAGATCCGCGACCCGGCGTCGCAAGGACAAGCGGCGACGCCAGAACAGGCGAGCGGCCGTCTTGTTCCCCTCAACGTCGAGGCGACGGGTCGCCCTTTCCACCGGTGGCCCGCCAGTAGTCGGTGAGGATGCGCTGTACCCGGTCGGCGTTGGGGTACGTCCGGCAGGAGAGGAGATAGGTCTCGTAAGCCCGGGTGCCCGAGACCGGGTCGCCCAGCTTGGCGTGGGCGCTTCCGAGGATGAGGTATGCCCACCCGGCCCTGGGGTCCAGCTCCAGCGCGCGCTGGAGCTTGGGGATCGCGCGCTTCACCTCCGTGGGGTCCTTGCTGTCGGTGAGGCGGGTCCCGTCCTGCAGGAGCTTCTTCACCGAGGCGTCCTTCACCCCCGGGCCGCAGACGAGGGCCGGCAGCGTCTTCCCGTCGAAGTGGGGGGTGTAGGGCTGGATGGACGAGGGCGGCAGCTCGTCGTCCTCGCGCGTCTGGCTGTCGATCTCCGCCTCCAGCGCCGGGGGCGCTGCAACCAGGAGGGCGAGGAAGAGCCCGGTCATGCCGTGCCTCCGCTCTCGGCCTGGATGCGGGCCAGGTCGGCGAGGGGGGCGAAGACCTGGGCCACCTCGCGGAGCAGGCGAACCCGGTTGTCGCGCACGGTGCGGTCGTCGGTCATCACCAGGACCTTGTCGAAGAAGGCGTCCACGGGCCCCTTCAGCGCCCGGGCGGCGGCCAGCGCGGCGGGGGCGTCATCCGCCGCCAGGGCCCGGTGCACCTCGGCGGCGGCACGACGGGCGGACTCGGCCAGCGCGGTCTCGGTGGCCTCCTGGAAGAGCCGCGGGTCGGCGGCCTGGACCGAGACGTCCCTCCCCTGCTTCTCGACGATGTTGGCCACCCGCTTGAACGCGATGGCCAGGGGGGTGAAATCGGGCGCGCCCACCACCTGGGCGAAGGCGTCCAGCCGGGCCCGGGCCGAGTGCAGGTCGT
The DNA here is from genome assembly GCA_017881345.1 of Myxococcaceae bacterium. GTDB lineage: Bacteria > Myxococcota > Myxococcia > Myxococcales > Myxococcaceae > RPRB01. Next base: position 398 of record JADGQZ010000085.1, on the reverse strand, counting down.
CGAACCCGGCCGCGAGCACCGCCTCCACCACGTCGGCGCGGGCGCGGTCCGCCCAGAGCGCCTTCAGCCGCCCGCGGAAGAAGTCGAGCAAGAGGGCGCGCGCCTCGGCGAGCTGCGCCGCTCCGAGCCCCAGCTTCTTCCCCACGGCCTCGAGCGCGTGGTCCACCGCCTCGCCGATCGAGAGACGATAACCCCGCCCGAGCACGAGGTGGACCACGCCGAGGCAGGCCCGGCGGAGCCCGAACGGATCGGCCGAGGCGCTGGGCGGCTTGCCGAGCGCGAAGAGCCCGGCGAGCGTGTCCAGGCGGTCCGCCATGCCCACCAGGGCGCCCGGGTCGTCGGCGGGCACGGGGTCGGAGGCACCGCGCGGCAGGTAGTGGTCGGCGATGGCCTGGGCG
>JADGQZ010000001.1 GCA_017881345.1 Myxococcaceae bacterium | reverse complement strand
GGCACGCACGTCGGGATCGCCGTGAACGGCTAGGCTTCGGCAAGCCGCGACCTTGGGGGAGGCGATGAGAGTTTCCATGCTTGCAGGACTGCTGGCGCTGCTCTCGGCCTGCACGACCTCGCTCGAACAGCACGAGGCGCTTTGGGCTGCGAAGGGTCCAGCCTCGTACCACTACACGTACCGGACGACCGGGTTTGCTGCGCCACTTGAGTTGCTGGGTTGCCGCTCGGGTTGACGAGAACCGTCAAGCCAACGTAACTGCGGAGGTCGTGAGCGCCCACACCGCCCGAGGGGGAAGATTCTACATCCACACCTTCGGCTGCCAGATGAACGTCAACGACTCGCTCCGCATGGGCGAGGCGCTGGCCACCATCGGCTACCGGCCGACGGCGGTGGCGGACCAGGCCGACCTCATCATCCTCAACACCTGCGCCATCCGGGAGAAGGCCGAGGACAAGATGCTCTCGGCCCTCGGGCGCTACCGGGCGGTGAAGACGCAGCGCGGGGCGCTCCTTGCCGTCGGCGGGTGCGTCGCGCAGCAGGAGAAGAGCAAGCTGCTGGCCCGGGTCCCGTACCTGGACTTCGTCTTCGGCCCTGACGCCATCGGCAAGCTGCCCGAGCTGGTGACCCGCGTCATCTCGGACCGGGTCCGCGTGTCCGAGACCGCCTGGGTCGACTCCGAGGAGTACGTCTTCCCCCGCGCCGACCCGGGGAGCTCGGCCGGGAAGGTGAGCGAGTTCGTCACCGTGATGAAGGGCTGCGACAACGTCTGCAGCTTCTGCGTCGTCCCCCACACCCGCGGGCGCGAGGTGAGCCGGCCCTTCGTCGAGGTGCTCGAGGAGGTCGCGTCGCTCACCGGGGTGGGGGTCCGCGAGGTGACGCTCATCGGCCAGAACGTCAACTCGTACCGGGGCGGCATCTGCTTTGCCGAGCTGCTGCTGCGGGTGGCCCAGGTGCCGGGTATCGAGCGGATCCGGTTCACCACCAGCCACCCGCACGACCTGTCGGACGCGCTGATCGACGCCTTCCGCCAGGAGCCGCGCATCGCGCCGCACTTCCACCTCCCGGTCCAGAGCGGGAGCAACGACGTGCTCCGCCGCATGAAGCGGGACTACACCGTGGCCGAGTACCTCGACCGGCTCGCCGCGCTCCGCGCCGCCCGGCCTGGCATCGCCGTCACCACGGACATCATCGTGGGCTTTCCCGGGGAGACCGAGGACGACTTCCAGGCCACGCTCACCCTCACCGAGCAGGTCCGCTACGAGAACCAGTTCTCGTTCGTCTTCTCCGCGCGGCCGCGTACCGTGGCCAGCCTCAAGGAGGCGGAGTGGGGACCGGTTCCGCACGACCTCCAGATCCAGCGGCTCGACCGGCTCCTCGCGCTGCAGCGACGCATCAGCGGTGAGATCGCCGCAGCGCTGGTCGGCCAGGAGGTCGAGGTGCTGGTCGAGGGGCCGTCCCGGTCCGATCCGTCGCGCCACTTCGGCCGGACGCCCGAGAACCGCACCGTCAACTTCGATGGGACCGCTCCGGTGGGCGCCCGGGCGCGGGTCCGCATCACGCACGGATCGCCCAGCGCGCTCCTCGGCGTCGAGTCGAGCATCGTGGACCTTCCTCCCGTTCCCCCGCTCCAGCCGAGGACCGAGGCTGCGTGATGAGAATCCGTCCCTTCCAGGGAGTCACCCCGCGCCTGCACGCCTCGGTCTTCGTCGCCGATGGCGCGCAGGTCATCGGCAACGTGGAGATCGGGGAGGAATCCTCGGTCTGGTACAACACCGTGCTCCGCGGTGACGTGAACACCATCCGGCTCGGGTCCCGGACCAACATCCAGGACCTCACGATGATCCACGTGGACAAGGGGACGTACCCCACCCGCATCGGAGACGACGTCACCGTGGGCCACCACGTCGTCATCCACGGATGCACCATCGGCAACCGCGTGCTCGTCGGCATCGGGGCCATCGTGCTCAACGGGGTGGTCATCGAGGACGACTCCTTCATCGCCGCCGGGACGCTGCTCATCCCGGGCACCCACGTCCCCTCCGGCTCGATGGTCATGGGGAGCCCGGGGAAGGTGAAGCGGCCGCTCACCGAGGCCGAGCGTGCAGGGCTCCTTGCGTCCGCAGCGGGGTACGTCCTGAACGCAAAGCTCCACCGCGGCTGAGCGGAAGCGCCGGAGGTGGGCAGTCCGTCCCGTCCCCCCGAGTCGGCGCTGCAACCGAGGCGCCTTTCCCTGACCCGGGGGGGAGGCGTGCTACAAGGTGCGGGCAATGCCGCCACAGGACGCGCTGAGGACCTGCGCCCTCTTCAAGGGATTCACGGAGACGGGACTGCAGATCCTCGCCGGCATCTCGGTGGAGCGGACCTATCCGCGCGGGACCCCGCTGTTTGTCGAGAACATGCTCGCCGAGAGCCTGTTCATCATCGCCGACGGCCGGGTGGGCATCACCATGCGCAATGGCGCCGAGGAGCTGCCGCTCGGAGAGCTGCAGCGCGGAGACTCGCTGGGGGAGCTCGCACTGGTGCAGCAGGGCCAGCGGCTGTGCAGCGCCGTCGCTCTCACCCCGGTCACCGCGGTGGAGCTGCGGAGCGTGGATTTCCAGCGCCTGATGACCCAGAAGCCCCAGGCGTGTCTCAAGCTTCTGATGGCAATCGTGTCCCAGTTCGGTGCCAGGCTCCAGGCCAACCGGGAAGCCTTCAAGGCCCTGCTTCCCCGTCCTTGACCCCTGTTGCCGGGACCGGCGGTGGTAAGGTCGCCGGATCCCGGGGCCCCCCGGGCGGACCCACTTGGACGCAATCCTCAAGACCCTCCTGCTTGGTTCCCACGGGGCGATGGCCTACCTGTCCATCTTCGCCGTGCTGGTGGCCTGTGGGCTGGGCGTGCCCCTCCCGGAGGACATCTCGCTCATCCTGGGAGGGTTCCTCGTCTACAAGGGGGTCGCCAGCCTCTGGGTGATGGTGGCGACCGGCTTTTGCGGAATCCTGATCGGCGATTCGCTCATCTACCTCGCCGGGAGACGGGTGGGACGCCGCGTCCGGACCGGGCACGGCTGGCTCGCCCGGGTGGTGACCCCGGCTCGCCGCATCCAGGTGGAGGGGCTCTTCGCCCGGCACGGGGAGAAGATCGTCATCCTCGCCCGCTTCATGCCGGGCGTCCGCGCGGTCACCTACTTCACGGCCGGCTCGGCGGGAATGCCGTACCCCCGCTTCATCTGCTTCGACGGGCTGGCGGCGCTCGGCTCCGCGCCCCTGTTCGTGCTGCTCGGCTATCGCTTCGGCCGGCACCTGCAACAGGTCATCGAGCTGATGAAGCGCTACCAGCTCATCGCGGTGGGCCTGCTCCTCACCACCGTGCTGCTCTGGGCGGGGATCCACCGCTGGCGCGAGCTCAGCCTGGCCAAGAAGCTCCGCGAGCAGTCCGGTGAGGAGGACAGGAAGCCCCCTCCCGGAGCGGTGCTCCGCGAACCCGCGGGCGAGCTGAACAAGTAGCCGGGGCAAGTGCCCGAGAGGACTCGCGAAAACCTCCGGGAATGGCCGGCCGCACTCGCTTTTGTCCGGGGTGCGGCGTATAGAACGTCATGCTGACCGACCCCCTCCGTCTGGCGCTCACGTTCGACGACGTGCTGCTCCAGCCGGCCGAGAGCGACGTCCTCCCGCGCGACGTCCAGCTCGGCACTCGCCTCACCAGGAACCTCCGTCTCTCCATCCCGCTGCTCTCGGCGGCCATGGACACCGTCACCGAGTCCGCCACCGCCATCGCCATGGCGAAGGAGGGCGGCATCGGCGTCCTCCACAAGAACCTCTCCGTCGAGCGCCAGGCCGCCGAGGTGGCCCGGGTGAAGAAGTACTCGAGCGGCATGGTGAGCGAGCCGGTGGTCGTCGAGCCGGAGGCCCCGCTGCACGTCGCGTTCGAGCTGATGCGCAAGAACGGCATCTCCGGCATCCCGGTCACCCGCGGCCGCAAGCTGATGGGCATCCTGACCAGCCGCGACGTGCGCTTCGAGACCAACCTCGACAAGAAGGTCGAGGAGGTGATGACCCGGAAGCTCATCACCGCCCGCGAGGGCGTGAGCAAGGCCGCCGCCCAGGAGCTGCTCCACGCCAATCGCATCGAGAAGCTCCTCCTGGTGGACGAGCAGGGCGAGCTCCGAGGCCTGATGACCATCAAGGACATCGAGAAGTCCCGGACCCACCCGCACGCGGCGAAGGACGGCAAGGGACGGCTCCTCTGTGCGGCGGCCATCGGCGCCGGACCGGACCGGGAGCAGCGCATCAGCGCCCTGCTCAAGGCCGGTTGCGACGTGCTGGTGGTGGACACCGCCCACGGCCACTCGCGCGGGGTGCTGGACGCGGTCCGTGACACCCGGCGGAACTTCAGCGGGTTCGAGCTGGTCGCGGGGAACGTGGCCACCGCCGAGGGCACCCGGGCGCTGATCGAGGCCGGGGTGGACGCGGTGAAGGTGGGGATCGGCCCGGGCAGCATCTGCACCACCCGCGTGGTGGCCGGCGTCGGCGTCCCCCAGCTCACCGCGGTGGACGACTGTGCCCGCGAGGCGGACCGCCACGACATCCCCATCATCTCCGACGGGGGCATCAAGTACTCGGGCGACATCGTGAAGGCCCTGGCCGCCGGAGCGAGCACGGTGATGATCGGCTCGCTCTTCGCCGGCACCGAGGAGGCGCCAGGCGAGGTCATCCTCTACCAGGGGCGCAGCTACAAGAGTTACCGGGGCATGGGCTCGCTCGGGGCGATGAAGCGCGGCGGCAAGGAGCGCTACTTCCAGGGCGACGTCGAGGAGGAGCAGAAGCTCGTCCCCGAGGGCATCGAGGGCCGCGTCCCCTACAAGGGCAGCCTGGCGATGAACGTGTACCAGATGCTCGGCGGCATCCGGAGCGGCATGGGCTACACCGGCTGCAGGAACATCGACGAGCTCCGGAAGAACGCGCGCTTCGTCCGCATCACCCCGAGCGGGCTCCGCGAGAGCCACGTCCACGACGTCATCATCACCGAGGAGGCGCCGAACTACCGCATGGAGTAACGGTCGCCAGGCGAGACGAAAGAGCGCACGTGCACATCCACGACGAGAAGGTCCTCATCCTCGATTTCGGCAGCCAGTACACCCAGCTCATCGCCCGCCGGGTCCGCGAGCTGGGCGTGTACTGCGAGATCCATCGCCCAGACCTGCCGCTGGCGGACATCAAGGCCTTCGCGCCGAAGGGCATCATCCTCTCCGGTGGCCCGATGTCGGTCGAGGCCGAGGGAGCGCCGATGCCCGCCGCCGGGGTGTTCGACCTGGGCGTCCCGGTGCTGGGCATCTGCTACGGCCTGCAGCTCATCGCCAAGATGCTGGGCGGCCGGGTGGACCGCAGCGCGCACCGTGAGTTCGGTCCCGCGGTCGTCGAGGTGCTGGAGAGCAGGGGCCCGCTCGCCCCGTTCGTGAAGGGCAGCACCTGCGAGGTGTGGATGAGCCATGGCGACCGGGTGGACATGCTCCCCCCCGGCTTCGAGGCCATCGCCCGCACCGCCAACGCTCCGCTGGCGGCCACCGCGCACCGCGAGCGTCCCATCTTCGGCCTGCAGTTCCATCCCGAGGTGGTTCACACCCCGCGGGGCAAGGACATGTACCGGGCCTTCCTCTTCGACGTCTGCAAGCTCTCGGGTGCGTGGACGATGAAGGGCTTCGCCGAGGAGGCCGTCGAGTCCATCCGCAGCAAGGTGGGGCAGGGCAGGGTCATCTGCGCGCTCTCGGGCGGCGTGGACAGCTCGGTGGCCGCGCTCCTCATCCACCGCGCCATCGGTGACCGGCTGACCTGCATCTTCGTCGACAACGGGGTGCTGCGCTCCGGCGAGCGCGCGCAGGTGGAGCAGCTCTTCGAGGGCCGCTTCCACGTCCCGCTGCGGACGGTGGATGCCCGGAAGCGCTTCCTCGACCGGCTCGCCGGGGTCACGGATCCGGAGAAGAAGCGGAAGATCATCGGTCGCGAGTTCATCGCCGTCTTCGAGGAGGCGGCGCGCGACATCCAGGGCGCGGACTTCCTCGCCCAGGGCACGCTGTACCCGGACGTCATCGAGTCGGTCTCCACCAAGGGCCCGTCGGCCACCATCAAGAGCCACCACAACGTGGGCGGGCTGCCCGAGGTGATGAAGCTCCGCCTCGTCGAGCCGCTGCGCGAGCTGTTCAAGGACGAGGTCCGGGCGCTCGGCCGCGAGCTGGGGCTGCCCGAGGCCATGCTGATGCGCCACCCGTTCCCCGGCCCCGGGCTCGCGATCCGCGTCCTGGGCGAGGTGACCGAGGAGCGGCTCGATCTCGTCCGGAAGGCGGACGTCATCGTCCAGGAGGAGATCCGGGCCGCCGGTCTCTACGGTGAGGTGTGGCAGGCCTTCGCGGTGCTGCTCCCGGTCTCGAGCGTGGGGGTGATGGGGGACGAGCGCACGTACGAGTCCACCGCCGTGGTCCGGGCGGTGACCAGCGTCGACGGCATGACCGCCGACTGGGCGCGGCTCCCGCACGAGGTGCTGGCGCGCATCTCGGCCCGCGTCACCAACGAGGTGAGGGGCATCAACCGCGTCGTCTACGACATCTCGAGCAAGCCCCCCGCCACCATCGAATGGGAGTGAGCGCGGGCCGGGCGCCTCTCCTCGTCCTCCTGCCGCTGGTGGCGGCGTGCTCCCACGCCCCTCCGGCGTCCTCGAGCTCGCAGGCCGAGCGGCGGGACGAGTGGCTGGTCGCCCTGCGCTCCGACGTGGACCGCATCGCCTCCGCCGACGGCTTCCAGGGGCAGCTGCGCGTCGTCCACGGGGGCAAGGCGGAGATCGACCAGACGTTCGGACCGAGCACCTGCCTTCCGCTGGGAAGCGGGCGCCGGCTCCTGGCGGCCATCGCGGTGGGCGTGCTGGTGCAGGAGGGCACGCTCGGGTTCGAGGACCGCCTGGACCGCCAGCTTCCGTCGGCCAGGGGCACATCGTTCGCCGGGCTCTCGGTGGCCAATCTCCTCACCGACTCGGCCGGGCTCGCGCCGACCACCGGTGCTTCCCTCGCCGACCGGCTGGACGCGGCCGGGAAGGTCCCGCTGCAGGGGCCCGGCAGCCGGGTCGACCCCGACGACGATCGCCCGTGGCTTCTCGTCGAGCGGCTGGTGGCCCAGGCCTCGGGCGAGGCCTTCGAGCCCTTCGTGGTGCGGCGGGTGGCCGCTCCGGCCGGAATGGGCGGCACCTCGCTCGGGCCGACGTCGGCCTGCGCCGACAGCGCGGAAGGGACGACGACGCTCGAGGATCAGTTCCGGCTCATCGACGCGCTCCGGGCCGGCACCGTGCTCCAGCCCGCCACGCGCGACGCGCTCTGGGCGCCACGGCTCTCGCTGGGGCCGGGCTCGGAGGTGGGATACGGGCTCTTCGTCCGGACCAACGGAGAGCAGCGGGCGGTCGGTCTCGTCGGCGGCGGCGCTGCGCTGGCGTACGAGCTCTGGCTGGACCCGGTGGGCACCGATGCGCTGGTGCTTCTCGGACGTACCCCGGCGCGGACAGCCCGCGGCATCCGGACCGCGCTGGGCGAGTTCTACGCGCTTCCTCCGGGCCCGCCGCAGCCCGGTGGGTCACCTCGACGTTCCGTGGCCCACTGACCTCGAGCGCATCGGAGATGCGCCGAGGACGCGGAGGAGGGCCGCTCAGGGCCTGGGCGCGGGGAGCTGCGCCTTGCAGGCGTCGCTGAGCTCGCCGCTGTGCTGGGAGAGGCAGGCCACGATGCGACCATGCCCGGGCTTCATGTCGGCGCAAAACTTGGAAGCATCAGCCTGACAGGCCTCGCGAGCCGCCTGGAAGTGCTCCCGCGCCAGCTCGATGTGGGCCTTGCACTCGGCCGAGAGCTGGTCCGCGTTCTGCCGGAGGCACTGGTGAGCGCTGCCTTGCCCGGAGGTGCCGGGACAGAGGCGGGCGACATCGGCCGCGCAGGGACGGGTGGAGGGGGTGGTGGCCGGAGTCTGCTGGGCGAGCGCAGTGGAGGCGCCGAGTCCGGCGAGAGCGACCAGGGCGAGGAGAACGGTGGGGGTGACGACAGGACGACGCATGTGGAGCTCCGGAAACGGGTGTGCCTCGATCCACACCGGAGGGCCTGCCCGGGTTTAGGCCGCGGTCAGCGCGCTCCCCCGTCCGACGCCTTCGGCACGCCCCCGTCCGGCGCGCGTGCCGGCAGCTCCTCGACCAGCCAGCGCCCACCGAGTCGGCTCACCCGGAGGGTGAGGAAGTCGGGGGTCTGTCCGGAGACGCCCAGCTCGGCGCGGACCTCCGCCACGTCGGGACGGTCAAACCGGACCTCACGGACCACCACGCTCCCGAAGGGCGCTGCCCCGCCCACGGTCTGCATCAGCCCCCAGCAGCTCGAGGCCGGCTCCACCTGCGCGCCGGCGCGGGCCAGGGCCTCCATCTCGGCGCGGGGAGGGTCGGCCACGTCGTCCCCGATGCCCACGCAGACCAGCGGCCGCGCGGCGAGCCCCCCGTCGACCACCGGTCCGCGCAGCCGTCCGAGCAGCGCCCGGAACACCTCGATCCGCACCGCCGAGATCCTCGCCACCTCGCCCGGAGGCGGGGTGAAGGAGACCAGGAAGGTGTACGGCACGAGCACCGGCCGGCCCTTGTACGTCACCGGAGCGTAGCGCCGCCGCTCGAGCCACTCGACGATCGCCTCGTCGTACGGCGTGCCCCGGGGGTCCAGCACGTGGCACGACTCGATCGCCCCCGTCTCACGGAGGATGCAGCGGACCGGCACCGGGCGCCGGTCGCCCTGGAGCGCGGCCACCTCGGCGCCGTCGAGCCCGGAGAGCGTCTGCGGCGCGATCGTCACTGCCTCGGCGATGCAGGCGTCGAGCTCCACGTCGGCACAGGTGGGCTTCAGCCGGCCAGCCGGGGTGGGTTGCGGCGGGGTCCCGGTGCCCATCAGCGCGCAGGCCGCCAGGCCGACCGCACCGCAGGAAAGCAGAGCCGGAGTGAGCCGCATGATCAGGGGAGGACAGCTTGGACCAGCCGATACGCCGAGCGGAAGTCCGCCGCGGGCGACGGACGCACCGGCCCGGGGCGCAAGGCTTGCGGCCCCCCGGTGGCGCAACTGCGCGGAGTTCCCCGGGGGCACCGGTCTTGCGTCCAGGCCGTTCCGCCATGCGGACGCCGGCAGAGGAGCTCGGATTGTTGAGCCGGCAGGTGGGCGGCAGGGTCCGGTCGGCGCTGCTCGGCATCGCGCCGGAGCGGATGCGGGACGTGGTCCACCGGATCGGCGAGGACGCCCACGCCGCGCGTCTCATCTACCTGCACCACGGCGGCGCGGAGGCGGTGTCCATCCTCCCGGCGCCGCTCACCGTCCTGCCAGAGCAGGAGGCATACCTCCACACGACGGCGCTGACGCTGCACGATGCGACCCGCCGCCTGCTCGAGCTGTGGCTGGTGGACCCCGATGTCCGGTCGGCCCTCCCGGTTCCCCATGGGGACGAGGACTGGATCCGACACTGCTGGACCCCGCTCCACGCGCGCTCGAACCCGGTCTTCGGACGGCTCGACGCGGTGGTGCTCCTGGAGAGCGCGCAGTGGAAGAGCACCCTCCAGTTCCTCGAGCCGAACCTGACCGGCATCGGGGGGCTGCACATGCTGCCGACGGCCGAGCGGATCCTCGAGCAACGGCTCGGACCGCTGCTCCGGCAGTGGGACCCGGCGCTGCGGTTGACGCTCGGGCAGGACATCCGGGAGCTGCTCGCCGGACAGATGCTCGAGCACCTCGAGGCGCTCGGCCGGCCCGGACGGCGCCTCTGCTTCGTCGAGCCTCGCTGGGCCGAGGATGGCCCGGAGGAGCAGACGCTGCTCGCCGAGCACCTCCATCGCCGGCTGGGGGTGGAGGTCTGCCACGCCGACCCGAGCGAGCTGGTGCTGGACGGGGACGAGGTCCTCTTCCACGGCCAGGTGGTGGACCTCGCCTACCGCGACTACTCGGTGGAGGAGCTGCGAAGGCTCAACCAGCGCGGCGTGGACGTCTCGCCGATGCGAGCGCTCCTGGCCCAGGACCGGATGGTGTCGTCGATCGCCGCGGAGCTGGAGCAGAAGAGCATGTGGGAGGTGTTCACCGATCCCGCGCTGGTCCGCCGGCACTTCACCCCCGGGGAGCGTCAGGTCTTCCGCCGCCACGTTCCCTGGACGCGGCTCGTCCGGGGGCGCCGCACCGAGCTGGCCGATGGCAGCGTGGGCCACCTGCCGGAGTTCGTCCGCTCGGAGCGAGAGCTCCTGGTGCTCAAGCCGAACCGCGGCTACGGCGGTACCGGGGTCTGCATCGGCGCCGAGCAGACCCAGGGGGCGTGGGAGCGCGCCGTGGACCGCGCGATGGCCGAGCCCGACGGATGGGTGGCACAGCAGCGGATCCAGGTTCCGGTCCACGAGTTCCCGGTGCTCGCACCCGATGGGGGCGTGCACCTCGAGCCGTTCTACGTCGTGCTTGGCCTGGCACCTACCGAGGAGGGGCTGTCCCTCACCGCGCGGGCCTCGCAGGAGCCGGTGGTGAACGTGGCACGGCGCGGCGGGCTGGCGGTGGTGATGGTGGCCCACCCGGATTTCCTCGACAGCCACTGAGCCTCCACCCGAGACTGCCGGGCTCTCATGACCCAGCTCTCTCGTCGCACCGTGCTCGGCGCCGCGGTCGGAACGGCGGCCGCCACCTCGTTGCCCCGGATCGCGCTCGGCGCTGCACCGGCGACGCCCGCTGGACCTCTCGGCGCGGAGATCGCCCGCCGCCATGAGGAGAACGTGCAGCGCCTGCAGGGGTGGATCCGCGAGCCCTGCATCGCTGCCGAGAACCGGGGTTACGACACCGGGCTGCCGTACTTCATGAAGATGCTCCGGGATGCCGGGTTCCAGAAGGTGGACCGGGTGGACACCACGGGGAAGCCCGGGGTGTTTGCCACGCTCGACGCCGGGGCCTCGAAGACGCTCGGGCTCTACTTCATGTACGACGTGAAGCAGGCCGATCCTGCGGAGTGGAGCTCGCCCCCGTTCGAGGGCCGGCTGGTGGACAAGCCCGGCTTCGGCAAGGTTCTCGTCGGCCGTGGGGCGGTGAACCAGAAGGGCCCCGAGTCCGCGTTCCTCTCGGCGCTGCATGCCTACCGGACCGGGAAGCGGAAGCTGCCGGTGAACCTTGTCCTGGTGGCCGAGGGTGAGGAGGAGATCGGCTCACCGCACTTCGGCGAGGTGGTCCGTCGACCGGACATCGCCGCTGCCCTGGCGAGGTCGATCGGCATCTTCATGCCCAGCGCCTCGCAGGACCCCGACGGCGAGGTCACCATCAGCTTCGGGGCCAAGGGCGTCATCGAGCTCGAGCTGGTGGTGAGCGGGGCGCGCTGGGGCCGTGGCCCATCCAAGGACGTGCACTCGGCGAACCGGGCCCGGCTCGACAGCCCGCCGTTCCACCTGGTGCAGGCGCTGGCCTCGCTCGTCACGCCCGACGGCGCCGAGCCGGCCATCGACGGTTTCGCCGATGCCGCTCGCCCGATCTCCGCCGCGGAGATCCAGATGGTCCAGCGCGCCGCGAAGCGGATGAGCGAGGCGAAGGCCAAGGAGCTCCTCGGGGCGACCCGGTGGATCCGCGACGTGGACTGGGAGCACGCGCTCCAGCGGCTGTGCAGCCGGCCCACGGTGAACATCGAGGGCATCATCGGCGGGTACACCGGGCCCGGAGGCAAGACGATGCTGCCGTCGAAGGCGGTGGCCAAGCTCGACCTCCGGCTCGTGCCGGACATGACCGCGCAGGGCGCGCTCGCGGCGCTGAAGACGCATCTGGAGAAGCGGGGCTTCGGCGACCTGGAGGTGAACATGACCGGCGGCTACGACCCGACCACCACCTCGCCGGACTCGGAGTTCGTCCGGACGCTCGACCGGGCGTACCGGCGCGCCGGGCTCGACCCGCTGACGTGGCCGAGGAACGCCGGATCGTGGCCGGGCTACCTCTTCACCGGGAAACCGCTCGGGCTGCCGGCGGGCCACTACGGGCTGGGGCACGGATCGGGAGCGCACGCCCCGGACGAGTACCTGGTCATCGAGGCCAGCAACCCGAAGGTCGCGGGCCTCGACGGGGCGGTGAACAGCTACGTGACGTACCTCGAGGGGCTGGCAGGGTAGGGCGGACCCGCCGGGGGCGCCGCTCAGTGCGTCCGCTGCAGGATCGTGTCCAGGTCCTTGCGGTTGCTGATGACCTTGGAGATGAGTCCGAGGTCGATGGCGGCCGGTGGGTCGATCCAACGGTCACGCTCCATCAGGTCC